>WQSZ01000045.1 GCA_009787645.1 Candidatus Fibrimonadales bacterium | reverse complement strand
GCCCGTGTTGCTCAGGAGTATAAACGCCCGACTGCGATTATTTCCATTCAAAGCGATGGTGTTGCGGCGGCGAGTGCCCGTTCTGCGGGTTCTTTTAACTGGCACTCAGCACTTTTTCCGTGCAGGGATCTTTTTATACGCTGGGGCGGTCATGTAAAGGCAGCCGGCTTTAACATAGCTGCGGAAAAGATAGATGAGCTTAGGGTTCGCATGGAGGAGCAGGCAGAAATTCAGGATTTTGTTCCGGTGCTGGAAGAGAGCTCACGTTATGATTTGGAGGTTTCTTTTTCCGAGCTAAGTTTGAAATTTTTGAACGAACTGAAGCGTTTGGAGCCTTTTGGTTTTGAAAATCCTTATCCGACATTTTTGACCAGGCGTGTTGCGGTTAGAGGCTTTAAGTTTATGAATGGCGGCCATATACGTTTTTATGCTGTTCAAGGCAGAATTTCGCTTCCTGCTGTTGTGTTCAACAAGGCTCACTTGGCAGATTCAATTCAAAAAGGCAATATAGATCTGGTTTTTGAGGTACGCTCCAATGTTTATCAAGGAGTTGAGAAAGTGCAGCTTAATGTGGTTGGAGTGTTGTAATTTTTCTATATTTAAATCGGTCTTAGACCCTCTGCAATGATTGTTTGCGGGCAAATCGCCAGGGCGAAAGCAGCAACGGACTTGTGGGCTTTTATGTGCAGGGTGTGTCTAAGGCTCTTTGATTTTTTGCAATTTTTCGAAAAAATCCCTTGACAAGACGGAAATTATTTTCTACATTTGAGACTATGTCTCAATCTATATCATCGCTTAAACCAGGCGATAAAGCAGTTGTCGAACGATATGCTCCTGATGTTGGCAGAGACTATAAGCTTAAGCTGCTGGCTCTAGGCCTTACTAAAGGAACGGAATTTACCGTGGTAAAGGTTTCGCCATTGGGCGACCCCATTGAAATAGAATTACGTGGCTACAGGCTTTCTTTGCGACGGCACGAAGCGGAGGTTATTTCATGCTCACAATAGCTGTTGCCGGGAATCCAAATACCGGAAAAAGCACCATTTTCAACTTGCTCTCAAACGGGCACGCGAAAGTTGGCAACTGGCCTGGAGTAACCGTTGACAAAAAAATCGGAGAGGTAAAACATAAGACTTTTAATGCAAAACTTGTGGATTTGCCGGGAATTTACGCTTTAGACGCTTGGAGCGAAGATGAGCGTGTGGCACGTGACTACCTGCAGTCCGGCGAACCTGATTTGCTGATAAACGTTCTTGACTGCACAAATCTTGAGCGCAATTTGTATTTAACCACCATCTTTCAGGAAATGGGCGTTAAAATGTTGGTTGTGCTGAACATGATAGATGTGGCAGAGAAAAATAAAATCATCATAGACCTGAAGAAGTTTGAAAATGAGTTGGGAAGCCCGGTAATTGCAGTTTCTGCGCTGCGTTCAAACAGCAAAGAGAGAATTATAAATAAAATCATGGAATTGCAAAATGCCAATGGAAAAACCGCAAATATTTGCCCAAACAGCACAGACGACGAGCTTCTGGCGGAGTGGCGATACAAACGCATAGAAAACGTGATGGCTGCAAGCGTAAAAAAGGGAATTTCTCCTTATGTTCAAAACGATAAAATTGATAAAATAATTATGAGCAAATATTTTGGGTTGCCGATTTTTTTGCTTGTGATGTATTTACTGTTTTTCTTGACAATTGAACTTGGCGGGTTGTTTATTGATTATTTTGACATGGCATTCGGTGCGGTATTTGTCGATGGCGTAAGATATGTTTTAGAAAGCATAAAAATGCCGGAGATTATCATCGCAATTCTCTCGGATGGCGTTGGCTCGGGCATTCAAGCTCTTTCCACATTTTTGCCTATAATATTTTTGCTGTTCTTTTTTATGGGTTTGCTGGAAAGTTCCGGTTATATGGCTCGTGCGGCTTTTGTTATGGACAGGATAATGCGAGTTATGGGTTTGCCGGGCAAAGCGTTTATTCCCATGCTTATAGGCTTTGGCTGCTCTGTTCCGGCTATTATGGCCACCAGAAATCTGGAAAATAAAAGGGACAGAATTTTAAGCGTGTTTATGGTTCCTTTTATGAGTTGCGGCGCACGGTTGCCTGTGTATATCCTGTTTGCTACCGTGTTTTTCCCGGAAAATGCAGATGTTATGGTTTTTGCCCTTTACTTGACGGGCATTGTGCTTGCCATTGCAACGGGGCTTTTGCTTAAAGGCATTGTATATAGAGGAAGTTTGGCTCCATTTATAATGGAGCTTCCGCTGTACCACAGGCCAAGCATTAAAGCGGTTACTTTGAATGCGTTGTTTCGCTTGAAAGCATTTATAAAAAAAGTAGGAAAGCTTCTTGTTCCCATAATTGCGATTTTAGGGCTTTTAAATTCAGCCGGATTGCTTGAAATTATAGGCAAGGCTATTGTTCATGTTTTTGCGCCGATGGGGGTGAGTTCAAATAATTGGCAAGCGGCTGTTGCGTTGTTTTCGGGTTTGTTTGCAAAGGAAACTATAATAGGCGCATTTAGTTCTCTCACATCAACGCCTATGCAAGAGGCTTTTAACAATAGTTCTGCGGCGGCTTTTGCCTTTTTGCTTTTTGTGCTTTTATATGTGCCTTGTGTTGCTGCGGTTTCTGCGGCGGCACGTGAAGTAGGTTTTGCGCTGGTGATTTTGCAAGCGTTGTATTCAACAATTCTGGGCTGGTGCTTGGCGGTTCTTTTTTACCAGATCGCTGAGGGAAATTCTTTGCCGAGCATTGTTACTGCGGCAGTGTTACTGCCGGTAACTGTTTTGGGCGTGGTGCTTTATGCCAGGAAGTCGGGGCGATTTTGGTCATAGACCCTTTTTTCCTATATCCGTTCTGTAGTGCGCTCCGTCAAAGTGAATAGCCTTTACGCCGGAGTATGCAACATCAAGCGCTTGTGCCAAAGTATCTCCTTTGCCCACAATGCCCAAAACTCTACCGCCGGCAGTTTGCAACTCTCCAAACTTGATTTTTGTGCCGGCGTGCAATACAACAGCCCCTTTTTCCTGAGCCTCTTTGATTCCGCTGATAGGAACTGCGCCCTTATACTTGCCCGGATAACCTTCGCTTGCCATAACCACAACCGCAGCATAACCATTAGGTTCAGATTCCGCAACTTCCTTTATTTTTCCCTGAGCCGCCTTGTAAAATAAATCCAGTAAATCGCCTTTGTAAACTTCCAAAACAGCCTGGGTTTCCGGATCTCCCAAGCGACAATTGTATTCTACAACTTTAGGCCCATTCTTTGTGACCATTATGCCTATAAATAAAATTCCCGTATATTCAATGCCTTGCAGTGTGGGCTCAACAACTTCTTTTTTTATGCGCTCCAACATTTCCTTGTTTACCAATGGGGCTGGGGCGTAAGCTCCCATTCCGCCGGTGTTGGGGCCTTTGTCATCGTCAAAAATTCTTTTGTGATCCTGAGCTGGCGCAAGCAAAATATAATCCTTGCCATCACACACCGCAAAAATGGAAGCCTCTTCGCCTTCCATAAATTCCTCTATCACAACGGTTTTTCCGGATTCTCCAAACACCGCTTTTTCTCCGAGCATCTCTTCCACTGCGTTCAACGCTTCTTTGTCGCTCATGCAAACCACTGCGCCTTTGCCCGCCGCCAAGCCCGATGCCTTTACAACTATCGGAGCCGGATGCTCTTTCAAATAATCCTTTGCTTTTTGCAAATCGGTAAAAGTTTCATAAGCTGCGGTTGGAATATTATGCTTTTTCATAAATTCCTTGCTGAACGCCTTGCTGCCTTCAAGCTGTGCTGCTTCTTTCGATGGGCCAAAAATCAGCATGCCATGTTTTTTGAATTCATCAACAACGCCGGCAACAAGCGGAATTTCCGGGCCTATAATCGTAAAGTCCGCTTTTTCTCTTTTTGCAATATCTGCGATTTCTTCAGGGCTTGAAACTTCAACTCCAAAGCATTTTCCAAGCGTTGCAATGCCTGGATTTCCTGGTGCGCAAATAAGTTCATCGCAAAGCGGAGATTTTTTTATCGCATGCGCAATAGCATGTTCTCTGCCGCCGCTACCTATTAATAGAACCTTCATGCTACTCCTTAAATAGAACCTTCATAGCTCATCATCATTTTTGGGTTCATCAGATAAATCGCTGGCCGGCGTTGCCAAAGGCACGTTTTCCAAAGACGCTTTTGTCTCTTCAGACTCCGCTTCAATATCCTCTACACTTGGAATTGCTACGGCATCTCTCACAAAATCATCGTCATCAAGCCTTATGGCCTTAACGCCTTGCGCCGAGCGACCTGTTTCTCTTATGGAATCCAGATCGATGCGTATCATTTTGCCTTCTTTTGTGCTTATCATCACATCGTAATCAGGCAAAACGGTATCAACAAAAACGGCATCTCCGGTTTTATCCGTAATTTTCATATTTGTAACGCCTTTGCCGCCTCTATTTGTAATGCGATATTCCTCGGGGTCTGTGCGTTTTGCAAAGCCCTTCTCGGAAATTGTCAGGATCAGAGACTCCTTCTTTACATCCACCATTCCCATAACAGTGTCTCCATCTTCCAAACGCATGCCACGCACGCCTCTGGAGTTGCGCCCTGTGCTGCGGAACACATCCGGCGGAATGGTAAGTGCTTTTCCTTTTTTCGTGGCGATCATCAAATTGTTCTCTTCTTGCACCAAAAGGGCGCTTACCAGCTCATCGCCTTCTGCAATGGTAATGGCATTTATGCCGGCTTTGCGAACATTGCTGAACAGTCCGAGCTTCATTTTATTTATGATGCCCAGTTTTGTGCAGAATGCTATATAGAACCCCTCTACAAATCTGCGAACCGGAACTATTGCCGAAACTCGTTCACCTTCGGTTAATCCAAGGAAGTTTACTATCGGCACTCCTTTGCCGGTGCGAGATCCTTCGGGTAATTTGTACACTTTTATCCAGTGCATGCGGCCCTTGTTGGTAAAGACCAGCAAATAGCTGTGAGTGCTTGCGGTGAAGACTTTTTCCGCATAGTCATCGTCTTTCAAGCCTGTACCAATAACGCCTCTGCCGCCTCTGCCCTGTGTTTTGAATGTATCTATGGGCAGCCTGCGAACGTAGCCTTTTTTGGAAAGCATAATAACCTGCTCTTCTTCGGCTATCAAGTCTTCGTCTTCTAACTCTTCGTCGGTGTCTTCAATTTTTGTGCGCCGAACATCGCCGTATTTTTCGGCAATCTCTTCGAGCCTTGTTTTTATGATGGACATTATGCGTTCTTTTTTTGCCAAAATATCTTCCAAGTCTGCGATTTTCAGCAAAATTTCGTCGTATTCGTTCTGGTATTTCTCAATGTTTATCTTTTTCAGGTTTCTCAGCGGAACATCTAAAATTGCCTTGACTTGCAGCTCTGAAAGATCATAGCGAGTTTGCAAAACTTGCTCAGGATTATCGTCAAAGCGAATTATGCGAACTACTTCGTCAATGTCTTCTTTCTTCACAAAGGCTTTTAAAAAACCTTCCAGAATATGCGCTCTTTCCTTCGCCTTCCTAAGCTCAAATTCCGTGCGGCGGCGAATAACCTCATGGCGGTGCTCCACATAATTTGCGCACAAATCCTTAAGATTCAAAAGTTTTGGCTGGCGATTAACCAAAGCCAAATTGTAAAAACTAAAGCTCTCCTGCAACCTTGTGTATTTGAACAGATTATTTTTTACCACTTCCGGCACGGCGTCTTTTTTAAGCCCAATCACAATGCGCATGCCATCACGATCGCTTTCATCGTTTGCCCTGTTTACGCCTTCTATTTTTCCATCGTTTACAAGTTTGCCTATGTTTTCCAGCAATTCCTTTTTATTCACCATGTAAGGAATTGATTTCACAATGAGCTGAGTTCTGTCTTTAGCATCTATTTCAACTTCAATATCTGCGCGAACCCTCACTTTGCCTCGCCCTGTAAGGTATGCATCTCTCATGCCGGCGCGTCCGCAAATCACGGCTCCGGTAGGGAAATCCGGGCCTTTTACAAAATTCATCAATTCTTCGCAGGAAATATCGGGGTTATCTATAAGAGCTTTTACGGCTTCGGTCACTTCTCTTAAATTATGCGGAGCCATGTTGGTTGCCATGCCAACAGCAATGCCTATTGAACCGTTCACCAAAAGGTTTGGAAATGCGGAAGGCAGCACNGTAGGCTCTTGCGCCGTATCGTCAAAAGTAGGAACAAAATCAACAGTNTCTTTNTCCAGNTCTTCCAGCATGAATTCGGAAAAATGGCTCATCCTGGCTTCTGTATAACGCATTGCCGCAGGAGGGTCTCCGTCCATGCTGCCAAAATTTCCCTGCCCGTCCACAAGCGTGTAACGCAACGAAAAATCTTGAGCCATGCGTACAAGGGTATCGTAAATTGCGCTATCGCCGTGAGGGTGGTAATTACCCATAATTTCACCAACGATTTTTGCGCTTTTGCGTGTTGGCTTGGATGGGGTAAGCCCAAGCTCGTGCATGCCAAAAAGCACTCTGCGATGAACCGGCTTAAGTCCATCGCGAACGTCCGGCAGCGCACGGGCTACTATAACGCTCATAGAATAGCGTAGGTAGCTATCCTGCATATCATTTTCTATCAAAGAGGGAACTTTCGATCCCGGAGTCATTTTATTTGTTGACATATCTTTCCTAATTTCAAGGTAGTAATATAGAAAATTAAAAAAAACTTCTTTGCTCGTCTAACCCCCTTGACAAGCTCAAAAATATTTGCTATATTTTAACACATAGTAAATAGGTATGTTTGCTATGTGTTAAATGGAGGTTTCAGATACGATTTCAAATAATACATCCCAGCGAACAGTTAGCGCAATCCTCCGGCCCACACATCATCTGCAAAGACCCAAACCGTGCAGGATTCATTGCGATTATATCGCCATCTTCGCCAAACACGAGCGAATTTACATCTGCGTTTATGCCCACAGCGTCGGGGTCGTAGGCGTTGATAGGACCGGTTGGAGTTTTTATCACCGTAAGTTCGGCAGGTTCAAGCGATTCCAAATTTCCGGATTCGTATAGAGAAAAGCCGTTTCTTGTTGGTATGTTGCCGAATTTTGTTGCTATTTGCACCGTTTCTCCGGGAAATAGCGTTATGCTGCGAATATTGCCGCTTTGATAAAAAGCCACTCCGCTGATAATAGCGGTAAATGATGTGAATGGCAGGTCAAATGACAGGGGAATTGCAAGTTTTTTTTCTTCCTCTTCGCTCCACATTCCGCCTATTTGGCCGTCTAAAGGAAAAAAGCGTTTCAGTTCTCCTGTTTCAAAAAATGTTACGGCTTCTGCCGGGAATTCGCCTATGGGAGTTTGAATTTCCTGCACTTCATTGAGGGCTATTGCTTTTATTGTGCCGCTTTTGTAAAACTTTACGGAGAATTTATTTTTGCGGCGATGCGTTTCAGTATAAGCCGGAATAAGTTCGCCAACGTGTGTGACGAGCATATTCTTTTCCGAGAGTTTAACGCCTTCAAGTTCGCCGCTCGGATAGCAGGAGTGGCTTTCCACGCCTGCAAATATGCCTGTGGGAAGTTGTATCATATTCATAGCCGGTCTCCTATTTTAAAAGCAAAATGTGCTCGTGTAAAAACGCCAGATCTTTGCTATGCAGCAAGGCGGCACGATCTTTTTTTGGCATTTCCCAGCGAATGGCGCACAAGTTCGTTCCTCGCTTGCGCACCATTAAAATGCTGGTGAAGGTGTCTTCAATTTCTTTCACTATCTCAAACTCAAAATCGGCGGCAATGTCGCTTGTTTTTGCGATGGACTTTTGGATAATGTTGTTTGCGCGAATTCCAACGTAATGAATATCGTTCAGCACTTCGCACGATTTGAATTCAATGCCCCAATCGGGCACAGACACTCGTGTTCCTGCGATGATGGCCGGCACTATATTTTTGCAGCCTGTGAGCCGTGCGGCTTGGACAGTTGCCGGTTTTTTGAATACGGTTTGTTTGTCGCCAAGAGGCTCGTTTTTGCCGCCGTCCATTATCACAATGTTGTCGCAGAGCCTGTAAACTTCGCTGCGATTGTGCGATACGTAAAGCACCGGTTTGTTAAAACGCTTTATCAGTTCGGAGAGTTCCATTTCCAATTCAAAGCGCAAATGGCTGTCCAGAGCAGCGAAAGGTTCGTCCAGCATAAGCATATCTGGGGAGCCTGCGAAAATTCGTGCCAGCGCACAGCGTTGTTTTTCTCCGCCGGAAAGCTCTGCGGGGTATTTATGCAGGTGCTGCGTTATGTGAAATTTTACCGCCAACTCTTCTGCGATAGTTGCAACTTTATTTTTTGCGCCTGTCATAATGTTTTGCCGCACGGTCATATTTGGGAACAGCGCGTAATCTTGAAATAGAAAGCCGATGTTGCGCTTTTGCGGCGGAAGGTTGATTTTTTTTTCGGAGTCAAATAGCACTGTGCCGCCGAGTTCAATTCGCCCTGAACTGGGTTTTGAAATGCCTGCGATGCAGCGAAGAGTCATGCTTTTGCCGCTGCCGGACGCTCCCATCAACGCCGTTACGCCGAGCTTTGCCGCTATGTCAACATTAAGTGAGAAGCCG
This sequence comes from Candidatus Fibrimonadales bacterium, assembly GCA_009787645.1. Taxonomy (GTDB): domain Bacteria; phylum Fibrobacterota; class Fibrobacteria; order Fibrobacterales; family Fibrobacteraceae; genus Fibrimonas. The sequence continues at coordinate 3,969 of WQSZ01000045.1, read as the reverse complement.
TCTAGATGTTTGCTGATGTTGCATAAAAGCATTGCCTAACTCCTGACTTTGGGCTTGTTCAATACATTAATTACAACCATAAATACAACAGAAACCGCAAGATTTATCATAACCCAATAGAACGCCATATCTTCCCGGTTTATCTGCCAAAAATAGGCTACGGATGTGGAAACAGTAGCGGTTTTGCCGGATATATATCCGGCAACCATGCTGGTTGCGCCGTATTCGCCGAGTCCTCGCGCAAACGCTATCACTGTTCCGGCTATAATTCCGTGTTTGCAGTTCGGAAGAAGTATTCTGAAAAAAATATATTTTTCAGAAAGCCCAAGCGTTCGCCCTGCGTCAAGCAAGTTTTGGTCAAAGTTTTCAAATGCTCCACGTGCAGTTCTGTATATAAACGGGAATGCGATAATGGCGACTGCAACTGCCGCCGCATACCAACGCATAGTAATTGTCACCGAAAACCATTCAAATATTTTTGAGCCGGCCACGCCTGTTGGCGATAGCCACACAAGTATAAAATAGCCCACCACAGTAGGCGGCAACACGAGTGGAATTGTAAAAAGCGTATCACAAATGCCTTTGATTAGCCTCGGCAACCGCAGCACGGAGTAAGCCGCAAATATGCCCAAAACAAACGCAAAAGAAACGGCAATAGCCGTTATTCTAAGCGAATTGAATAGGGGAAATAAATCCATATTATTCCACAATCTCAAATCCTATTTTCTCAAACACTGCTTTTGCTTGTGGCGAACTTAAAAATTCCAAGAATGCCTGTGCTTCTTTTGGGTTCTTTGAGCCTTTCAATGCGGCAACAGGGTAAACCACCGGTTTATGGCTGCCTTCCGGTGCATAAGCAACAACTTTTACATTCTTTGCCGTAGCCGCATCTGTGGAATACACCACGCCGCAATCAATGCTTGAGCTTTCCACTTGAGAAAGCACTTCTTTTACATTTGAACCTAATGAGGCTTTGGCAGAAACCTTATCCCAACCGTTTAAAGAAGTGAATATTTCTTCCGAATACTGCCCAACAGGCACAGAAGAATTGCCTAACGCTATAAGAGATACTTTATCTGTTAGAACATCTTCAAAAGACGAAATGCTTTTTGTGCTGTTTTGCGGCACTATCAGCACAACCTTGTTGGTTAGCAAATTCTTGCGAGTAGTGCTATCTATGAACTTGCCGGATAGTGCGTCCATTTGCTTTTGCCCTGCGGAAAGAAACACATCTGCTTCTGCGCCGTTTTCAATTTGCGTTTGCAGTTTGCCGCTGGAATCAAAATTGAAATGAAGCGTTATATTTGGCGTTGCTGCATTGTATAGCGTTGCTATTTCGTTTAACGCTTCTGTAAGGCTTGCAGCCGCAAATATATTTAGCGATAATTTTGCTTTCTCTTTATTGCAAGCAAATAAAGTCGCTATGCATAGCAAAGCGATAATAAGCATTGAAAGTGATTTTTTCATTGTTTTATCTCCTGTTTTAAAAAACAAAGTTCCTCAAGTTTTTGTGCATCAACATCGGTTATCCCCCAATCAAATATATCTGAACTTGCATGTACCAATTTCGCCAAGTCGCAATTTCCCGCACGCTCGCCAATGCCACCAACAGTTACATCTGCGTAAAGGCAACCAGCTTTCGCAGATTCAATTGTATTTGCCACAGCCATGCCCAAATCGTTATGAGCGTGAATTCCAAGTTCTACTCTATCTCCGAATTTTTCGGAAATCTCTTTAAAGACAGTGCGACAAAGAGTTGGCGTAGCTATGCCCACAGTGTCTGCAAGGCGAATTCGCTTTACACCAAAATCCATCAATATTTTTGCAACACTTATCATAAATTCCATCTCCGAGCGAAACGCATCTTCAAATCCAACAGAAATAGGAATTCCGCTTTTGCCTATTAAATCCAAACAAACGTGCAACTGCTCAATAACCCAATCTTTATCTTTGTTCAGTTTTTTGTAAATATGTAAATTTGAAACAGGCACGCTGAAGTGAATTATATCAGGCCGCACATCAACTGCATGAATTATGTCAGATGGCACAAGCCTGCTCCACACGGATATTACAGCGTTCTTTCGGTTCTCAATAATACGTGTGATAATTTCTTTTTCCTGTTCGGAGGCCGCCGGAACTCCGGCTTCAATTTGATGCACGCCGAATGAATCCAACATAGCGGCAATTTTCAATTTTTGTTCCGCAGAAAAACAAATGCCCGTAGCCTGTTCGCCGTCACGCAAAGTGCTGTCCAAAAGGTATCTACGCTGTTTCACGGACTATCTCGGTAAATTCACGCTCACTAACAACTCTATCCATCTGCTTAACCCGTTTAAGAATAAGGGGAATATGCTCCTCAGCACATTGCAGGCCAAGCTCGGAAAGCTTCGCTCGAATAGAAGCTGTTCCGCTCTGCTTGCCAAGCACAATATGCCTATGCAGCCCCACAACTTCCGGCGGATAAGGTTCATAACACTGCGGCTGTTTCAGAATTCCATCTACGTGAACACCAGACTCCACGTGAAATATTTTTTCGCCGATAACAGGTTTATTTGCAGGAATGTCAATGCTCGTAATTTTTTGAAACAGCTTTGCCATCTCCGGCAAAAATTCATAAGTTTTATCCGTTTTACGCACCCCGCATACTCGCAAAGCCATTACAACTTCTTCCGTAGCCGCAAAGCCACCTATACCGCAGAACGATGTTGCAACATTCTCACCGCCGTTTATCAAATGTTCAACCGCCATAGCCGTTGCGCAATGAAAATCGTTGTTTGGGCAAAATACATTAGTGGGCAAAGCATCACACGGCTCAACTTCCATCTCTATTAGAAAATCTCGAAATCGCAAAATATCGGATTTGCTGCAAGGCAAGTTGCCAATGCAAGATAGTGTTATGTCAGTAATGCGTTGCATGCCAGCGGTCTCCAAATAAAAAAGGCGCATGTTCTCTTAAAAGAACACACGCCTTTGTGCTAAGCATAATATAGAAAATTTAGGATTTTAATCCTGCACGCAACGAACAGAATGCTTCTTCTCCTTATATGTGTAACTTCTGTCTACACTAATGTAGTTGTATTCTATACGCCAAAAGTAGGCATTAATACCAGCGTACTCCAAGCTGCTCCACCAGTAACCTCTTTCACCGATATAGCTGGAAGCGTTTGCCGCGTTGGCGTCGCCGCCCGGCAGAGCTGAAAACCCATAGTTGTCTGTGCCGTCACCGCCATTATTCCAACCGCTCTTTGCCTTCAGTTTGGCTCCTGCANCTTGAAATCCGCCTGCTATCNCTATTAATGCATTCCATTCTGCATCGTTTGGCATACGCCAACCAGAGGGGCAAGCAGTCATAGCCGTAGCCCAGTCGTAAAGCCTGCCGTATTTTGTGCAGTTGGTGGGGTCGTTACGATTGCATGGACTGTCTCCCACATCGTAATTCAAGTTTTCAGCCATCCAGATTTGCTCGTCTATCTTAACCCATTTGTAGGTTTTGCTGTCTCGTGTGTCGGTGAAAGTTCCGCTATTCCCTTGCGTATTTTCGGAACCACCGTCGCCAGAGCTGCTACTAGGATTAGTGCCTCCACCATCGCTGTTGTTGTCGCTAGAGCAGGATATGGTGAATGCCATAGCTATAGAAATAGCCGCCAATAGAGTAACTTTACTCGTTTTCATATATACCTCCGATAGGAATGTGACTGAAAAAAATTTGCTGTTTAGAAGAGCATTACTCTCTCTCTCTCTCTCTCTCTAGAGTTGAACGGCTCCGTTGGCGATGACATATTTATTACATTGCAAAAGCGAGCCGTTGCTGGGGGCTGTTGGTTGCTTTGGAGGGTGAAAGTGTGCATAAGGTAGAAGGTAGAAAAAAGTTAGTTATGGATTTTTAGAAATTCCGTAGGCGTTATAGCAGGAACAAGAGTATTTTCAAAATCGGGTGCATTTCTTGTAATGATATAATCGGCTTTATTT
>WQSZ01000044.1 GCA_009787645.1 Candidatus Fibrimonadales bacterium | reverse complement strand
GAGCCTATGATTGTTTGAGCTGCAAGCATTGATGTTGCTGCCAGTATTGCTGCGAACAGAACTTTTTTCATGGTGTTCTCCTTAGTTGAACTAATAGTAAATTTAAAAATCAACTATTAAAGAACGCCTGCGTTATTGTTACAATTCGGTTAAGATTTTACTTAGCATCGGCGCAATCGGGCTCACTGGCCAATTTTGCTTTATCTTCCGCTATTAAATCTTCGCACAATTCTCTTGATACTTCATAAAAGCTTTGGCAGGAGTTAGTTGCGCTTGGGATATAACAAAACTCAAACTTAGGAACATCCGGCAAATCGCTAGTGCAAGAAGCCAAAATAAACGCCACCGCTATAATGCCGAATTTAAATTGCATTCACTACCTCTACTGTTATAATAATTTCCTCGTCTTGCTCATTTTTCAGTGTCTTATCCTCTCCATCGCAATTTGCATATGCAGTTACGGCAATTAAGCCGGTAGAACTAATAGACACACCACCAGTTTCTTTTGTTAGGTTCTCATGATCCGGCGGCGGTTCACCATTTAGTGTCAATTTATACTGAATATTTGCGCAACCGGATTCAGCAGCATTGGATAAATCAAGCTTTCGATAAATTTTACCGCTACTCACAGGCTCACCGCCAGCATTAGTACTCAAACGCATATTGTTTGCTGCATTAGTCAATAAATACATTGGCGGATTTTGATTATCAAGAAACTTAAAATAGAGTTCGCCTGTTGCTATCGGATCTACTTTAGGCGGTATTATTACTTTTGCTGTTATAATGAAAGCCTCGTCTTGCGCATTTTTCAATGTTTTATCCACTCCATCGCAATTTGCATACGCAGTTATGGCAAGTAAACCGGTAGAGCTAATGGGCACACCGCCATTCTCTTTTGTTAAGTTCTCCTGACCCGGCAACAGAATATCATCTAGTGTCAGTTTATATTGAATAGGCTCTACGCAACCGGCTTCGGCAGTATTTGATAAAACAAGAGATTGATAAATCTTACCGCTACTTGCAAGATCACCGCCAGGATTAGTGCTTAAACGCATATTATTTGCAGCATTAGCCAAGAAATAAATTGGCGGGCTTTCTCGTTCATCATTAAGAAACTTAAAATAGAAATCGCCTGTTGCTACCGGAGCCGGTTTAGGTGGGCCGCTTGAGCTGCTTGATATAACCGAAGAACTGGACGAATTGTTAGTGCCATCACCGTTTGAAGAACTAGAAACGCTGCTACTGCTGAGCACCGAGCTGGAACTGGGCACGCAAATTGCAACTGTAATGCCTCCCATATCATCGCAAAGTTCCTCGCTGACATTGGAATAACATTTATCCTTCAACTCACAGGAAGAAACATGGCTATCAATCAATTGCAGCGGCGGCTTCACAGTCAAACCATCATTGGAGCACGCAAAAAATACAGCAACCAAAGCCGCACATAAAACTAAAATGAGAAAGTTCTTCATGCTAACCCCCTAAAAACACAAACTCACAATGCCGGCAACGCCAAATATCCCAGCACCTATATAAAATCCATTACGCATATTCTCATGAGAGCGAACATTATCAACCGACTTGTCATAGTTATTGACAAAATGCTCATATTCACGCTTTTCCTGGCTCACAATAGTGGTGGTGATATTTGTGTACCAAATAGCCGCCTTGTCCTTCTCCTTGCTTGCCATATTATTCTGCCAAATAGCTATGCCCGTACTGCCGGCTGCGGCAACAAAAAGCACAGTCCTCACAATATTCTTATTCTTGGACCACCAAGCTCCGGACTCCGGCTTCTCCGCAACATTTTTGCTAACCGCATAAGCAGAGTCAAAATTATCTCTACCAACCGGAGATAGCTCAGGCGATATATTCGGAAAATAATCCTGAGCCATGGAATAACCGAAAAAACACATCAAAAACAGCACGCCTATACGCATACAATTAATATAGTAAAAATTTATACTATTTTCCAAGCTTCTTTTAACTCATGCCAACCCATCATTGCGCCCTTATATTTGTAAACTCTATAAAGGCGGCGAGCCATTCTGGTGGTTATTTCGTAAGAAATGGTGTTATGAGTTGCGGCAAAGGCCTCTACGGATATTTTTGGGGAAAACTCACCGTTTATGCACTCAGCTCTGTCGCCCAATTGCACATCCGGAACATCGCTTGCGTCCACCATGCAGGCATCCATGCACACTCGGCCTAAAATGGGGCAAGCCTTGCCTCGGATAAAAATCACGCCTTCGTTTGGCTTGCCGCGCAAATAGCCGTCTCCGTAGCCAATGGCTATCGTTGCTACCCGCATATTCTTTTGAGTTACAAAAAAATGCCCGTAAGAAACTCCCTCTCCGGCCTCAACCTCACGCAAAGCCCGCACTGTTGCGCAAAGCCTTAGCACAGGCTTAACGGAAAACTCATAGCCATAAAGGGCAAGGCCGGGCCTCACCATATCGTAATGCGTTCTTTCTGCGAACCTAAGCGTTGCCGCCGAATTAGCTATGTGGCAGATAGGCGGCCGCAGCCGAGCGTTTTCAAGTTCCTTAACCATTCTGTCAAAGCGTGTGAGCTGTATTTCCATAGCGCTGTGCTCCGGCATATCTGCAGTCGCAAGGTGCGAATATAAACCCTCAGCTTCTACATTAGAAAGCTCGCATATTTTTTTGACTTCTTCAAAATTATCGTATTTTATGCCAAAGCGGTGCATGCCTGTGTCTATTTTTATATGAATTTTTGTACCTGCAGGGCATTTTTTTGCTATTTCATAGCTTGAAATCGAAGGGGTCAGGTTGTATTTTTGCAGGAATGGAAAATCGCTTTCCATGCATGGACCAAGAATTAAAATTCTCGCATTCACTCCGTGCTCTCGCAGCGCTATACCTTCGAATAAGTGCGCAACTCCTAAAAAATCAACGCCCGCTTCTATGGCCGCAAACGAGCTCGCCAAAGAACCATGACCGTAAGCATCTGCTTTTACGGGCAAAAGCATTTTTGTACCTGCCGGCAACAAATCCCTCACATAACGAATATTGTTTTGCAGGTTATCTAAATCTATTTCAATCCAGTTAGGCCTTGGTACTGTGCCAAACATTTAACTATCCTCTTCCATTACCTTTCAATCATCCTCTTCCATTACCTTTTTAACATCAACAAGACGCACATTTCTGTTAGGATTATGCCCATACCTGTTTAACAAATGAACTTCAACCATCTGAATAAGATCGGAAATCTTTTTCTCAACCTTGTGCACCTGAAAAAACAGAAGCACAAGATAGCAGCTAATCGCAAAAAGCGAAAGGCCCAATAAGATTGAAAACAGCATTAAAGAAGCTCCGCTATCTGTATCGCATTGAGCGCTGCGCCTTTGCGAATTTGGTCGCCCACAACCCACATATCAAAAGCGTTTTCCTGCGACTGGTCAACACGAACTCTGCCCACCAGCACAGGATCTTTGCCGCTGGCATCTATTGGCATTGGCCAACGATTCTTTGAAGGTTCTTCCAAAATTTCAACTCCTGGCGCATCACGCAAAACATCGTAAATCTCCGAAACACTTGTTTTTTTTGAAAGCCTTATGTTCAAAGCCTCTGAGTGCGCTCTTAACACGGGAACTCTTACGCAGGTGGCATTTACGCGCAAATGCTCATCGCTGAAAATTTTATGCGTTTCGGCCACCATTTTCCATTCCTCTTCGCAATAACCCGTGGGCGCCGCACCGCTTTTGCTGCCATCGTTGTAAGACGAATTGTGCGGGAACAAATTGAATGCGTACTGATGAGGAATAACCGTGCGGTTAAAAGTTTTCCCTTCTGCGAGAGCCACACATTCCAAACGCAATTCTTCCATTGCAAGCGCACCTGCGCCGCTCGCCGCCTGATAGGTTGTGGCATGAATTCTTTCAACGCCAAAAGCCTTGTATAAAGGGTATAGCGGCAAAAGCATTATTATTGTGCTGCAATTGGGATTGGCTATTATTCCCTTGTGCTTTTTTATATCCTGCGGATTTATTTCCGGCACCACAAGCGGAACTTCTGGATTCATTCTGAAGTAGGAAGTGTTGTCCACAACCACTGCTCCGGAATTAACGGCAGAGGGCATATACTCTTTTGATATAGAGCCTCCTGCTGAGGATAGAACCAAGTCCACGCCTTCAAAAGAATCGTGGCGAAGTTCCTGCACAACAATATCTTCGCCTTTGAATTTTATTGTTTTCCCTGCGCTCCTGGACGAAGCCAGTAACTTTAAAGATTTAAGCGGAAAATTGCGCTCTGCCAAAAGAGTCAGCAATTCTTGCCCTACTGCGCCCGTTGCGCCTGCTATTGCAACATTCTTCATTTTTTCACTCCTTGTTTGCTATTGTTGAAACTGTTGACTTTATTTGAGTTGCTCTTTCACGTGCTTTTGCGATGCTCTCGCCGGAAGCATCGCTATCCTGCCCGAACTGATTATGAACCTCATAGCCGGCAAGCCGCAAATTATCTGCTGCTGCCAGCAATATATCATAAGCGAGTTTCCTTTCACTCGGGGGAGTTAAGCTTCTGATTTGCCTGTAAGAATCCATGCTTTTGTTTCTGAGAAAGCGTGCCTTGCTCTCAAAACTCTCACGCTTTTCAATGCCTTGCGCCTGTATAACTTTCCATTCGGGAAAAGCGAGAATGTCGCTCGCAATTTCCATAACGCTTTCCATAAGCTGTTTTTCGGTAGCGTTGTAGCCGTCTATCAAAGTATCCATTACCTTATCTGTGAGCGAACTCGAATTTGCAACAGAATCGTGAGGTTGAATTACAGGAGGCAGCGGCCCGGAAAAACCTATTTCACTTTTAACATTTTCCACCTTCATGTAAGAGAAAAACAGAGCGGCAAAGAATATCAAGCTTGTGATAATCCATGAAACCAACTGCCTGAAAAGTCCGCGAGCATTCAATGCGCTTATGCTAGCCAAGCCGGCTATGCACCATAAAATCGCAACTTGTACTAATTCTACTCCAATCATAGTTTAAAACGGTAATTGCTCATCCGGATCATTAGCCGACGGTGGCGGTGGTGTGCTGGAACCGAACTCCGCAGGCATATCATTGCTTTCGCCGGAATAGCTGCTGCTGTGCCTTGGAGCCAGGAATTCAAAATTATCCATTAAAATTTCAGTTACATTGTGCTTTTGCCCGGTTGCCGGGTCACTCCACTGGCGGTAAGATACTCTGCCTTCTACATAAAGCGGTGTTCCCTTTTTTATTCCCAGCTTCTCTATGCGCTCAGCGAGCTTGTCCCATGCCACAATGCTGTGCCATGCTGTGTCGTCTTGCATTTCGCCTGTATTTGGGTTACGGAACCTGCGTGTGGTGGCAAGGGAAAAAGATACCCTTTTCTTGTTGTTTTGGGTCATGCGAACCTCAGCGTCTTTGCCGAGATTGCCCATTAGCATTACTTTGTTTAAATAAGCCATATTATCCTCGTTATCGTGTTATGAGCTAATGTAGAAAATTGAAAACTTTGTCCACAACCGTATCTGCGAGCTCTTCGAGGGTTACCGGATTTTTATAAAAATGCGGTGAGGCTGTGATTATTGTTGCGCCGGCTCGTTTGAGCTTTAGCATGTTTTCCAGATGAATTTCATTGAGCGGCATTTCTCTAGACACAAGCACCAGTGGGCGGCCTTCTTTGAGGCACACATCGGCGGCTCTTATCAGCAGATTATCACCTGTGCCTGCAGCTATGCGCCCTAGCGTTCCCATTGAGCAGGGCAATACTACCATGCCAAAGTAGTTTGAGCTTCCTGTGGCAGGTGGCGCAAAAAAGTCGTCTATTTGGTGAACTTTCGCACCGCTTTGCAAAATATCTGCGCAATTCTCGTGTTTAAGCACGGCTTCGCCTGTTTTAGAGATAATAAGCTCCAAAACAAAGCCACGTTCTTTTGCGTGGTACATAAAGCGTTTGGCATATATGACACCTGAAGCTCCGGTTATCCCAAGTATTATGTTCATGGTTTCTCCAATATTACGATATGAGCCAATCCACCATCCAAAGCTTTTATGCATTTAAGCGAAAAACCCGTATTTTTGGCTTTTAACGCATATTCCTTAGCGGTGATGAAGTTTAAAATAGAAAGTACAAGATAGCGATAAGCGTTTCGTTTGCTGAATATCATGCCCGCAAAAGGCAATGCAAGCGGTGCAATCCTATGGTAAAACAATTTAGAGACCGTTTTGTCCGGTTTAAAGAATTCGAGTGTGGCAAAGCACCCACCTCCTTTCAAAACCCTGTGGGCCTCGCTGAAGGCGGTATCCAAATTCCAGATATTGCGCATTCCAAACCCATTTAATACAATATCCACCGATGAGTCTGCAATGGAAATTTGCGTGGCATCCATTTGAATGAATTTTAAATCCGGATTTTTGCGAACCGCCACGCCCAGCATTTTTTCGGAAAAATCGCCTACCAAAATTGTGCCTTTTCGCATTTTATTATATGTAACAGCAAAATCCCCTGTTCCGCCGCAGAGGTCAAGCACCACAGCGTTGTCTTTTTGCGGCAGCCGTTCAACGCATTTTTTGCGCCATGCAACGTCGCGCCCGGCAGACATAAGGTGATTCAGCAGGTCATATCGTTTGTGAATCCGATCAAACATTTCACGAATTTTTGGCATAATGTTTTTTACTCAGCTATTTTATTCTTTTCATGAACATTATTGAAAACAAGATCCAATCCTTGAGTTTTATAATGCCGGAACTTTCTGTCACTGCTTATTATTGGCATTTTATTTGTAACTGCATGTGCAATAATTATATGGTCCGTAGGGTCTTTATGCTCATTTGCCATAACAAGATTCCCTAGAGACTGAATATGCTCTTTTTTTACATAGTCTATAATAAAGCCCCATTCATCTATGGTTTTCCATACATCATTGGGGGTTTTCCATTGTTTTACATCAATTTTTTCATACCTAATTAAGTGCATCACTTCCTTAATGACTTCTGAACTAACATAAATGATATTTTCATAATCGCTGAAAATATTCTTTACTTCTTTGTCTAAATCTTTACCGCCTAAAGCATAAAATATGAGTACATTAGTGTCTAAAAAATAGCGCATATTACCTCATAACCGCTTTCATATCTAATATCCGGCCACCCAAACCATTAGGATGAGCTTTCAACCACTCCCCAGCCTTAGAAAGTCTCTTAGGCTTAGCAACTGGCACAATCTTTCTCAAAATCTTTTTCTCCATAATAACCTACACTCCGATTGAATTCCAACAGTAATATAGAAAAAAATAATCCTCTCAAATTTGTCAATTTCATTATTTTTTAAAAAAAAAATAAAAAAATCGCTAAAGTTTTTTGGGATCCTGCCTATAATATAGATTGAACTAAAAAGGATTAAATGCCAACATCTGAGTCGCCGGCGAATGCCGGAAAAGATGTGGCGCCTGAGGCAAGGAAGCCGATGGCTACCACTTTACATGGAGGTTAATTGTATGCAAATCAACAATAATATTCGTGCAATGGTTTCTCAACATTCGCTTTACACAAGCAACAATGGATTGAGCAAATCTCTCGAAAAACTCTCAACTGGTCTCAGAATCAATCGTGCCCAAGACGATGCCGCTGGTTTGGCCATGTCTGAGCAAATGAGAACCCAGATCCGTGGTCTCGGCAAAGCAAAACAGAACGCTCAAGACGGCATGGCCGCATTGCAGATCGCTGAAGGCGCATTGTCTGAAATCTCGAACATCATGCAAAGACAGCGCGAACTTGCTGTTCAGGCTGCTAACGACACCCTGACAAGCACAGAACGCAAGTACTTGGATGATGAATTCCAGGAACTCAGCAAGGAAATCGGTCGTATAGCCCTTAGCACGGACTACAACGGCAAGAACCTGTTAGCCAATGGTACTTACAGTAGCACAGGAACATCTCCAAATGCGAACAATAGCTTTGGCGTTGTTAATTTAAGCAAAGCAGCCGCATCATGGACTTTGCAAGTTGGTGCTAACTATAGCTCCAATTTTGGCGGAATAAATGGCAACCAAACTCCGGTTACATATTTCGGCATAAATTTCCATGCTGCAGGTGGTCCCGGTGCTCTTACTGACCCAGATGACCTGAGAAACTTCACTCTCGGCAAATACGCTAAAACTTCCAAGACGGGTGCTGCTGATAGCGATGTGAGATTCAGCGAGTTGAGCATTAGCGGATTCAAGATGGGTGCCGATGGTAAACCAGTAACTGGGGCTAATACCAAAGAGATCTACAAAGCTATTGATGCACTTGATGGTGCTGTTAAGAGCTTGAGTGGAACTCGTGCTAAGATCGGTACGTTCATTAACCGTTTGGAGTACACGGTTAATAACATTGCTAACCTTGAATTCAACACTCAAGACGCAGAAAGCCGCATTCGCGACACCGACTTTGCAAAAGAGACAACCAACTTCACAAAGAGCCAGATTATCGTGCAGAGCGCAACAAGCATGTTGGCGCAGGCTAATTCTCTGCCGCAGTCTGTTCTTGGATTATTGGGATAATTCTAACCGTTGTAGGGTTAAGAGACCACCCGCTGAAAGGCGGGGGGTCTTTTTTGTTACAAACGGCTATACCCTTTGCAGAATCAGCTGTTATTTCTTTTCACTTTTATGTTATAGGCATTTTTTAGAAAAACCTTTAACGTTAAAAAACGTCTGAACCACGATTTGTATGTAGAGACGCATTGTAGAGACGCAATGCATTGCGTCTCTACATACAAATATTCGTCATTATATGGTAAACAAAATTACTAAAGATTTTTAGGGGTTGTGCCTATAACATTAAAGTAAAAGAACTGAGTGCCAAAATCCGAGTTGCCGGCGAACGCCGGAAAAGGATTAGGCTCCCGGAGCAAGGAGGGCCGAGGGACAACCAACCCTACATGGAGGTCAGCATTATGCAGATCAACCACAACATTCGTGCAATGGTGACACAGCACGCTCTGTATTCAAACAACGGTGCGATGAGCAAGTCACTCGAAAAACTCTCAACAGGTCTTAAAATCAACCGCGCCCAAGACGACGCAGCTGGTTTGGCTATGTCTGAGCAAATGAGAACCCAGATCCGTGGTCTCGGAAAAGCCAAACAGAACTCTCAAGACGGCATAGCCGCTTTGCAGATTGCTGAAGGCGGCCTCGCAGAAATCACGAACATCATGCAAAGGCAACGTGAGTTAGCAGTTCAATCTGCCAACGATACGTTGACAAGCACAGAGCGCAAGTATCTGGACGATGAATTCCAGGAACTCAGCAAGGAAATCGGTCGTATAGCCCTTGGCACGGACTATAACGGCAAGAACCTGCTGTCAAACGGAACTTATCTGGGAACAGGAACTGCACCAAATGCTAACAACAGTTTTGGCGTTGTTGACGCAAACAAGCAAGCTTCATCTTGGACTTTGCAAGTTGGCGCCAACTTTAGTTCCAATTTTGGCGGCATAAATGCTAACCAAACTCCGGTTACATATCACGGCATAAATTTCAGCAGTACCCAATTTGGCGGTAACGATAACGACCTCAGAAATTTTGTTATCGGCAAGTATGCTAGCACTTCCAAGTTTAATACCGGTACCGGCGAAGTAAACTTCTCCACTTTGAGCGTTTCCGGATACAAAATGGATTCGGCTACAGGCAAGCCAAATACCAGTGCTAAGGCTGATACTTCGGAGATCTACAAAGCAATTGATGCGCTTGACGGCGCGATCAAAAGCATAAGTGGAACTCGCGCAAAGATCGGTACTTTTATCAACCGCATGGAATACACGGTTAATAACATTGCTAATCTTGAATTCAACACTCAAGATGCAGAGAGCCGCATTCGTGACACCGACTTTGCGAAGGAGACAACCAACTTCACAAAGAATCAGATCATGGTGCAGAGCGCAACCAGCATGTTGGCGCAAGCGAACTCGCTACCACAATCTGTCTTAGGATTGCTTGGATAATTTTTTATAGTCTGGACCTTGATTTAATCGGGGTTCAGACGTTTTTTAACACTAAAGTTTTTTTTTAACCTGCCGATTATAGGCGTTTTATTGTAAAAAAATGTGCAAATAAAAGACTAAAGATTTTTTTGGAAATCTCCTATAACATAAAAGTAAAAAGAACTGAGTGCCAAAATCCGAGTTGCCGGCGAATGCCGGAAAAGGACGAGGCTCCTTAAGCACGGACGCTTAGGGACAACCAACCCTACACGGAGGTCAGCATCTATGCAGATCAACCACAACATACGCGCAATGGTGACGCAACACGCCTTGTATTCAAACAACAATGCGATGAGCAAGTCACTCGAAAAACTCTCAACTGGTCTTAAAATCAACCGCGCCCAAGATGACGCAGCTGGTTTGGCTATGTCTGAGCAAATGAGAACCCAGATTCGTGGTCTCGGAAAAGCCAAACAGAACTCTCAAGACGGCATAGCCGCATTGCAGATTGCTGAAGGTGGCTTGGCTGAAATTACGAACATCATGCAAAGGCAACGTGAGTTAGCAGTTCAATCTGCCAACGACACATTGACAAGCACGGAACGCAAGTACTTGGACGATGAATTCCAGGAACTCAGCAAGGAAATCGGTCGTATAGCCCTAAGCACGGACTACAACGGCAAAAACTTGCTATCCAACGGAACTTATCTAGGCACAAATACGGCTCCAAATGCTAACAACAGCTTCGGTGTTGTTGATGGACGTGTCGATGCAAGTGGAGCACCTCTTAACGCTAACACCTATCTAAAAGCCAGTTCTTACACTTTGCAGGTGGGTGCCAACTATAGCTCCAACTATGGTGGCATAAATGCCAACCAGACCCCGGTTACATACCACGGTGTAAACTTCAACAATAGCCAATTTGGTACCAGTGCTGGTGATCTTAGAAATTTCTCTATCGGTAAGTATGCCGTTGGCGTTAAGGACGCAGATGGCACAACTGATATTGGAAAGACTAATGTAAACTTCTCCACTTTGAGCATTACTGGGTACAAAATGAATGCAACTACCGGTAAGGAAGATAGAACCGTGGCAGCTAACACCAAAGAGATCTACAAAGCAATTGATGCGCTTGACGGCGCAGTCAAGAGCATAAGTGGAACTCGTGCTAAAATCGGTACATTTATCAACCGTATGGAATACACGGTTAATAACATCGCTAACCTTGAATTCAACACTCAAGATGCAGAAAGCCGCATACGCGACACCGACTTTGCGAAAGAAACAACCAACTTCACCAAGAACCAAATCATGGTTCAGAGTGCTACCAGCATGTTGGCGCAAGCGAACTCGTTGCCGCAATCTGTCCTTGGATTGTTGGGCTAATTTTAACCGCAAGGTTAAAAGATCTCCCGCCGAAAGGCGGGGGTCTTTTTTTTTATTATGGCGGCATTAGCTGCTTCTTAGCTTCTGCCAAAGAAACGCCCTGCTCCAAAAGAGCAAACACATCTTCGCGACCTTCCATGCGACCTTCCATGCGACCTTCCATGCGGCCTTCCATGCGACCTTCCATGCGGCCCTCCGCACGACCTTCCGCTTTGCCCATAGCAATACCTTCTTCCCGGCCTTCACTTATAGCCGTCATTCTAATCGCATACTGGTCGCGCTTGTTTATCATATCTGCCTCATAAGCCGCTCGTTCACTTACAGTAAATCTAGAAATTCGAGCGATGTCAAATATCTTGTCAAACACACCCTCGCCAAACTGCTCCGGTTTACCCCTTAATTTATGGGCATAGCAAAGAGAAAAAAGCAACTTGTCTTGCAGAGTGACACATTCCTCCAGCGTCTTTGTAAACCGAGAAAGTCGCACAAAAACCATTCCCATGTAATTGTATCTTATTTCTGGATACACATCGTTGGAAAGAGAAATGTACTGGATCAAGTCGCTATTTTTGAAATCAAGGTCAAAGTTCATAAAGCTAAGGGAATAGACCGGTGGAAAATTAAAGTCCCAGTCTCCCTTCTTGCCGCTGTTGGCAATTGCCATGCAAACGTAATAAAACACCCTTTTTATGAAATGCACCTGCTTCCCAACTTGAACTTCCACCAAAAACTGGTTGCCTTCTTTGTCTTTACAGTAAATGTCAAAGACAGAATCCCTGTTTTCAGAGGTTTGCCCTGCAATGTATGGATTTTTTATGTGCACGTCCACTATTTGATGAGTTAGTTTTCTTGCGAGGAATACATTGAGCATTGTGATAATAGGCTCTTTTTCATCCTCGTTAGCGAATGCTTTTTTGAAAGGCGTATCTGCCGTCAAATCGGCAATGACTTCTTCATTTTCTTCAACCATAGGCTGGTCTCCTCTTTTTGTTTGCCTATTAGACGGAATTCAGCGGGGAAAAAAGTAAAAAAGTGCAAAAAATCGTAAAATGTAAACAAATGTTGACATTTTTGCATTTTTTTGAAAAAAAATCTTTTAAAATGCGTCTAAGTATAAAAGATTAAAGTTTTTTAAAAACCTGCCGATTATGGGCATTTTTTGTCCGAATCCGCTGTTTTTCGCCTAATTTCGCCGTTTTTGCCAAAAAATCCCTAAACGCTAAAGGTTTTTTGGAAAATAGCCTATAACATAAAAAGAAAAAAGAACTGACTGCCAAAATCTGAGTTGCCGGCGAG
>WQSZ01000043.1 GCA_009787645.1 Candidatus Fibrimonadales bacterium | reverse complement strand
ACAGGAGATGAATTTAAGAATCTAAACTTGAAGTCACAAATTGTGACTTCAAGTTTGCATGGAGGTGTAAGAAAAATGCCTTACACTTTTACAGAACAAGGTGTTTCAATGCTTTCTGCTATGCTGCGAAGCAATATTGCAGTGGAAATTAGCGTCAAAATAATGAGAGCCTTCGTAGCCATGCGAAAAATCCTGTCCACAAGTACAGGTTTCATCCAGCGTTTAGAAACAGTTGAGCAAAAACAGATAGAAACCGACAAAAAAGTGGACACGCTTTTCAAAGCATGGGAAAACAAAGATGCTATTCCAAAATGCGGAGTCTTCTTTGACGGGCAAATATTCGATGCATACGTTCTTGTGAATAATATCATAAAATCCGCAAAACAGTCCATAATCTTAATCGACAACTATGTGGACGACTCTGTTCTGACAATGCTCGGTAAAAAGTCTAAAAATGTAAAAGTCACTTTGCTCACAAAGAATATTTCAAAGCAATTGAGCTTGGATGTTGCGAAGTTTGAGCAGCAGTATCCTAACGCGATAGAGGCAAAAAACTTCGATCTGAGCCACGACAGGTTTTTGATAATAGACAGGAAAGAAGTTTATCACATAGGTGCAAGCTTAAAAGATTTAGGCAAAAGATGGTTTGCTTTCTCAAAAATAGAGCCGGAAGGGCTAGGCTTGCTGGATAAATTGCCGTAAAATCGTGGTTCAGACGTTTTAATATGTTTGCAAAATATCACCGTAGAGACGCAATGCATTGCGTCTCTACAATGCCGTATCACAATACCGTTGCATACAAACATAACCAACAATCATGTGAATCCCTTAATCGGGTAAATCGGAGTTCAGACAATATACCCGCCCTCTGCGCCTGCCCCTGGGCCGAGTTCCAAAATGCAATCCGCTTGATTCCTGAACATTTCGTTGTGCTCAATGGAAATTACGGTGTGGCCTTTTTGCGTTAAGCCTTTTAGCAAATTCAGCAATAAGGTAGTGTCTTTTAGCGACAGGCCTCTGGCCGGTTCGTCGAATAGATAAAGGGTGTTGGGCAATTTTGCTTTTGCCAAGTCTTGCGCAAGCCTTAGCCGTTGCAGTTCGCCGCCGCTTAAATGCGTTGTGGGCTGGCCAAGACGCAAATAGTGCAAACCTGTGTCTGCTAAAGGTTTTAATTTTGGGACCACATGTTCAAAATTCTCAAAAATTTCCATAGCCCTGGAAACAGATAAATCCAAAACATCTGAAATGGACAGCAATTTGTAGCGAACTTCCAAAATCTCGTCTCTGTATCTTTTGCCCAAACAAATAGGGCATACACTCTCTTCATAGCCACTTGGGTCAAACAGAGAACCTGTGCCTTTGCAAATTTCGCAACGACCGCCCGGTTTATCAGTGACGAATTTTGCCGCAGAATATCCACGCACTTTGCTCTCCGGCAAACTTGCGAACAGATTTCTGAAAACATGCATAATATCAATCGCAGTAGCTATTGTGCTCCGCTTTTGCGCAAAAGCTCTGCCGGTTCTCGCCGCCAAAACAGCCTCAATGCCTTTCACCTTTTTCTTGGAAGCCAAAGGCTCAATAACCCCCCACAAAAGCGAACTCTTCCCGGAACCGCTAACTCCGCAAATAACAGTCATTGCACCGATGGGAATTTTAATGTCCAAATTTTTCAAATTATTAACGCAGGCATTGGAAATGTTTATATATGATTTATGATTTTTGGGGCGATTGTGTGGTGCTGCGGGGCTGCCACACAGGGCTGCCCCTACATCGTTGCCGACAATTTCCCCACCCAATTCGCCTGCCCCCGGACCCATTTCAATAATATTGTCCGCACGCTTTATCACCCAGGGATGATGTTCAATTAACGCCAAGGTGTTGCCTCTGGATTTTAAATGCAAAAGGGTGTTCCACAGTTTTTCAACATCCTTTTCGTGCAGGCCGCTTGCGGGTTCGTCTATGCAGAGCAGTACTCCGTTTAAATGCCCTGTGCAAAGTGCGGCTAGCCTTACCCTTTGCGCTTCGCCGCTGCTCAGTGTTTCTGCCAAACGGCCAAGGCTCAAATGCCCCAACCCCAAGTCGCATAGGATTGAAATTCTCAGCGGAATGTCGAGAAGTGTGGCTTTTAATCTTTCGGGAACACGCTCTAAATAAAGAGGGAGTTCTTTGTTCAATTCCAATAAAGTTTTTGAATGCAGAGAAAGCCAGGAATAGATTTCCCATTTGCTTTGCAGCGCAACTTCTCTCAGTTGGGAACTGTTGCAAACAGGGCAGTCCAGACCGATGCCTTTGCACTTTGGGCATTGCCCTACGTTGCTCCACGGCGAAAAATGCCGCTCGCTTAAAAGCTCCGCAGAACAGCCATGCACTTCACAACGTGGAATTGGTGAGAGAAACATTTTTTGATTTTCCACATCTGCCAGAATCAGATTTTCGCTGACTTTCAAAGCGGTGTCTATCGCTTCGGAAAGTCTTGTGCGTTGGTTTGCCTTTGCTATAATTCGGTCTATGATTATATAAAATTCCTTTGGAACAAGGCTTTCGGAATTTCTACTTAAAAAATCCAAAGAGATCACCGTTCCGTCTGCTATGGCTTTTATAAATCCTTGGGCCATATAAATTTTTGCGAGTTCGTCAAGGTTTCTGTTGCAGGTATCAATGGGTGCTAAAATTTGGAACTTTGTTCCGTCTGTTAGCGTGGAGAGTTTTTCCACCATTTGCTGCGGTGTTAGCGATTTCATTTCGAGCCCGCATTTTGGGCAAGCCGGGTGCGAACATTCCGCAAACAAAATTCTGAGCATGGATGCAATTTCCGCAAGGCTTGCGACGTTAGCTCTTTTTGAGATTATTTTATCTCCGCATTCAAGTGCTATGCTCGGCCTTAAATTGTGAATGGCCTTTACGGGAACGTGCTTTGGCCCTCTGAGCATTGTGACTGCGGAGCTGCCAAGAGTTTCCAAATATCTGCGGCGGCTTTCCGCATGCAACACATCCAAAACAAGACTGGACTTTCCACAGCCCGATGGTCCACAGACAACAGTGATCCCCCCAACCGGAAAATTTGCATCTATATTTTTTAAGTTGTTGGCATGAGCGCCTATAACTTGTATTATTTCCATGTTTACATAATATAGAAACTTATTATGTTTTAAACCGCTCATTTATCAGCGTCATAGCCTTGTGATCCATTTTGCTTATTCTCTTTTCTATTCTGCCCGCAATCCATGTGTGCAGCAAATGCACCGGAATTGCAACCGTTAGCCCAGCCTCGGTGGTCACTAATGCTATGGAAATTCCTCCTGCCAAAAGTTTGGGGTCTGCGGTTCCATGTATGGTGATGACATCGAAAAGCTCTACCATTCCCATCACGGTTCCCAACAATCCAACCAACGGCGCAGTTGTGCCAAGAACGGCGATAACCGGAAGTCTTGCTTCCAAATTCGGAACGATTTTTACGAATAACGCTTCAATTGCTTTCTCAACTTCTTCTCTTGTTTTTAATTCCGGGTTTGCAATTGTTTCGGCAATTTGCTTTGTATATTTTTTGCTTTGCATCAGAATATAAATGCGTTCCGCAATCAAAAGCAACGCAACTACCAGCATGGATAAAATCGGGTACATCAGAATTCCGCCGTCTTGCATCCATTTGTCAAATTTTTGCCCGAATGTCTTTTCTTCCTTGTTTGCGAATTCCGCCGCTAAACGTGAATCTAAAAACGGATCCACGGATACCAATAACGGTTGCTCATCCATCGTTGATGCGTATGGCACAAATCCCAATCCGCCTAACCTGACTAGAGAATCGCCTTTTTCAATTTCTGCGATGTATTCAATGTTTTTTTTCGCAAGCGAGAACAGGATTTCCGCAGCTTGCAACGGAGAGTCTTTTGCTATTGAAATTTCCGGAACATCAAAAGCAGAAGCTCCTTTGTTTGCAGCTTCCAATTCCTGCACTCTGTCGTGGGTGGGGAATACCGAGTTAAAAGAAATTCTAGCCTTATCCGCATCTTCGTTTGCAAAATTCAACGCTTCTCTTGCAATTCTCAATTCTTCAAAAAGTCTTGTTCTTTCGGAAAGCTTGGTCTCGGTTTTCTCTTTGCGGGTTTCCAGTTGCTGCTCAAGCTTTTCACGCTCTTCATTATGCTTTGCCTTTTCTTGCCAGCGCTTGGCGATAGTCATATCCCGTGCCTGTCTGGCCTCTTCCAAATCAGCCTTTGCGCTGTTGATCTCAGCCTGCTGCTTAACCAAATCAATCTGGCAAAAAGCCGCCGTTGCAAGCGCTAAAACAATGTAAGAAATTAAACGCACAAGGGGAATATAGTAAATTAAGTTTTCTAAATTTCCGCTATGAGATTATATACAGCGATGTTTATTTTTATGTTTTTCGCAATTTCCGCTCATGGGCAGCAGAGACCAGTTGCTATACTGAACACAGTTGATGATGAAAGGGATGGGAAGAAGTACAAAACTGTCAAGATAGGCAGCCAAATCTGGATGGCAGAGAATTTGAACTATGAAGCTAGTGATAGCAAGTGCTATGATAACAAACCTGAGAATTGCGCCAAGTATGGCCGTTTGTACAATTGGCAGACTGCAAATACGGCTTGTCCCAAAGGTTGGCACTTGCCTAGCAAAGCGGAATGGGCGGCATTAACTTCGGCAGTTGGTGGAGCAAAAACGGAAGGTCTAAAGCTGAAGGCTAAAAGTGGCTGGAAATCTAATGGCAATGGTACAGACGATTTCGGTTTTTCTGCCCTGCCGGGCGGTAACGGCTACTCTGATGGCTATTTCAACAATGTTGGCAACTACGGCAACTGGTGGAGTAGCAGTGAGTACAATAGCGACAACGTCTACTACCGGAGCATATACTACATCCTCGAGATCGCCGGCTGGGACTACAGCAGTAAGTCGTTCTTGCTCTCTGTTAGGTGCTTGCAAGACTAGCGCATAGTGCTTGTGAGATATACATTTGTTTTTTAAAAGATCAATCTTCGTAATGCCCCTTACAGGATATTATTTCCAAATCCTGGCTTTCATTGCCAATATAAACAAGTCTGTTTGCATCATCTATTTTTCGGCTGAATGCCTTTATGTGCTTTAACGGCTCCGGCTTTCCGATGCCAGTAGCTAGGCCATTTCTCTGGATATCCTTTATAAGTTCGTTTATTTTTTTAAGAGTCTTTTTATCTTGACCTTGCCACTCAAAATATTCTTTAAGAGCATCTTCCGCAAAAGTTACTTTCATTTAGCCATTGCCTCTAACTCTTCAATAGTGAAAGTCACTGCCTTTCCGTCTTTAAGCTGTTTCACCGAAGAATTCAGTTTAGCTAAATACTCAACATTCCGTTTTGCTTTGAGCATCTCTTTATAATCTTTCTCAGGTAAAAGAACCACCTTCTTTTGCCCAAATGCCTGCCGAACCCTCTCAATGAAGCTTGGGCTAAGATCGCTAACCGGAACGGATATTGCTAAATTCATAATTTACACCTCTAACTTGAATATAGAAAATATGCAAAATACTTTTTCTACATTTACCTCAAGTTATGATCTCCTTCCTCCATGTTTCTAAAACCTATCCGGGTGGCACCGTTGCGCTCTCTGATGTCAATTTGAAGATAAGCAAAGGCGAATTCGTGTTTTTGACCGGAGCTAGCGGTGCTGGTAAAACTACGCTTTTAAAAATGATTTATATGGATGAATTTCCCGATAAAAAAAGCAAAGGACAGGTTTTGATAGACTTTGACAAGGAACACTTTGATAGCCAAAAAATATCCCTTAGGCGAATTCAAGCTCTTAGGCGAAAAATCGGGATTGTGTTTCAGGATTTTAAACTTCTCTCAGACAGAACAGTTTATGAAAATGTAGCTCTCTCGCTTTTAGTTTCTACCGATTATACGCAGGCTGAGATAAAAAAACGTGTTTTGGAAACTCTTAGCACTGTTGGAATCATGCAAAAGAAAAGTGCCATGCCCGCAGAGCTTTCCGGCGGTGAACAGCAAAGAGTCGCTATTGCACGTGCCATGATCCACAGCCCACACCTCTTAATCGCAGACGAACCTACCGGCAACCTTGATCCGGAAAACGCAACCGAAGTTTATAATATTTTCCAAAAAATAAACGCAACCGGCACCGCAGTGATCATGGCAACCCACAATCCGTCATTTTACAACAGAGCTACATACAGGCACTTGGTTATGAAGCAAGGAATATTGAATTATGATAACCCTGCGTCCAAGCTCGCATTTTAGCGGTACAGTTCAAGTTCCCGGTTCAAAAAGCATTTCCAATAGAGTGCTGCTAATGGCATATTTGGCAGAAGGGGAGAGCGAGTTCTCCGGCATTTTGGAAAGCGATGATACCAGATATATGAGAGAGGCTCTGGAAAATCTTAAAAACAAAAAGAACGATCTGTTTTTAGGCAATGCGGGAACTGCCATGCGTTCCCTGACCGCTGCGCTATGCGTTGGAGATGGCGAATATATTTTGCGTGGTGAGCCGAGAATGCATGAAAGGCCGATAAAGGACTTGGTGGATGCCTTGCGTTATTTGGGCGCAAATATTGAATATCTGCAAAATGAAGGTTGCCCTCCGCTAAAGATAAAAGCTAACGGATTAAACGGCGGAGTTGTTCACATAAAAGGAAATATATCCAGCCAGTTTTTAACAGCGCTTTTAATTGCCGCTCCGTATTGCAAAGAACCGCTGGAGATAATTGTTGACGGCGAACTTATTTCAAAACCTTATGTGTATATGACAATCCGCCTTATGGAAAAATTCGGAATAAAAGCGGAAAATGAAGATTACAAACGCTTTAAAATTGAAAATGGAGTTTACAAAGGGCAAAAGCTTCACATAGAAGGCGATGCTTCTTCTGCGAGTTATTTCTGGGCCGGAGCTGCTATAACAAAAGGGAATGTAATTGTGAAAGGCATTGAAAAAGACAGTTTGCAGGGCGATGTTATGTTTTTGGATGTGCTAAAGAATTGCTTTGACGGAATAAATGTTGATGCCACTCTTTTTCCCGATGCCGCTATGACAATTTGCCCCCTTGCCTGCTATGCAAAAGGCAAAACAAAAATCATCGGCATAGCCAGTTGGAAGGTAAAAGAAACAGACAGAATATCCGCAATGGCAAACGAACTCCGCAAAGTTGGAGCATACGTGACAACCGGCGATGATTTTATTGAAATAACCCCGCCCGAAACTATAAAATCCGCAACAATAGAAACATACAACGATCACCGAATGGCAATGTGCTTCAGCTTGCTCTCCTTGAATGCGCCACACAAACCAGGTGCGGAAATCTCAATTCTAAATCCGGCGTGCGTAAACAAAACTTTTCCCGAGTATTTTTCAATTTTCGGCAATCTTGCAACGCCCAACGCCTAAAATGCAGGCGTCCCAAAACTTGTGCCTGTAAATCAGTCCTACATTTTTTTCCAAACGAGTTTCGTCGCTGGCTGTTTCTGTGGGAAAATAACGACGTGCTACTAAATTAGTGCTTATTTCCAACGATGGATCTATAAAATTCCTATTTACATCCGTTGAGTCAAAAATCGGCAGCAAATAGCGAAGACCAACTTCATAAGACTGGTCATAACGAGGATTTGTGCTGTTCTCATTTGTATTTGTGTATCCGAAAATCAAGTCTAAATTTTTCACCCATCTGGAAAGGCTAATTGGCACTCGAACATAATTTGTATCTTCATCCTGCTGAGTATCATTCAAAATTTTCCATTTAAAATCTATATCTCCTATAACCTTTCCTCCCACAATGCGATTTATTGTAGAAGACATGGCCTTTCCGAACACTTTCCCCACAACTTTATCCCTATCTATGTTGGTTCCGTCATCATAATTTTCCGATATGCAACCCAGCAACATGCTGTAATAGATGAGCGCAGGAGAAGCTTCTACATTGCAGTTTGTGGACGGTTGTACATTAGGCTTGCTGAGTGGCCCGACTAAGTCAACATAAACATCGCACGATTCATCTTTAGTTGTGCAAAAGTGATAGTTATTGGCTATGCGAGAGTCTATCATGCCTTGTTTTACCGATGTATTTTGCCAATAAACCCTTAAAGAAGATAATTTATACATTGCAAAATCGCTGTAACCTACTTGCCCGCCTCCTATGGCATTTATATCTCCGGAAAGCAAAATATTTTTTGTAGTTCCCTGCACCCACATGTCCACAACAAATGTAAATTCCGCAAAATTAGTATTGACAACTGCCGCCTCTCTTCCTGTTTGAATTTTTATTCTAAGATCCGTTGGGCGGCTGGTTAAAGCAGCTCTTTCTGTTGCGCTTCCTCTTGTTTCTTTTAATAAAGGGGCGAGAAACTTGTTCAGGCTTTTCCAGGTTTTATCAATATGCAAAGGATCCGGCACAAGATCCAGAATTTTATGGTAAGAGGCTTTGCTTATTTCAAAATCTCCTGTTATACGAGAATTTGCCTGAGTTTGCCCGATTTGAAACGGAAGCCTATACACGGCTTGCCCTTTTAGAGTCACATCTGCTTTTCCATAGTCTGGGCTTTCCAAGCGGTAAAGTATTGAGGGCAGGTCTGCGGCTATTGTAACTCCGGCAGAATCCAGCATTGTTTTTCCCGAGCCGTTTTTTATCTGAAGCAGTTGACCGTTTCCCAGCGATAATGTGAACTGTTTTGTGTTGAAAGACAAATCTTTTATATTAGCTTCGTTTAAATCGAATTGCAATTTCCCTGTTATTTTTTCATCGTTTTGCCCATAAGCAAAAATTGAATCTGCAAAAAGTGTTCCTCTTCGAATTCTTCCGCTGAACGAGAACGGAATATTCAACATTCCCATTTTATAAGTATTTTGTCCGGTGCTAAAAGTTGCCGTTAGAGAATCCAATGCATTTTTTCCAAGTGCTGTTCTCGCCGCTATGTTGATGTTTGCATTTTTTATCTCATCGGTTCCTGTTGGCAAAAACCAGTCGCCCAACACTTGCGCATTTCCGAATACGCTTTTAAAATCTTTGCCTAAAAAACCGTTGAATGTGAAACTTCCCTTATTGCCCATATTATTTGTCGAGTAAGAGACATAAAGCGGAAAGTCGTATTTTCCTTTTGGATTCTTTATCACAGCTTTTAACGAGCCGTCCCATAAACCATCATGACCCAAAAATACTCGATTTGCAATTCTTACGGAATCTCCTGTGGCGTTCAGGTATAAATTCGGAAATTTGATTTCAGTAGAAGCTAAGCCTCTCAGTGCTATTTTTGTAAAGATTATTTCTCCGAGTAATCCATTCTTTTCGCTCAGTTCCAGGTTTCCGTTTGCATAACCGCTTAAAAGCGTGGAATCTCCAAACATTGCGAAGAGCGCAGCTAAATCCATATCGGCAATATGAAGTTTCGCTCGCAGGATATCGAGTTCTTTTCTGGTTTCGTAAGGCAGCAGGGCTAATAAGGAACCTTCAATTTTTTTATTATTGTGCTCTATGTCAATTTTTTTTACTGCCAGAGAATCTCTGTGCATTTCAACATCAGCAATTGCATTTACCGCAAAGTCTTTAATAACCGTTGATAGGGAAACTGAAGCATGGCCTTTTTTTCTTTCAAAATCGTGATTCCAGTTTCCGCTGACAAGACCGTTGTAGCCTTTTAGCATGGCGGTATCTGCAAAAGGCAGTTCGGCGGTATTCACATTTTTCAAATTCAAGTCTATTTTAGGGCTAAAAGTTCCATAAATATCCGCTTCGCCGCCACTTGGCTGATGCAATTTGAAAGTAAAATATTCTTCCTTCCACATAACTTTTCCGGTAAACTTGCTCTCATGGCCTTTGCGTTTTATAGCACCCTCCGTAAAACGTATGCCCTCCGGATCCAGCCAGAGCGAAACTTCAAAATCCTCTGCGGCGGCATAGTAAGCATAGGGGACTTTTGTCTTTAAATTTGCCTTCAGCATGGTTTCCTTAAAATTGAATGAACCTGTTAAAACTGTTGGGCTTGCGAGTCTCAGTTTCTCATCTCCGCACCATTGCACGGCCCAAGGTTCTTTTGGCTCAAGGTTTGCGGAAAATACAATTACCGGATTATTTATGTCAGCTACATTTGCATTGAAATTTGAGCCGGCTTCGGTTGTGAAATTTGCAGAAACGGAATTCCCCCTTTTTGTTATTTTATGGATTTTAACATCTGCTGGCAAAGTTTCCGGACCCAAAGTGACTTTTATTCCTTTCACTTCGAGTTCTCCGCTGCCGTCCAGTTTTGTGTCGATATTGCCGTTGAATTTTATGCTTTCGCCGTTTTTTCCCTTCAAAAGAATTTCGCTCTGCGAAATGCCGGAGTTGCTTCCATGAGCGGTTATCGCCGCATCAAGGGGCGGTAATTGCCAAATCTCTCCTATTTTTGTTTTCAAAAACAAATCAAAATCCAGTTTGCCGGTTAAAATGTCTATATGAGTATTTGAGTGCAGAGAGATTTTCTCTATTTTCGGAGCTTCGCTTGGCCATTTGTCTTTTAGCCAAAACGGCAAGTTTGCGACTTCTGCCCTTATTTCCCCGGATAAATCTTCAAGATTTTGTCTGGGTGCATTTAGCATAAAAGTGATGGAGTCGCTGGTTTTGTCGGAAATAGATATGGAAGCATCGGCAAACGATTCATTCCATCTGTAATCAGCATTCAAGAATATTTTTTTTGCCAGATGTGTTCCTCTAATATCTTTTGCTCTTATGAAAAATCTTTTTTGCCGTCCGGATTTTACTACGGTAAGGGAATCCAAATTCCATGCTCCTATATCTTTAACTTCAACTTCTGCTTTATGCACATTTACCGAAACTCTGAACGGCAACCATAAATCCGGTTGGTTTATAGCCTTTATTTTCGGACTGCTTTTGGAGGTGTCTTCGGGGATTATTTTTGCATAGATGCTGTCTATTGATATGTTTAACAGTTCACGTCTGGTTGTGAGCTTTGGGTCTAAAATGATTTTTGGGTTTTCAAAAAATAAGTCCGTGCCCTGCTGAAATTTAATGTTTATAGATTCCCATTTGAATTTAAGTGGAAAATCCACATCAAAGCCCTGTGGAATTATTCTTACGGAACCAAAATCCGTTGTGGTGGAGAGAAGAGATATAACTTTGGTTTTTATGGTATTATATCCTGATATCAAAGAGATAGCCAGTGCTGCGAATATGATTAGCACCGCAATATTGAACTTTGTAAAGAACTTTTTGGGTTTATCTTCGCTCAAAATTTATCTCTCAATTAAGGAATATACTTTGGCATACATATAAATCTGCTTTAAAAGACTTGCGAATCCGTTTGCTCTAGTCGGTGTTAAGCCTATCTGCAAACCAATCTCCTGAAAAAATTCCGGTTTTGCGGCCAGAATATCCGCTGGTTTTTGCCGATTGTATATTTTTACGGCAAGCGCTCCCAGCCCTCTGCTCAAAAGCGGGGTGACTTCGCCGTCTTCTGTATCCATGTGAAAGTGCATAATGCCATCTTTGAATTCCGGGACCAAAAACATTTTCGCAGCGCAACCTTTAACTATAAACTTTTCGTCTTTCAAACTCGCATCCATCCCCTCGTGTTCTTTTGCCAGTTTCAGCAGAAATTTCCATTTATCGTCGGAATTTTCAAAGGCGGCAAAGATAGTTTTTATTTCGTTTTGCGATTCTTCTATGGTCATTTATCCCCCAGCGTTGCAAAGAACAATGCTTCGCTCACAATAGCTTTGCTTAAAACCGCAAGCGATACGCTTTCATTTTCGCCGTGAGCGTTGGATTTTGGGTCTTCTACGCCGGTCAGCAAAACCGGCATGCCTTTGAACGCTTTGCTTAAAGCCGCTACCATAGGAATGGAAGCTCCACAGCCCATGACTAGTGCTTTTTTGCCATAACCTTTTTGCAAAGCGGCGAGCATTTTTTTGAAGAACTTGTTATCGGTTTTTGTTTCCCATGGCTGGGAAGTTCCTTTTTCGGCTTTGATTGAGAGTTGCAGTCCCCAGGGGCACGAGGCTTCTATCTTTTTTTTGGTAGTGTTTAAAACCTTTTTTGTGTCCATTCCGGGTGGTATTCTGATGCTGATTCTAGCCCAGGCTCTGTTTTGCAAAACATTGCCCGCCTGTTTTCTGTTGCCCGCTTCTATTGCGGTTACGGTTATGCTGGGCTGTTTCCAGAGTGCTGTTAGAATTTCGCTTTCTTTCACCAGAATTTTCGTTTTGCCGAGCAATTCGCATTCTTTTCTCAATCTTTTAGCGCTATATTGCATTTGAACTTTAGCGGAGTGTTTAGGGAGCTCCAGCTTTGCCAGGATATGCGCAAGCCCTTGGGCAACATCTGGTATTGGTCCGCTCCAGAGTCCGCTGTGCAGAGGTTTTGCCATGGATTTCATTTCTATTTCCAATGATGCCACGCCTCTTAGCGAGTTTACGATTGCCGGAGTTGTTTCATCCCAGTTTGATGAGTCGCAGACAATAGCGACGTCGCTTTTAAGTTCTTTGCATTCTTTGAGCAATGCGCTTAAATTTGGGCTTCCGCATTCTTCTTCGCCTTCTACAAGGATTTTAATAGTGGGGCAGTCTTTGCCCAGTGCAGTTTGGGCGATCAAGGCTGCTGTTAAGTGGAGTATTATTGCGGCTTTATCGTCTGCGGAGCCTCTGCCATAAAGTCTGCCGTCTTTGATGTAAGGGTTAAAGGCATCGGGAGCTGCTGGTTGTACATCGTAGTGTGCATAGAGCAGCACGGATGGCAGTTTAGGGTTTCCGTTTAGTTGCGCAAAAACGGCAGGTTTTCCGGTTTTTGCGCCTAAAAACCGCACTTTATCAAACTTGTGTGCTTTGAACAGGTTAAAAACGGCATTTGCGCATCGTTTTACATTGTTGTTATCAAATCCTTCAAAGCTTATTGACGGGATTTTGATTAAATCCTTCAAAATTTTAACGTAGGAATGTTCAAGGCTACTATGCATAGAGGAAAATTTAGAAAAGTCATTGCCGATCTGACAGCGGACATTGCTTATTGTCAGAACCATGATTCACTTGATTAAAGGATTGATTTGATTTTCACAGCACTGTGCTTAACAGTCCTGTTAATCTTATGAATTCTGGCCAATTCTGATTCAGACAGTGAGTTAACGATGAAGTGTGAATGTGACGAATATCACACAAAAACGACATTTTTGACGAAAATTAATTTTTTTATGCATTTTTTTCAAAAAAAATCTTTTAAAATGCGTCTAAGTAGTATGAACAAAAATAGGAGGTTCATTTTATGGATGAAGAAAACGAAGAAGAAAAAGAGTCGCTGATTGCAACTCTGAACGCATGCCCTTTGTCTGAATCAGAATTGGCCAGAATTTGGAGAATTAATAGAATATGATTAGGAATGAATTGACTTATAAAGTGATTGGGTGCGCCATGAGGGTTCATAGCACGCTGGGGAATTGCCTTGCTATTGAGCTTGCTGAAGCTGGTTTGGAATTTGCAAGAGAAAAGGAGCAAACTTTGTACTACAAGACTTTTGAAGTTGGAATTCGCAGAGCTGATTTCATAGTTGAGAACAAGATAGTCGTGGAACTGAAAGCATTATCCAGCTTGGAAGATGTTCACTTGGCGCAAGCGAAGAACTACCTAACAGCTTACCGTTTTCCTATTGGGCTTTTGATTAACTTTGGAGGCGTAAGCTTGGAGTACAAACTGATTTTCAACAAGAATTCGCAATCTT
>WQSZ01000042.1 GCA_009787645.1 Candidatus Fibrimonadales bacterium | reverse complement strand
TACAATGCCTGAAAAATTGCCAACGCCAACAAAATCAATTCCTCAATTGCAAAAAGAGAAGGTAAAGGCAATACACTCCATATTAAGCAAAAAATAGAAAATATTGCTCAGTATAGAGTGCATAAATTTCTATTTTACCACCATGCTAAAGTTTTGGCTTTTAATTGTTTTGTTTCTGCCATTGTTTCTTGGATGTGGCTATGAAATTTATACCGAGCCTTTACCAAAATCTTCTTCTTCAGATGCTGTTTCCAGCAGTTCATCTTCAGTAGTTGCTTCCAGTAACTCTACCAAT
This sequence comes from Candidatus Fibrimonadales bacterium, assembly GCA_009787645.1. GTDB lineage: Bacteria > Fibrobacterota > Fibrobacteria > Fibrobacterales > Fibrobacteraceae > Fibrimonas. The sequence continues at coordinate 13,705 of WQSZ01000042.1, read as the reverse complement.
GAGTTCCTTGATGACCGAGATGGCAAAATATATAAATATGTAATCATAGGTACTCAAACTTGGATGGCAGAGAATATGCGATATGAAACTTCGGATATAAAATGTTATGGCAATAACCATGACAACTGTGAAATATTTGGCATGCTTTACGATTGGAATACAGCAAAAATAATTTGTCCTGTCGGCTGGCATTTGCCAAGCGATGCTGAGTGGAATAAGTTAAGGGACTTTGTTGGCAGCAATGTAGGTACTAAATTAAAGGCAAACAGCTATCTTTGGATTTCCGGCAAAGGAACAGATGACTTTGGCTTTAACGCTTTACCCGGCGGATTTCATAAAGATTATTTTTTGGAAATTAGAGAAGTCTCCGGCTTTTGGAGCGCAACTACAGGATCATCATTTGGCTCAGCTCATGTTCGTTATTTAAAATATAACAACGAATCATTAAATTTAGCAGGTTTTTATATAAGTAATGGTTTGGCTAATGTTCGCTGCATAAAGGATAACTAATGTACTTTTTTGTTGGTGTTGCAGGCGTTGGGATGAGTGCTTTGGCTCAGTTTTTAGCCGGGAAAGGCGTTGTGAGCTGCGGTTCGGATCGCCGCTTTGCAAGCAAAGACGGCTCTGATGTAAAAAAACAACTTGAAGAAGCCGGAGTTAAATGCTTTTTGCAGGACGGCAGCGGAATTAGCAAAAACTTAACCGCAGTTGTGGTGAGCACGGCAATTGAAAGCGGAAATCCGGACACAGAAGCTGCGCAAAAATTAGGCATCCCGATTATGCACCGCAGCGAATTGCTCGCACAGATAACGCAGGAGAATCCAACCATAGCGGTGAGCGGTACAAGCGGCAAAAGCACAGTGACCGGACTAATTTGGCATATATTGAACGAATGCAAAAAAGACCCAAGCCTTTTGAGCGGCGCAGGGCTCAGCATTTTGGAAGAGCAGGGTAAAATAGGCAACGCAGTTGCCGGCAACGGATGGCTGGTTGCAGAAGCCGATGAAAGCGATGGAACCTTGATCAGATACAAACCCAAAATAGGCATAATTCTGAACATAGACAAAGACCACAAAGAACTTGACGAACTGCAAAAATTATTTGAAGAATTCGCCGGCAATGTTTGCGATACTCTGATCGTAAACGAAATTGTAAAATTCTCAGGCACTTCGTTCGGATGGGGAGAAAATTGCAAATTCAAAGGAGCAGACTACATCGCAAAAGGAACAGCCTCCGAATTTAAAATCAACGGAGTAAATTTTTATTTGCCATTGCCCGGAAAATACAACGCAGAAAATGCGCTCGCCGCCGTGGCCGCTTGCGTATCAACGGGGCTAACTCTTGAAGAATGCGCAAATGCATTGAAAACCTGGAAAGGCATTTACCGTAGAAGCCAAATATATCACTGCAAAAACGATATAATCATGGTTGATGACTACGCTCACAATCCGGCAAAAATTGCCGCAAGCATTCGCTCTTGCCAAGACTTTGCAAAAGGAAAAGTGCTGGCCTGGTTTCAGCCGCACGGCTATGGCCCAACAAAATTTTTAAAAGATGATTTTATAAAAGAAATAACCAAAGTTCTGCGTTCAAACGATGAAATGTGGTTCAGCTCAATATACTACGCCGGTGGTACGGCAGATCGCAGCTTTGATTCAAACATTTTGTCAGAAGCCATACCAAACGCAAATTTCATCTCAAACAGAGACGAGTGCTTAAAAGAGATTGTGAGCAGAGCTAACCCCGGCGATGTGATTTTGCTCATGGGAGCACGTGACCCAAGCTTATCGGAGTTTGCGAAAAAAGCCAGGGCCGTAATTGGCAGTAATTTATTGGATTAACTGAATTTGCACACCGGTATAATACGCCTTCAAAATTTCCTCAAAACTCTGGCCTGCTTTTGCTCTAGCCCTCGTGCCCATCTGGCACATTCCAATGCCGTGCCCATAGCCGGAACCTGTTATGGTAAAGGTGTTGCCGCTCTGCGCAATGGTGAATAATGAACCCGGTAAAAATTTGCCATCTCGTGCAAAGAGCCTTCTGGCTCTGTCTCCGAAAACTTCAAAAGAACCTTTATCCGTGAAAACAACCATTCGCTTCACACGTCCACCCGGAAACTTTTCGGTCACTAAAATCTGCTCAACCCTGCTGAAAGGAAAAATTTTGTCCGCTCTTGCATCTGCGGCATTCTTTTGAAACAAAGCCACAAGCTCCGTTCTGTTAAACGTATCTTTCCATTCCATATACCTTGAAAGTTCGCAAAAAGCTTTGCCGCCTGCGGAGTCAGAAATCGGCTGCAAATACGGCTTACCCTCTTGGCCCCACACTTCCGAAGATTCTGTTCTTCCGCCGCAAGTGGAATGGTAATAAGCCTCTATCAGCTTGTCTTCGTATTTTATAACCAAACCCGCTGTGGCCGTAATAGCTTCATTTACAATGGAGTCTTCTTCTGCCTTGCCGCCGTAAACCTGATCGCGTACATCTGCGTAAATATCAAAGCCTTGCGATTTTCTGGAACCTAAATGGCTATAAGCATAAGTCCTTGCTGCAATAGCTTGAGCCTTCAAAGCCTCTATTTCATCACGCTTCAATCTGCCTATTTCATGCGGAACAACCCCTTTTAAATAATCCTCAATATACACAACATTTATTATCGCAAGCCCGCTGTCCGTGGAAAGCACGGCCCATTGCCCTCTATAAACTTTTCCTCCATATTTGCAATCCCCATTTGTTTCAATTTCTTTTCTGCCCAAGTCTGCACCGGCCTTGAATTCCCATTTTTTTTCCGGGCATTCTATAACCGCAAGGTCTTTTTCAAAGCCTATCCCGACATTTATAATATGCACAGGAATCGGCTGCTCAGGCGCAGGAGGAGGCTTAGGAGTCGGCGTTGGCGTAGGTTCAGGTACAGGCGCAGAATCACCCTCAGGTCCAAGCGGCCGCAAGGGAGCGCAGGCGGCGAAAATTAAAGCTAAAAGAAGTAAGAAACGCATAGGTGAGAAAAGTAGAATTTTCTACATTCCCCACATGGTGAAGTATTACAAGTTACAGGTTGGACGAGTAGCTGCAGCCGAAAAGCATGAGGCGGAGATCACAATGTTGGTCTGTCCCAGCCAAGAAGAGATCAACGGCTTGATGCGGGATTACCAGCTTGATGAACATACCATTGCTTCTGCTTTTGACACCGAAGAGCTTGCACGTTTGGAATACGAAGATGACTATACCGCAATAATTTTCAAAAAACCGAAAAGCTACAATGCAGAAGACAGATTCCTGTTTCGAGTCACTTCTTTCGGTGTTTTTATATTCGCAAATAAAATTGTAATTCTTAGCGACGGCGAAATGCCATTACACGACGAAAAACGTTTTTCACGCATAACATCGCTCAACATGTTTGTGCTAAGACTCCTGAACTATTCGGCATATCATTTCAGCGAACACCTGCGCATAATAAATCGTGTGAACGATGAGATTGAAGCTAAACTCGTAAGCTCCATGGAAAACAAATATCTGCTCTACATGTTTGGGCTGTGCAAATCTCTGGTGTATTATCTCGATGCCATAAGCTCAAATCAAACCGTGCTGCGCAGGCTTCAAAGCTGGCGCAACCTTTCATTCTCAGAAGCAGAAAAAGATTTATTAGACGACATTTACATTGAAACCTCCCAGTGCATGAGGCAAACGGAAAACCTTTCAAACATTCTCTCCAGCATGATGGATGCCCGCGCAAGCATTGTTTCAAATAATTTAAATACCTTGATGAAAAGATTAAACGTGCTTACCATCGGAATAATGGTGCCTACATTTGTGGTTAGCTTCTTCTCCATGAATATACTGTATCCCTTTGAGATGGGAGCGGAATTTCAACATCCCTATTCCTTTTGGATTATTGTAGTATTGGTGATACTGGCAACAACAGCCTTCCTGTTCCTGCACAAAAAGCATAAATTATAATGAGTTACATAAGCTCATAAGTCTTGTGGAAAATTCTTTCGTTTACAATGTAGCAGTCACCGAGATCGTTTTCGTTGGCTACCAAAAAATCACCGGGTTTGCCGGAGTAGTATTTTTCGGTGTCCCAGTAGGTGAATACCTTTGTGCGTTTTTCAACCTGCTTTGCCCTTACTACCTTTTCGCCATTGGCAAAACACACCTTTGCAAAACGTGAAATGGCTTGCTTTCTCCCCGTAGCTCTGTTTATAATAGCCGGCGGGTAATCAAAAACTTCCTGATATTCATCATTCAAGGCTATGTAATTTTTCTCAAACTTTTCACGTAAAATGGGATACACTTCACCTTCTACGCCTATCATAAAATAAATATTGTCTTCGGCTATTCTGTCCACATCGCCTTCCAGCGTACGAATTGTTATCTTTGTTCCAGATTGAAACAGATCTTCGCATTTTGCAAAACCAACCGGCACCTGAAGCTTTTTATAACGTTGAGCAGAAGCAAAATCTACTTTTGTTTTTCCGGCATAAATCTTATCAAAAGCTGCCAGATATTCTTTCAGTCTCGAAATCAGATACTCTTCCGAATTCTTCAAAAAACCTCCGGCCTTTTCCAGATTTCCGCCACCGCCGCCAAAGCCTTCGCACAAAAACGATGCAAGCTCGTTCGCCATTATTTCGCGGCTGCAACTGCGAATAGAGAGCTTAACGCCATCGTTCACATTCGAAAACACAACGCAAGCCTCAAGAGAGTCCACCTGCATGGCTATATCGCTTGAAAACCCGAGAATATTCGGATCACATGGCTCCGCTTTGAACAATCCTATGTTCTCCACGATTTCGCATTTTTTCAGAGAGCTTGAAACTATGGACAATTCCGGCATTGTCAAATTTGCATTTTTCAGCTTTTTTATAAGAGCTTTATCATAATAAGCTTCCGCCAGATCTCTGTCTAAGGGATGCCGAATTTCCGCAAGTCCGTTTGTATCGTTATAGAGCCCGTAGTACAGGGCTGTGCTTATTTTTTCGTTCCTTAAAAATTCAGCTATGTTGTTTTCCCTCAGCAGCATGGAATGGATAAGCGTTGCGCAACTTCCCAGCGCAGAATTTATTTCGCAAAAATCATTTTCCTGTATTTCCGAAACATGGTGGTCTATAACGGCAAATTTTTTACATGGAAAGTTTTCCACATTACTGGCCCCGTACTGGCAATCCACAGTTATCAGCAAATCTGCCGGAGGCAGCTCATGAACCATCTGCAATTCTATGCCCATAGCTTCAATAAACATCAACAGGCTGGGCTTGGTTATTTTAATTTTCCCGCCATAGACTATTTTGGCCTTACAATTATATTTCTCAAAATACTTTTGCAAAACCCAAGCACAAGAAACGGTATCTGCATCAGGAATATCGTGCACTTGCAAAACTATGTTCTTATACGAGGTTAAATCGGAGAGTTTCATTTCTGAAAATATAAAAAATTCATTTAACACCAAAAATATGCAGTGTATCTGCTTTTTTTGCATATTTCGTGCATTTTTTGCATTTAATTATTAAATTTGCATAAAAAAGGGGGTTATTATGGTATTCGACCCGATTTATATGATTATTATGGTTGTCGCGATTGTGCTATCCGGCGGGGCAGCTTTTATGGTAAAAAGTAGATTTGCAAAAAGCAGCAAAGTTCCGATCAGCAGTGGCTACACAGGCGCACAAGTTGCAGAACGGCTCTTGCGAGATGCTGGCATAACCGATGTAAGCGTGCATGCACACAAAGGCTTTCTCTCAGACCACTATAATCCCATGAACAGAACTCTGAATTTAAGCCCGGATGTTTATAATGGCCGTTCAGCGGCGGCGGCAGGCGTTGCAGCACACGAGGCAGGGCACGCAATGCAACATGCTCAAAACTACTTTCCAATGTGGGTTCGCTCCGCAATAGTTCCTGTTGCAAACATAGGGAGCAATTTGGGCCCATGGATAATCATGATAGGCATATTGCTTGGCGCAGGCGCAGGAGTAGACACGGGCTTTGGATATACGTTAGCTATTATTGGTGTTGCTCTCTTTGCCGTAGCTACGGCATTCACTTTGGTCACGGTCCCCGTTGAATTTGATGCCTCCGCAAGGGCAAAGAAACAATTGCAGCATTTGGGCATAATCAAGCAGGGTGATGAAGCTGCTGCAGTATCTTCGGTTTTAACAGCCGCAGCCATGACTTATGTGGCCGCAGCCATAGCTTCTGTTTTGCAACTTTTGTACTGGGCTTACAAAGCCGGATTGATAGGTGGTAGAAGACATTGAAACTGTATAAGGATTTTTTGACGGAGCTTTTTCCGCAATGCGAACGGGTTCGCAAGGTGTCGCTGAATGCAGGCCTAAGCTGTCCCAGTTTTTGTGCATATTGCAACAACAGTTCCTTCAGCCATGTGGCAAAAACAGAATTGCCCGTTCTTGGACAGCTTGAAGCCGGAATCAAAAACGTCAGAAAAAAGAACACCGGAATTCTAGCATATTTCCAAAGTTACACCAACACAAATGCACCCGCAGAAAAACTCCGCGAAATTTTTACTCCGGTCATTCGGCACAGTGATGTTGCCGGCCTTGCCATAGGCACACGCCCGGATTGCCTGCATGAGCAGGTTGTAGAACTGCTCGCAGAATTGAACAAAATCAAGCCGATTATAGTAGAAATAGGAGTTCAAACCGCAAACGATGCCACATTGAAAAACATAAACCGCAACCATACCGCTCAATGCACACGTGATGCCGCATTTCTTTGCAAAAATTCCGGACTTTCCACAACTGCCCACATAATAGTCGGGCTACCCGGCGAAACCATGACCGATTTTATAAACACCGCAAATCTGGTAAAGGACTGCGGATTTTCCTCGCTGAAAATTCACCCTCTGCACATAGTAAAGGAAACTCGCTTTGCAGATGAATATAAAAAAGGCAAAATAAAGCTTCTATCTTTTGAAGAATACTGCAAAGCTGCCGCAGAGGTTATCCGCATAGTTTCACCGGATATTGCCATAGAGAGAATAAGCGCCGAATCTCCAAAAGACATTCTGATAGCCCCCGACTGGGCTGGAGACAGGACTAGGATTGGCGAGAGAATTGCGTCAATAGCATAGCATTCTGCTTTGGCGTTCCCACAGTGATCCTCACCCACTCCGGCATTCCAAAGCTCTTTAAATGTCGCACCACAATGCCCTTGCTCTCTAAATTTGCCACAAATTCTGCCGCTTTTTTGCCAACTTTCACGCACACAAAATTTGCGCCCGATGGCAAAACGTCAAAACCGAAAACTTCCAAACCAAAAGTTAAATCATCACGTTCTGCCGCATTCATCTGCAAAGTCTCTTTTGCAAATGCAACGTCGTCAAGGGCGGCAGCGGCGGCCATTTGCGCAGGGTAATTTGTGTTAAAAGGAGGCTTAATTTTTTTGAGCGTTGCTATTATTTGCTCGGAAGCCACTGCATAGCCTATTCGCAAAGCCGCTAAACCATATAATTTGCTGAATGTGCGTGTGCATAAAAGATTGGGAAACTGCTTTATCCATTTATTCAACGGCAGTTCGCTTTCTCCGGTGAATTCCCAATAAGCCATGTCTAAAACCACCAAAATATTCTTTGGAACTTTTTTCAAAAAATCAAAAATCTTTTTGTTTGAATGATAAGTTCCTGTTGGATTGTTCGGATTGCAGATAAAAATTATTTTCGCAGACTTGAAAACCTCAAGCGGATAATAAAAATCTTTGAGAGGAAAAGCTTTATATTTTGCGCCGGCAAGTTCCGTGACAAAAGAATAAACAGAAAATGTGGAATCTGCCCCTGCAGCCCAGTCACCTTTGCTCAAATACGCTCTTGCCGCCAAATCCAGAATTTCATCCGAGCCGTTGCCGGTAATTATATTTTCGTCTTTTACTTTCCATTTTTTCGCAAGCTTTTTTACAAGTTCAGGCGCAGCGCCTCTTGGATATAAATGCAGCTTTTGAACGCATTTATTATATGCAGCCATTGCCATTGGGCTTGGCCCAAGCGGATTTTCGTTGGAAGCCAGTTTAATCACATGCTTTAAGTTGTATTTTTCCTTGATCTCATCAATGGATTTACCGGGAACATAGTCCGGAAGGCAATTCAATTCTTTGCGAGGCGCTAACATTTTCAGAGAAGATAGAAATATAAAAGATTTAAAAGATCATCGCCAAACAGATAAGAAATCGGTGCGGCAAGCCCGAGGAACGGACCAAAGGGCAAAGGAGACTTCATGTCTTTTTTTGTAAACAATCTGTATGGAATTGTTACGGCAAGGGCCAGCGTTGCTCCTATTATCAAAGACACGCCGGCAAGTTCTGCGCCCATAATTGCGCCAAAACCTGCGAGGAGTTTTACATCACCAAAACCCATGCCTTCTTTTTTAATAATTTTTGAGCAGATAAAGGAAAACAGAAACAAGCCGCCTCCGCACACCACAATGCCTACAAGCGAAGTTAGCCACCCGATAGACCAGAAAGACAATGCAAAACCTAGCAAAATTCCACCCACTGTAACAGTGTCGGGCAAAAGCAGATATTTAAAATCTATGGCAAAAATCGGAATCAGAGTCACTATCAACCAGAATAAAGCTATGCACTTCACCAAATCCCCGTTTGCAAGCAATGCGGCGATAAATCCAAGCAACATTCCCAGAAATTCAACTACTGGGTATTTAATGGAAATATGCTCTTTGCAGTTTGCGCAGCGACCACCTAGAATAAACCAGCCTAAAATCGGAATATTATGCCAAATCGCAATTTTATGCTTGCATAGCGGGCAATGCGAACCGGGCTTTATCAAAGACATCTCGCGTGGCATTCTGTATATGAGCACATTGAAGAAGCTGCCGAAGCACGCTCCCCAAACGGCAAACAATACCCACAGGAAAATCGCCGGAATATCCACTTTGCAAATATAGATTTTCTACTTTCAAATATATGAAAATACTCTTTAAAGCAACAGCGTTTCTTTTTTTAGCGGCTTTTGCTGCAAATGCGCAGGAATATCAAGAGCCATATCAAGAGCCTCTTGCTTTCCAGGATCCTCAGATCCCCCAGAAATCTCAGCATCCGCACATGAGAACTTCTGTTTACCTGCATCCGGTGGCTCTTTTGGCAGGCCTCAATGCTAAAGTTCCATTGGTATATGTGACGGTTGAAAATCCACTCAGTTTATACAATGCATTGATAGTTAAACCCAGCGTATGGGCTAGTGCTGATGGCTACAGGATAGGTAGCGATTTAGGAATTCGCCATTATCCTGCCGGCAGAGGTGAGGGCATGTATTTGGCGTTGCAGGCAGGTGGTTTTTATCTTTCCGTAGATGATATTGAAATTAGCTTTGATTTTGATTTTGGAGAAGAAGCTAAGAAGAAAAGAAACAAAAACAGTGCATGGTGGTTTGACGCTATGGGCTATTTCGGCTATTCATACAAATACGCTTACATAAGTATTTATTCCGATACCGGTATTGGCTATGGTTGCGTGGCAGGTATCTGCTCTTTAATATATGATCTTAATTTTGGAGTTGGAATTCCGTTTTAGACAAAGTCTTCTGTCTTAACATCGCTTTTCTTTTTCTCCGCAAAATCTTCCTCTGCAAGCACAGTGGGTTTAGCTTTTTTCCACAATTCGCTCAGGGCAATTTCTTCACGACGTGTCTGTTCGAATAAATGAACCATTATGTCACCGGCATCCAAGACTGCCCAGCGGGTTTGCTCTTTGTATTCTATGCTTGCGGGTTCGCCTCCGGCTTGCTTGTAGGCTTTTTGCAATTCGTTTAATATGGCTTGCATTTGCGCGCTGCTTTCGCAGGTGGCTACCAAATACCAGTCAACTATGCCGGAGAGCTTGCGCAAATCCAAAAGTTCAACATTTTCTGCGCTGAACTCAAACAAAGCCTGCGCTCCAAGTTTTACGCTTGCCGGAAATTTTTTCATGAGTCTCCTCTCTTTATTTTTAATACCTTTTTATAGTCCCTGCCTAAAAAAACAGTAGCTCCTATATCACCGCTCAGTGTATCAAGCAAAACTATAAAATTTTCTGTATCCAATATTGTTTCCAACTGCTTGCGCCCTGCCCAATGAGGGTTGCGAATAGCCACAACAGTTTCTTCGTAATTTGCCCATCGTGGGTCTGTTTCTCGCAGAACATCAAAGCCTTTAGCACGCAAAACATCCCTTGCCTGTTCCGCCGCTCCTGAAATTCCGCAACTGTTATAAATCATTATCTGTCCGGGCACACGTTCCACGTTACCCTCATCCTGCGAAGGAAGCTCTTCATCACAAGCGAAAATAAACAGGCAAATAACCGCAAATAAAAATCTCACTCGTAAAATTTAGTAAATTCCATAACTACACGATAACCTCCGCTCCCATTAATTTTCGGGTATTATACAGATAACTTACACTGAACCCATAAACTAAATTATTTATATCTAAAAGTCACTCCGCAACACATTTATTTTCACTCAAAATCTCCGTAAATTGCATTTTAATGCGATTTGAAGGAATAGTCCGCATTTCCCAGCTATTTTCTGCGTTATTCTGAAAATTCGCATTATTGTGCGCATTTCGTTTATAAATAAGTTACACACATAAAAATGGAAGTTCTTTATGAACACAACAGAGCAACAGGCAGAACTACTTGCCTTGGATTTCTATATTCACCTTTAGTTATGACTTTTGCCCAAATCGACGGTGTCTAAATAAACGCACCCTGCATTAAAGAGATTTTCCATTTTTTTCGGCTCATAAATAGTGCCGACTGGTTGATTGAAAAGGTGACAATTGAAAATATTGCCTGGAACATCAACCGTAAAAATGTAGTTATGGGCACTAAACTTGAACCACTCCCTGTTTATTCTATTTCCGTAGCCATTCCAACGCCAGAAGTAAGGATTGTCGCCACTCAATGGAGAGGTTCCCATTGCGGCTTTCATGGCTTCTTCATTGCTTTGAGCCACTTTCTTTATGCCTTCAATTACATAAGGAACGCCCAAGGATTTGACAAATTTAGAATTATCTTCCGTTTCCGATACTAGACCTTTAACAAGAAATTGAATTTTCAAATCCTGCATAAACTGAACCAAATCCTTAGTCATCTGCTCATTTGAATTAAAATGATGCGTAAGCATGATCTTGCAAATTTTGGACGGCTCTGTTTCGCAAAGAGACAAATCTTTCAAATTAAGCCCATTGGTATAGACTATCGGCTTTTCAAATTTATTTTCATGAAGCCACGCCAATAAATCAATCCAAGATCTATTTATGGTTGGTTCGCCACCAGATATTATTATTTGAATATCCTTTAAAATGTTTTTCTGAAAAAGAAGCCACTTGCGTAGCACAGGCATATTTATATACCCGTCAGCGGATTTAAAATCTCCGCTCTCATTATTTTTGGTTTCGCTTTTAGCTCTTGAAATGCAATATTCGCAAGCTCTGTCACAACCGGCACTGATTAGCAATTCAATTATAGTCATAAATCATACCTCATTAGGTAGTCCCTGTATATGCCTGACAAATAGGAATTAGTCTATAGTCAGTTCCAGATCCACCAATAAGACATAAATTCAGAAACTTATGTTGAGGTGTAGATCCTCCACTAGAAATATCTGCATAAGTAAAGTATTTATTGGTAGACGCCGTGTCCCAAGGATCTTTCCATTCTATAGCACATCTACCGATGCTACCACCGGTTGCGTTAGTGGTTAATCTAAATATAAACATAGCTCCTTGGGGGCAACTCGCTAAGACACTCTGACTCCCATAAAAAGGTAAATAATGCCAACCTCCCGACGCTCCTCTACTTATTAAATTGTAGGTGAAGATGTCCCCGTGCCGCCGTTTGCTACAGACAAAATTCCCGTTACTGGTATTGGCGTAGCGTCCGGGTCGGTTATTGAGCTTGCTGGTATTGTTTTGCTAAGGTCTATTCTTTCTAAACTCGTTGCGCCGTCTGGAGTTACTATTTTTTTTAACATTCACATTCCTCTAATCAAAATAACTTGCTTATTATTCGCATTTGCATATAAATTATTTATTTTTAATTAACTCCCGCCAAGTCAGCCGTGTTCCCCAGCAACCCGAAACCAAGCCTTCAATTCTCTCCATTGTAGGGTATTTGCAATTTCCCTCATTGTGGCGAAAATCAAACTCATGCAAGTACCTTTGCAAGTGCTTGAATGAAACGCAATGGAACGAGCCGTGGTAGCCACGTTTCAAAATCGCCCAAACGCCCTCTATCGTGTTCGTGCTGGCTTCGCCGTCTTTGAATTGGTATTGCGAATGATTGACCGTCAAATGGGTGTAATCTTTGTTAAGCCCAATATACGACTTCCACTCGTCTGTGCATATTGTCGCTCCTTTCTGCACGTGCTTTCGTATAATCCCTTGCAAAGTCTCTCTGTTCGTGTAATCAACGACAAATGTTTTCTGCCTGCCGTTCCGTTCAACAATCCCGAAAACGGGCTTCTTGCCTACGGGTCCACGACCGGGAATATACTTCTTATCCCAGTGCTTGTTTCGTTTCTTGCCTCCGATGTATGTTTCATCGCATTCAACAATTCCAGAGAAAATGTAGTCATTGTTGCAGTTTCCCATAGCCTTCCTTATGCGCTGTATCATGAACCACGCTGTTGACTGCATAACCCCTAATTCCTTTGAAATTTGCATTGAGGAAACGCCTTTGCGTGCTGTAACGATTTTGTAGAACGCCCTGAACCATTTGTGTAAGGGAATTTTGCTTCTCTCAAAAATCGTGCCGGTTTTGACATTGAACGCCTTGCTGCATTTGCAGCACCTGTGCCAGGCTGGATCTTTGCCGAACCTGCCGATTTTGCTGCTTTTGCACCTCGGGCAGTAAATGCCGCCAGCCCAGCGTTTTTGCTCTAAATATGACCTTGCTGACCTCTCGTTTGGGAATTTACCAAAGAAGTCGTATTCGCTCATTGTGACATTCGGGCAGTATTGTTTCATAGCTGATCTCCTTTTCGTTAGTGTTCAACTGCTCATTATTTATCTAACTCTGAACGGAGAAAATTGTGATTTTTAGTGCTTTAATGCATAAAAATGCAATTCAAGGTCGCTTGAAGAACTAAATAAATAATGCCACTCTTTTTCTTTGGAAAAATACTGCCATTTTATTCAGTATTTATGAAAAACGTGTTGTGGAGTGAAATTTGACGATAAATAATTAGGTCTATTTCTTTGTTTTTGTTAAAAATGTTATATTATATTTCAAGAGAAAATTTTGCACTAAATAATTTAGTTTATTGGTTCAGTGTAAGTTATCTGTATAATACCCTTTAAAATTTTCAAATTTATTTCAAAATCTTTACAAGATCGATCTATCATCAATCTTTTTCTTTTTTTTGGAAATTTTAAAATTTTGAATTTTGGGAATTCAGCCCTTTTTCCGCTTCAAAAATCAAGTTTCCGGGAAATGCCATTTTCAGCCGCTTTCTCCCCCTGACCCTACGAAGGGCTACCAACCCCATGAAAGTGCCTAGAAATGCACGGAAAACGCCTTAAAACGGAAGCTGTAAACGGGGCATGACCCTCACCTGCAGGCTTTCAAGCATAGGCTAAAAGGTATGGTGCAGGTAGGCGGACATCCCGCTTGTGAATATGTTGCCAAAAAAATGGCTATATTATACCCAATGTTTGAAGTAATCGTAAAGCCAAAGATTCAAAAGGCCGCCGACTCCATGCCC
>WQSZ01000041.1 GCA_009787645.1 Candidatus Fibrimonadales bacterium | reverse complement strand
GAATACGGCTATTGGTGGACTGCTACGGAATATTATAACCAATACGAAGACGACAGAAGCAGTGCCTACAGGCGTTTGATGTCTTTTGGCTATGATTCTGTGAAAAGGGAATCTCAAAAGAAAAAAGACCATTTATCTTCATTGCGTTGCGTCAAAGACTTGAACTAAGTATTTTCTACATTCCTCTCATGCCGATAACAGACATCAAACCGGAGATTCTCTCCGAAATAAAAGGCAAATTTGCCGAGGATTCCTTGCTTGCCAAAAAGGCTACGAAAAACTCGGAAGCTATATGGTATGTTCAGGAAAACCGAGAAAAAGAAATAAGACCGCCGTTCTTCCACGATACGGACCGCATTATACATTCAACTGCCTACACCAAATATATAGACAAAACTCAGGTTTTTTATCTGTGCGAAAACGACAACTTAACGCACAGGGTGCTGCATGTTCAGCTTGTCGCTAAAATTGCGAGAACAATCGGGCGAATTTTGAGATGCAATGAAGATTTAATAGAGGCTATAGCTCTGGGGCACGACGTGGGACACACACCATTCGGGCATACGGGAGAAAGATTTGTCTCCGCCTTTTTGAAGGAAAAAAATGAGGGTTGCTTTTGCCACAATGTGCAAAGCTTCAGAATACTGAAATCCATAAACTTGTGTGTACAAACATTAGACGGAATTCTTTGCCACAACGGAGAATGGCTTGTTGAGGAATATAAAAGCTATCCCGAAAAAACAAAGGAAATGCTCTTTGAGGAATATCAAAAATGCCTTAAAGACGAATCGCATATAAAAAATCTGCGCTCAATGACCCTAGAAGGCTGCATAGTGCGGGTTTCTGATGTTATAGCCTATATAGGCAGAGATATAGAAGATGCAATCTCTGTGCACTTGATAAACAAAGAGGATATTCCAGCCGATATTTGCGAAGTTCTCGGAAGCACAAACAAAGAAATTGTCAATTCTCTTGTTTTAGATGTAATAAACAACAGCTATGGCAAAGATTCCATCGCTTTTTCAAAAGAAACTTTTAATGCACTGGACAATCTGAAAAAATGGAATTACAATAATATTTACAACAGCCCTAAAAAAATGTGTGAAGACAATAAAATACAAGCCATGTTCAACTATGTGATGAACGCCCTTTTAACCGAAAACTTAACCGGAGATGTTAAGATCGATTATGAAAAATGGAAAAGCAAGCAAACCAAAGAATACTTTAAGGAAACCGGCCCGGCACGCATTGCGGCAGATTACATCTCCGAAATGACGGATGATTTTTTGATGAGATCTCATCAAGAACTTGTTGTACCTAAGAGTTTTGGAATGAATTTCAAGAAGCAAGATACGCTTTCCACGTAGTCTCAAGCAGAGTATCCAAATCCGAGTGCTCCGCCTGCCAACCCAAGAATTCCTTTGCCAGCGCAGGATTAGCCAAAACAACAGCCGGATCACCTGCACGTCTGTCCGTTATTTGGTAGTTCACCTTTTTGCCGGAAATGCGCTCAGTAGCCTTTATCACTTCCAAAACGCTGCTTCCGCTGTTCACACCCAAATTCACAACAAAACTTTCGCTGCTTTGCAGTTTGTCAAAAGCCATTCTATGCGCTCTGGCTAAATCGCTAACATGAATGTAATCCCTAACTCCTGTGCCGTCTTTGGTCTCATAATCATCGCCAAACACGCAAACAGAATCTCTTTTGCCAATGGCCGCCTCCATAACAATGGGAATTAAATTTGCCGGATTCTGCTCCAGTCCGTGAATTCTGCCTTTTATATCGTAACCTGCCGCATTGAAATAACGTAATGCTGCATATTTCATGCCTTTTAATTTGCCATACCACTGCAAATACTGTTCAATGGCGAGCTTTGTGTAACCGTAATAATTTTCCGGTTCGGTCGGGTGCTTCTCGTCCATGGGCAAATATTTAGGGCTGCCATACACAGCGGCAGAACTGGAAAATACAATGTACTTAACGCCATGCTTTGAAGCCGCATTTAAAATGTTAAGAGAACCTGTTATGTTATGAACGCTGTATTTTTCCGGCAACAACATGGATTCGCCGGCTGCTTTCAATGCCGCTAAATGCACAATGCCATCAGGCTTAACCTCTTCAAAAAAAGCATCCAGTTTTTGAACATCTAAAATATCGCCGAGCATAAAACCGGCTTCCCTGCATAAATTTTGCCTAAGGCCACTGCTCAAATTATCGTAAACAAAAACATCATAACCAAAATCCAAAAGTTCCCTTGCTACATGAGAGCCTATATAACCGGCACCACCTATAACTGCAATCTCCATCGCTTTAAAATCCCTGCGATATTATGAAGTTAAATTCCATTGAACCAATGCCGGGAGCATCATAACCGCCGAATTCACCAGGGTCTAGCGGCCATGCGAAATCAAAACCGATAATGCCGAGCATGGGAACCAAAACTCGGAAACCAAATCCGAAATCACGTTTAAGTGAAGAAAGATCCCAATAGCGAAGAGGAGAACCAACATCATCTTTGTCAACCCCTTTATTAGGCTCATATACCGGACCAAACACATTTCCGGCATCAAAGAAGAGCGGCAACAGATAAAACAAATTAGGAGCAATCGCAAAATTTAACTCTGCGCCAAAATATTGATAGCTACGCCCAAGCCTGTATGCGCCAAGAGAGCCTGCGCTGTATCCACGCATTAAACCTCTATAGCCAAGTGCTCCGCCCATTTGGTAAAGAGTGCGGTATTGCAAAGAACTTCCTGTAATAACGCCAAACTCATTTGTTAAACCCAAAGATAATTTATCCCCGTAAAGCGGGAACCACCATTTTATGCTGAGATCCGTTTGCAAAAAGCTGAAATCTCCAACCGGAGAAGCCGGAATTGCCCATGATGCGGAAGCCACGTAGCGAGAACCTTCGGTTGGGAAAATTGGTAAATTTTTATCATCTCTTATAATGACAAAATCAAGGGTAGCTTCATTTCCGGTAAAGAGAACAAGGCTGCCGTCAACGTTTGGTCCCTGCTCGTTTCTCTGCCAGCTAACTCCGAACTGCGCATAAAAATAATCATCGGGCCATGTAAGCCTGCGCCCTATGTAAACACTGCCGCCATAACGGAGAATATCATGTGAATAACCGTATTTACGCCGCTCCCACCAAGAGTAATTCGCTGAAGCTCCGATTTTTGTGGGAGTATCCCAAAGCCAGGGCTCGGAAAAACCAAGCGCTATGCTCTTTTTATCATATCCATATTCGGCATTCATATTCGCAGCCTGCCCGTCTCCCATGCAGCAGTTGGGAATTGAGAGGTTAAGCGTAAACACCAAGCCGTCTGCCTGGCTGTATGCAGCGCCCGCTCCGAACTGCCCCGTACCGGCCTCACGCTCAGAAACCATAAATAGCAAATCCACATCTTGATCGCCAACAGGCTGAATATCCGGAACAACATTATCAAAATAATTCAACTGCATTATATCTCTAAAGCTGCGCTCCAAAAGAGATTGCCTGTAAGTATCGCCGGGGTATAATTTTATTTCTCTGCGAATCACCTTGTCTTTTGTTTTTGTGTTGCCTCTTATATGAACCTTGTGTATTTGCGCAGGCAAGCCTTCACGCATGGAAAAAGTTAAATTCACCACCGAATCATTTGTAAAAATTCTAGTCTCATCCATTTGCACAAATAAATAACCGTCTTCTCTGTAAGAATTCAGAACAGCTTTTTTTGTTGAATCATATTGATAGAAGTCAAAAACCTTTCCGCTATCCAAGCGAACCTGTGCCTGCAAAAACGCAGTCGGCAAAACCTCATTACCCGTAAAGTGAACTTTGCCGGCATAATATTTTCTGCCCTCTTTAAGCTCTATATCTATATGCACATAGCTGGCGGTATTAACGCTATCGTATTGCATAAGCGCAGGAATAGTTTCTTCCATGGAATAGCGAACCAGCAATTTATCTTCATAAGCTGTGCGTTTTTTCTTCGCAAGCAAACTATCTATGCGAGAGTCTTTCCACACCTGGCCCTTTAAGCTCTTTATCCATTCTTTTCTCATTGAGCTGTAAGTTATTATGTTGTTCAGAACATCCGCAGCGAGCTTTTCGTTTTGCATATGCGGCAACGGAAACGCCTGATGATTTCCCATTTGCGATCTGTATTCTCTGTAATAGTGCGAAGACATGGCCATAGCCTTGCCGGCCAGGTTGTGCAATGCGCTTCCTTGATCCGATAAACTTTTATTCAACTGAAAATAGAGAAGCTGCAAGCCGGAACTTTTGCGAGCCATGCGCCCCAAGTAAAAGCGGCAAGTGGAATCCGGCAAATAAGTAGCTTTGTATTTCAAAAGCTCGGCATCTAAAAATCCGTGTTTTCTCGCCGCATTTATAACGCTGTCTCTATCTGAATTGAACACATCCATTTTAAATTCGCCGCCACCCCACCATGAATCTGTTTTGGTTTGCATTCTATCTAAAATTTCTTCTCTGGGCACGCTTTCATTGCCGGAGATTGAGATGGAATCAACTTTTACCTTATTGCCTTCGCTGATATATATTATAACTTTATTTTTGTGCTCTTCAACCGAGACCTCTTCTACCCAGGCTTCGGCGAGCAAGAACCCTTGCGAGCGGTAGTGGCTCAAAATAGCTTGCCTGTCGCGTTCCAATTCGCTTTTGCTATAAACCGTTCCTGAGGAGATTCGAGTTTTCAGCCTGAGTTCGTCTTCGGTCACATCTTCATTGCCTTGTATAATCAGGGTATCCAGCGCAGGCTGCTCTACCACCGTAAAAATCAAATCAACTTCGCCGTTTTCACCATATCTTGCAGAGGCTTGAATATCGTCGAACATTCCTGTTTCGTAGAGAGATTCTATGGATTTTTTGACCTGTTCTGCCAAGGTGGACGGGGAATACTGCGTATTTTCCCTAAGCGATATGCGAGGTTTTAGCGTAGAAGGGTTTGTGTACAATGTACCTTCTATGCTTATAGTACCAACTCGGTTATCATTCGAAGCGTTCAGCGGCATATCCACGAACTGCGCAAAAGCGCATACGCACAGAAGAAACAGGAATGTGAATGTTTTGAAGAACATCGGGAAGTGTAATATAGTAAATATTTCCCTTTGTATATTCCCCTTATGCTGCAAAAGTTCTCCGATTTAACCGAGCGCAGGCAAATGCTCTTTGAAAAGGCAGCAGCGCTTCGCACAAAGCATTTTTGCCTTGTTCTGGAAGATTTTTTTGACCCGCACAACATATCTGCAGTTATTCGCACATCTGAGGTTTTCGGTTTGCAAAATGTGCATATAATTGAAGAAGACAACTCATACAAGGTGAATAAGGCTATTCTCAAAGGTTCCTTAAAATGGATGAACGCATTTGTTTACAGCAAAAGAGCAACCGCCATGAGTGAACTGAAAAAACAGGGCTATAAAATAGCAGTAGCAAGTACCCACGCAAGCAAGCAACTACCGGAGCTTGATCTCTCCAAACCCACCGCCTTCTACATGGGCGCAGAGCTGCGTGGCAACCACCCCGATACTCTGGCTCAAGCAGACGAACATTTTATTTTACCTCAATACGGATTAACGGAAAGCCTGAATGTCTCTGTTGCGGCAGGCGTGTTGCTAACTCATTTGGACATATACATGCAAAGCCAAGGCAGGCAAAAATTTTGCCTAACGGAATCAGAACAAGAAGCGTTGATTTTGGAGTGGAGAGAAAGACATCTGAGTCGCTCTAAGGCGGGAAAAATATATACGCAATAGTTATAGCAGATATGGCGCTAACTACGTCCGTAGTAAGGCCGCAAAAAACAGCGTGCCTGGTTTTGCGAATCGCTACCGAGCCAAAATACACAGCTAAAATGTAAAAAGTAGTATCCGTTGTTCCCTGGAATATGCAGCTCAAGCGACCCACAAAGCTATCTGCGCCGTAAGTCTGCATTGCATCCACCATCATGCCACGTGCGCCGCTGCCGGAAAGAGGCTTCATAAATGCGGTTGGCAAGCTCGGCACAACGTCGGAGGGAATTCCGAAAACATTGAATGCAGCTACTATTCCGCCCATTATAAAATCCATTGCGCCGCTCGCCCTGAATGCAGCTACTCCTACCAAAATGGCTATCAAGTAAGGTATAATCATAACGGCGGTGGAAAAACCCTCCTTTGCGCCCTCCACAAAAGCATCAAAAGGCATAACCTTTTTTACAGCCGCCAAAATCAAAAAGAACATCACAATGCTGAATAAAATTATGCCGCCCAAAAATGCGCTGGCAACACCCATTTCCTCTGCAGAAAGCATGGAAAAATAAAAAAGGCTCCCAAACACCGCCGAGCTAAGGCCCACAAACCACGATATGAAAACAATGTTTTTTATCTCAATTTTCTGGAAAAAAGCGGTGACCAGAATGCCGGCCACCGTGCTGAAAAAAGTTGCGAACAAAATAGGTAAAAAAATGTCTGCGGGGTTTGCAGCACCCAGCTTTGCCCTGTAAGTCATTATAGTGACAGGAATTAAGGTTAAGCCGCTAGCATTCAAGACCAAAAATAAAATCTGAGCGTCGCTTGCGGTGTCTTTTTGAGGATTCAGCTCCTGCAACTCCTTCATGGCCTTTAAGCCGAGCGGCGTGGCTGCGTTGTCTAGCCCCAGCATATTTGCGCTCATATTCATAAGCATGCTGCCCATTGCCGGGTGCTCCACCGGAACGCTGGGGAAAAGCCTTTTCATCAAGGGGGCAACCAATTTGGCAAGCATCTGAACCGCACCGGCCTTTTCCCCTATTTTCATCATTCCAAGCCAAAAAGCGAGAATTCCCGTTAAACCTATGGCTATTTCAAAAGATGTTTTTGACATGGCAAAAACGCTTTGCATAACATCGTTAAAAATGCCGCTATTGCCCAAATAAAGCCACTGAGCTAGGCATGCCACAAATGCGCCGCCAAAGAAAAGAAGCCAAATTATGTTGAGAAACACGGGGATAAACTAGAAAAATTAAAAAAATCTGTCTAAAGATGATATAGCACAGGATTATTGCCATAAATTTTGTAAAAAAAACGGCATTTTCATTTTTTTTGTCACTTTTTTAAAAAAAATTCCTCTGAGTTCCGTCTAAGTATATAGAAACATAGGAGGTTTTATGATCAGACATTTTTTTGTCTTGTTTTTGGGCGTTTGCATTGCAGCTTGCAGTAGCAACGGATCGAGTGGAAATGAAGAACAGCACGGCGGAAGTGCCAGGCTGGTGTTGGGGAGGCTGCAAATCCCCCTCTTCGACAGCGTTACAGTCCATGTTTACGCAGAAGACATGGAAAATATGCGCATATCTGCAAATTCCGTGAGTGAAAACATAAAAATAGACGGTATTCCGCTCGGGGAATACCGGAAGTTTGAAGTAAAAGTTTATGCAGACAAAGGAAAAGAGGTTTTGAAAGGCGAGGCTACAACAAACATAGTCGCTAACCAAACCGCCTCAATTCTCATACCATTGACTGCGCTTTACGGATTTTTACGCCTGGAAATACCGCTCGGGCTCGCAAATAGCGAAAACATCCATTCCGGAACGCTATTTTTGGATTCCCGGCAATTCCAAATGCAAATTGAAACCGGAAAGGGCATATTCAACACCGGTGCTTTGCCCATAAACCAAACTTTTAACCTGAGAATTGAGCTCAAAGACCAAAATGACAAAGTTCTGTTCTATGGAGAAAAATCGGTGAAAATTTCCGCAATCCGGCAAACCGAAATTGTGCCGCTGTACTCAACTATGGGGTCCATAACTCTGGAATTGGAAACGAGTGCTCTTGAACCACTGCAAATTTTAGCAGTACTCCCAACGTCCAAAACCAGAACGCCGCAACACTATGGCGATCTGTTTTTCACTGAATTTCGTACATCTCCTGATAGTTACGAATACATGGAAATCTACAATGCAACTCTGGATACTTTGGAACTTTCAAATTGCCGTGTAGCAAAAACCAGAACTTCCTCAGAAGGTCAAAGCAGATTCAGCATTTCTAAATATTTAGCATTTCCACCAATGGAATTTTTGCTTCTGGGGCGAGAACTCGTTGAAGATGCAGATTTCAATTATACGAAATTCATTCTCACGGATGATGGGCAAACTATAATATTCTTTTGCGATGATCTTGTTATAGATTCCTTGGTGACAAACCAATTCCCCTTAAAAACAAGAAGAATACACCTTCCCATCTCAAACTTTATGTACCGAGATAAAGAAAGCTCATGGTGCGCAGGCTTTAGCCCTAAGCAGGACGCTGAGTGTCCGTAGGGATTTGCCAATCACGGCTACCGAAATTTATGTAAAAGTAGCCGTTCAAACGCGCTGATTTTTGCGGGTCTTGCAGAATTTGCACTGCGGCTCGCAAATATTTGAGCTCAACAAGAATGTGATCCCGGCTCATGCAATTCAAGAATGGGCCGTCCGGGTAAAGCGTTGGCTTTGGCTCGTCGTCTATCATTTTATCCAAGCGAGCAACCTCTTCCCTGAGCTTTACTTCGTGCTCTTCCAATATTCTGATTATATTGCGGTTGCTCTCGGAGCCGAACAAAAATGCATAACCTAGCGTACGAGGGTCATCGTTAAATCCGGTTAAATGCCTTATAACCTCCCTATTCAAGGCTTCTCGCCCCTTCTCGGTTATGGAGTATATCTTTGCGGGAGGATATTTGGATTTTTGAACAACTTGCCCCTCAATGCAACGATGATTCTCAAGGTAATTCAAGCGATTGTACACAGTCGATGGACTTATCATAGCCCACCGTTCCAAGCCGCGCTCTTTGATTTTAGAGATAATATCATAACCACTGGAATTCTCCTCTAATATAAACCCCAGCAAAACCAAGTCGTAACGATTCATTATGGGAAGAATATAGAAAAATTAAAAAGGAACATTAAACCCAAACGCCAATGGATGCAAGGGGAAAAATTTTGCATTGGGATATATGCGAAGAGTAGGCGCCGGAAGTTTTACAAGGTTCAAAATTGTAACTAAATTTTTTGTCCAGGTTCTTTGCGGGCGAAAAATTGCCTCCAAATCGTAATCCGGAGAAATATAATACTCATAACGGCTTCTATAATTGCTTGATTCCTTAAAGCGCCCGTCATCTATTCCCCAACCAAAAGCAAAAGCAAACCACTCAAGGTAATGCGGCATAAATTTACCAACCTTAAGCGAGAGCCAATGAGTCTGATTTCCACCATAATAATCATCAACCCAAACCCCATCCCCCCCGGTCAGGCTACCCCCCTCATCTTCGCCATGAAGCCTCCAATATCCTCTGTTATTGCGCCAATACACAAATTTATAATCTACATATTGCATAGCAGGGACAAACCTTTTACCCATAGCATAAAAACCGCCGAGCGTTCCGGCTACCGCATCCCAAACGCTGTAACCATAAGGAGAAAACCCGTCTTTAAATTCTATGGCAATCTGCGTAACACCCAAAGTTATACCCGCCCAAAGTGTAGATGCAAAGGGGCTCAGGCCCACCCAGTCATAACTCATGGTGAATAGATGCCCAAATATAACGCCTGTATAAAAATGCCCGAATTTATCCAAGTTTGATGCATATTCAAAATCGTTTTTAAAATGAAAACCCTCAGAATTTGACCACCAACCCTCTTTGAGATAAATGAGATAAATAGCTGTGTAGCTCGCCGCTATGCTACCGCCTATAATCGCAAACCTTGTAGGATTTATTTCATATTCAACGTTGTCTTGTGTTTCGGAATATGAGAGAGAAAAAAATAAGAGTATAGCAATGAATAATCTATTCATCACAAATCTCGTTGCTCAACAACTGTTCAAAAGTTTGCCTTTTTCTTATTTGAGTGAATTTCCCCTTTTCCCACAGAACCTCCGGTGCAAGCAAGCGGGAATTGTAATTGCTGCTCATAGCAGAGCCATAAGCTCCAACATCGTGAATTAACAATAAATCGCCAACATGCGCAAGCGGCAATTTGCGAGTGACAACAACGCCGCCTTCTTCCTGTGTAAAAACATCTCCGCTTTCGCAAAGCGGCCCTGCAACTATTACTTCATTTTCTTCATGCGTATCTTGCCCGTCTCTGTGTTCAATGGAAATGTGGTGATAGGCCCCATAAAAAGCCGGGCGTACCAAATCCGTAAAGCCGGCGTCAATCAGGTAAAACATTTTTTCGCCCATTTTTTTCACAGAACGAATTTCCGTAGCCAAAATGCAACTCTCCGCAGTCAAAAAACGACCGGGTTCAACTTCCAGTTGCAAATAATGCCCCAGATTATTGCTAATCCTCAAGCGTGAACTGTCCCAAATATTATAATACCTTTCCAAATCCATACGCCCTAAACCGTCTCTTTTATAAGAGATGGGCAATCCTCCGCCAACACTTATAATTTTAAGATCCGGAATAAGAGCTGCCACACGGCCTATTGTATTCTCCATTGCGGAAACAACCTGCGACAAGTGGATATAATCGGAGCCGGAGCCTATGTGCATGTGCAGGCACTCAACCATAAAGCCGAGCTCCATAGCTTTTTTCAAAACAACTTCCAATTCGCCATGCCAAATTCCATGCTTTGAGAGTTCGCCGCCGGTATTGACCTTACTGGAATGCCCATGACCAAAACCGGGATTTACACGCACCGCCAAAGGAACAGATATGCCGGCATTATGCAATTGCAAAAGCATATCTGGGCTGCCTATATTAACTGAGATCGAATGTTCTTTTACCAAAGCCAAAGCATCTTTGTCGAAAATATCTGCGGTGTATCTTATATGTTGCGGTTCAAAACCTGCACGCAAAGCACGGACAATTTCACCTGCGCTTACGGCATCAACTTCAACGCCGGCCTCTCTCATTCTGGATAGCAAATTTATATTCGGAGAGGCTTTTTGGGCATATCGTATAACTCCAAAAAAGCGTAAATCCCAAATACGCTTTTCTATAATTCCAAGGTCATAAAGCCATAACGGAGAACCATATTGTTCTACCGCCAAAGCTATATCCTTGGCATCAAATGAGACATTGAATCTGTGCACGGTAGAGTTAAAACTTAATTGTTAAACTCTCTTTATGCTGTTTTCACCGCCGTGTCCGTCAGAAACACGTTCCGGATTTGAAGAGTCGGTTTCCCAATACTGCCCGTTGAATACGATTTTGTATTGGTGCGCACCGGTGCTCAATTTGAGTTTTCCGGACCAATTTCCGGCTTTGTCTTTTTTGAGTGCGGATGGTTTCCAGTTGTTGAAATCACCGGCAACAGCAACAGATGCAGAACCCGGTGCATATACTTTAAATTCAACTTCGGTGGTTTTCACGCTAGCTTTGCCAGCTGTTTTAGCTTTTGCAGCAACGGCAGCAACGGTTTTTTTAGCTTTCGGAGCTGCTTCTTTAACCGCTTTCACTGTCTTTTTAGCAGCAGTAGCTTTAGTTTCTTTTTTCACCGCCATAATGGCCTCCCTTTAGGAACGATATAATATAAATATAGAAAAATATCATAGTTCTGTCAAGGGGACATTACCCTTGCCTGCAATTAGCCTTGTTTTTTCTATATTTCAAGCCATGGCACCAAAATTTGAAACTCCCGTAACCGCTGTTCCTCTGTTTCACCAAGGCAAAGTCCGTGATATGTACGACCTTGGCGAGCATTTTTTGATGGTGGCTAGCGACCGCCTCTCCGCCTTTGATGTTGTATTGCCAACGCCAATACCGGGCAAAGGCAAAATATTGAATCAGCTTTCGCTGTTCTGGTTTGAGCAGTTGGGAATGCCCAATCATTTGGTCACCGCAAATGTTGAGGACTACCCTGCAGTGCTAAAGCCTTTTGCTGATTATTTGCGTGGGCGTTCCATGCTTGTTAAAAAGGCAAAGCGGCACGATGTTGAATGCATAGCTAGAGGCTACATAGTAGGCTCTGGCTGGAAAGATTACCAGAAAACCGGGAAAATCTGCGGCCATGTTTTGCCCACAGGCTTAAAGCTCTGCGCAAAAATAGACCCTGCTATCTACACTCCCAGCACTAAAGCCGAAACCGGGCACGATGAGAATATATCTTTTGAGCAGACAATTCCTATTGTAGGCGAGCAAATCGCCGCAACGCTGCGAGACCTTACTCTGGAGGTTTACAGCAAGGCGAGAAACTTTGCCGCAACCAAAGGCATTATCCTTGCAGACACAAAATTTGAGTTCGGCGAGATAGACGGCAAAACTGTTTTGATAGACGAGGTTCTAACCCCGGATTCTTCAAGGTATTGGCCCGCAGAAAAATACGCAGAAGGCCAAAATCAGGAGAGCTTTGACAAGCAGTACATCCGTGACTGGCTGGAAACTCTGGATTGGAACAAAGATTACCCAGGCCCGGAAATTCCGAAAGACGTTGTGCAGAACACTGTGGATAAATACATGGATATTTTTGTGCGGATTACAGGGAAGCAACCAAACGTCTGAACTACAACACCGCCAATGCATCTTTGCATTTCTCAACAATATCCTTTTGCGTTGCTAATTTTTGCTTCTCGCTGTCTATAACGGCGGGTGGCGCATTTTTCACAAAATTCTCGTTGGATAATTTCTTCTCTATGCTCATCGCAAAGCTCTGAGCTTTTTCAATCTCTTTTTTCAAGCGAGCAATCTCTTTTTCCTTGTCTAAAATCCCTTCCAAAGGAATGAACAGTTCGCCGTCCGGTATCACCACGCTTGCGCTGAATTCAGGTTTGCTCAGGTTTTCGCCGAATTCAAAGGTTGAGAGACCGCTTAAATCTTTGAGCATATTTTTGCAGGTTTCCAGATTCACAGATGTGCGAGCTATGGCTGTTACTTTTTGCGACGGTGCGATGGAATAACGGCCACGTATGGAACGAACCGCTTCAACTATCGCAAATACATCTTCAAATTGGTTTTCAATTTCCGCATTTATGTCTTTTTCATTTGCTTTTGGCCATTGCCTTAGAATTACTCTTTGCGAATTCGGGAAAAGAATGGTGTTCAATTCTTCCGTGATAAAAGGCATTATGGGGTGCAGCAAGTCCAGAACCGTGTATAGCGAATGAGATAGCAACGAACTGGATTCCTTGGAAATATCGCCCTTTTTAATCTCCAAATAACGGCTGCATAAATCATCCCAAACAAAATGATAAATTATTGCAGCATATTCTGAAAAACGATAGCTATCAAGAGCAGCTTGAGCTTGTTTCACAACCGTATTCAACCGGGATAATATCCACTTGTCTTCTAAATTGTCTGAACCATGATTTTCATGATTAAAGGATTTACATGATGTTTCGTTGTTTATTCCCACTATGTGAGGGCTTAAAAACCGGGCGGCATTCCACAATTTGTTTCCGAAATTTCTGCCTACTTCAAATTTTTCGCTTACATTTATCTCTCTGCCGTCTTCCAATTTTTCTTTTTTTACCGGCAATCTCGCTTCCTGATTTTCTGTGCACATTGAGCACATCACAAAACGCAAAGCGTCTGCGCCGTATCTTTCTATTATGTCAAGTGGGTCAACACCGTTGCCATGCGATTTGCTCATTCTGCGACCAAGGCCATCTAAAATAGTGGGATTTATATATACATTGTCAAATGGAATTTTGCCCAGATTCTCCTGACTGAAAATCACCATCCTCGCTACCCACAGGGAAATAATATCTCTCGCAGTTACCAAAACAGATGTCGGATAAAATGTGTTCAGCAAATCTGTTTGCTCGGGCCAACCCATTGTGCTGTGAGGCCAAAGCGCAGAACTGAACCATGTATCCAAAACATCGGGATCACGAACCAGCCCTTCAACCTGCAAATCCTCTTCCAAAGAACAAACCAGCCAATTCCCATCTTCTGCCTGAAAGAAATGGATGTCGGGACGATTTTGTAGAGACGCAATGCATTGCGTCTCTACGTTCGCATCGACATGCCATATTGGGATTTGGTGACCCCACCATAATTGTCTGGAAATGCACCAATCTCGTTTTTCTCCTAGCCAATTCAGGTAGTTTTTTGCGTAACGTGCTGGGGTGAATTTTACTTCGCCGCTTTCTACTGCATTCATCGCTCG
>WQSZ01000040.1 GCA_009787645.1 Candidatus Fibrimonadales bacterium | reverse complement strand
CAAACCCCAAAGCAACAGTATGATCTATTTCCCGCCTGAATTCGGAAAAATTTATCCTGTTATCATACTCTTCATAAGAAAACTTATTTCCCTTTTTCACACGCATATTGGAGTAAAGCGGAAAGCCCAACTGATATCCGGCTTCAGAATACAATCCAGCTCTTGACCCAAGTCTAAGCAACACCGGAATGCTTACTGTATGGTTATATATGTTAACGAATATAATGTAATCCTCCGGCTTATAGTATTGATAAGGCATGCAAAGACCTCCACCATAGCAATAGTTGGAACTAAAAAAATTGTAATTTAATTCTGTAATAAAAGCCACTATATCAGATAGCCATATATTCAGCGTTAATCCTACTGCGAAAAGCCCACCATAACCAACCCTCTGTGCTTCCCCCATATTATCATATCCCTGATAAACATCAAACCATTTTGAATCAGATCCTTCATAAGTAGTGCTAGCTCCCACTGTTATGCGCCATCCAAGTTTTACCGGCCGCATATATGCACTATATTCCTCTTGCCATCTTCTCTCTCGTTCTGCCTTAATTATATTATCTATTTTCATTTGTTCTGCCAATTTATCCGACCACTCCTCCGGCATCTGCGACCCGTAAGCCGCAAATGTAAATAACAGCAAAACAAACAACGCTTTATTTATATTACCCCATGCCCTTCTTAAACTTCTTGCTCCACCAAAGCAGGAACGGCGCACTAATGCACAACGATGAATAAGTGCCAACAGCAACGCCTACTGACATAACTATGCCAAAGTCACGAATGCTGGAACCACCCATAATCGCAAGCACTATGCACACGAATAATGTTGAACCGCTGGTGATTATTGAACGCGACAAACTCTGGTTAATAGAAATGTTAATGCGCTCTTCCAAAGTCTCCTTCGCAAGCAATTTGTTCTCACGAATACGATCGTAAATAACAATTGTATCGTTAATGGAATAACCTATCATCGCAAGGAACGCCGCTATCATCGCACCGTCTATAGGGAGTTTTAACAAGCTCACAAGACCTATGCAGAATATGGTATCGTGGATCAAAGTGATCACCGAACCAACGCCAAAGCCAAGACCCATTTTTCCAAAACGTGCCCAAATGTAAATACTTATGCCAAGCCAAGACAAAATAATCGCAAGAATTGCCTTAAAGCGAAGCTCGCCGCCTATAGTCGGGCCAACAACATCTTGAGCTACAATTGCCGGAGAACCAGCTCCTGCCAAAACCTCTTTCAGCTTTGTGGTCATCGCATTAACTGTTGCCTCGTCTGTTTGTGAAGTCTGAATGCTGAGCATATACTGATTCAAAGTTGTGCCGCCAAGTTTGCGAATTGTCACATCGCTGAAATTATCCTTGGTTAAGGTACCCTTCAACTTGTCCACATGCTGCTCGCTATCGGAATATTCAACCGTGTAAACCAAACCGCCTGTGAAATCAATGCTGTACTCAAACCCTTTGAAAATCGCAAGTCCAATGCAAATTGCGCATACGGTAATTGAAAGCCTTGCCCAAATCGCACGCTTTGAAACGATCTGGAACTTTGCCTCTTGCAACCACTTTATGCCCTTTCCTATGTTCACCGTTTTCGCATCATGCCTAGAGAGCTTAAGGTCAAATATCGCTCTGGTAACAGTCAGCGCAGAGAACAACGATGCCGCTATACCTATCATCAAAGTTAAACCAAAACCTTTTACCGGGCCTGTACCTACTTTGTAAAGAATAAATGCTACAAGGAACGTTGTTAAGTTTGTGTCTATAATTGCAGTGAATGCCTTTTCGTAACCCTTTGCAACGGCCATTCTGGCCATCTGCCCCGCTCGCAATTCTTCCCTTATGCGCTCGTAAATAAGTATGTTCGCATCAAGTGCCATAGCCGCAGTGAGCAACATGCCCGCAATGCCGGGAAGCGTAAGTGTTGCGCCAAACAGCGAAAGTGCTGCGCCTATCATAAGCATGTTTATGAAAATACCCACGTTTGCCACCAATCCGGCAAAGTTATAGTAGATTATCATAAACACCAAGCATATAGCAAAGCCTACCAAAGCCGAACCAAAACCCGATTTGATATTTTCTTCGCCAAGGCTTGCGCCAATGTTCCTGAGCTCTACTATTTTCATGGGAGCAGGCAATGCACCGGCCTCCAATTGATCAGCTAAACGCTTTGCTTCTTCAAATGTAAACGAACCTGTGATGCTGGCTTCTCCGCCCGGAATACGATCCTTTATAACCGGAGCGCTCATCACTTGCCCATCCAAAACTATCGCCATCTTTTTGCCGATATTGTTGCCTGTGACAGAAGCGAACTTCTTTGGCCCTATTCCCTTAAAGCGAAGCGATACGCCAACTTGGCCCGCATCAAAACCCTCGGAAAGTCTTTGCGGTTTTGCGCTTGCGATCTCTTTGCCGTCCATTTCCACACGACGCTTTAACAGATAAAGCATTTTAAGCTTATTTCCATTGCTCTGCACTTCGTAATCGTAGCCCCAAACAAAATTCACATCTCTTGGAATTAAAGCCTGCACCCTAGGCATGGCCAAAATTTTCTCAACTCTTGAAACCTGATGCTCAGGAACCGCTAAATCCGAGTTCCAATTGACCAAATAACCCGAGAACGGACGCTCCGGGTTTAGATAAGTGCCTGCTGCAGCCAAAGAGTCTTCGCCTGTTCTAGCTTCAGCGGTCTTAGCGGAAGTATCTGCGGATGCCCTGCTTGCGCCCCACGGATCACTTTCATCCCACTCGGCATCTTGTTTCTGCGTTGCATCAGCGGTCTCTGTGATTACAGTATCTGTGGCCACAGTGTCTTCTGCCGCAGACGGCAGCTCTGTTCCTTTTAAAAAATTGTCTATTAAGTCCACAGTTCTAGCTGCGACTTCGGGCTCTGCGACAATGCGGAATTCGAGTTTTGCCACTCCCTGAACAAGCTCAAGGGCGTTTTCAACATCCACACCTGCAAGGTCTGCCGCAATTCGGCTGGTGCCTATGGGATAAATAAGCGGCTCGGAAAGACCGTATTTATCAACTCGGTTGCGAATGATTTCCAAAGAACGCCTTTGCACTCCTTCTTCCTGGCCATCTTTCAACTCACTTTTGTCAATCTCCAGAACAATGCTTGTGCCGCCAGCTAAATCCAAACCGAATTTAACGGCATCCTTCACTGTCTTAGGATTCTCCTTGGCAAAAGTCTCCTTTTCTTCTCCCTGCTTGGTGTGATACTCAATAGAGGGCCACAAGCTATAGCCCGAAAGAGCAACAACTATCAAGATTATCCATTCACGGAGTCCAAAACCTTTTTTTGTCATTTCTTTATCCTTTCAAAAAATTTTAGGTGTCCTGAAATATAGAAAATTATATATTACCGGAAATGCTTTACAGGATTCCGCTCAAAATTTTAATTATCGTGGCAGTAGCTTTACTGGCGGTTCTGATTTTGCTCAATATTAAAACAATTCCCATTATAAACCAAGAGCCTGTACCTGAGGCTAGTGAATGCGATGTTTTGTTTTTAAATGAAAATCTTAAAAAAGTGCTCAATGTTCACAGGGAAATAAGGCGAAACCCCCTCCCTGTAGAAGAAATATGGCTTGTGCCAAACGGAATGTCAATCCCAAACTATATGCTGCGAGCGCAAAGAGAAATTGAAAGATGCAAGGGCAAAGTTCTGGAGATGAGGGAGATAAAAAACGGGCGCGCATTGCTGAAATACGAGAGCGAGCAGGGGTTGTACCCGCTAACAGAAATTCGTGTAATAGACTCGTTATATTTGCCGAACTCGTCAAAACTGGCAGTTGTCCTGGCTGTTCGGGAACAAAACAAAATTTTGAAGAATAATCCGGGAGTGCTGGAAAAACTTGATTTTATATATAATCTGCTAATTCCATCTTCCAGGCCCGAACTTTTGGAGGCAGGCAAAAACTTAAACGCAAATATAATTCCCTGGATCCCCATGGAAAGCAGTTTTTACGCTCCGGAAAAAAACAACCAGATTTCACTTGGGTTAACCAGCGAAAAGGAGATTGCCGAAAGACTCGACGAGCATCTGAAAAAATTTGACAATGCAAGCGGCTTTGCTGCCTTTTACGGAGAGGAATTTTTGACTCATCCGGCTTCTGTTGAAAAATTCACAAATGTGTTGCTTGCAAAAAAATTATGGTTTTGGGATTTGACAAAAAGAAGAACAGTCAGTTTATCGGAGAGAGAATGCGCAAAAAAGGAACTCAAGTGCAAAAAAAGCACATTGGATGAAGAATCCGAGGTGCTGATAACAAAAGCACTCCGAACAGCGCAAAGAGAAGGCAAAGCGATTTTGCTGTTTGAGCTCACGGAAAAGAGCATAGACCTTTTGTTAAATTTGAAAAGTCTGGCAGAAAAACAGGGAACCGATTTGGTTCACGCGGAGGAAGTATTTTGACAGTAGATAAGCAATTGTACGGACGTGCGCTGCGAATAATTCGCATATTCGCATATTTACCCGTTTTTTATTTTATATGGCAAGACCGCCCTTATTTCAACGAACTCGCCGCCATAAACATAAGCTTGATTTTGCTTGGCGCATGGTATTTGCATTTTCAGGTTCGCCAGCAGGATATTGAAAAACCGTATTACCAGTTATGGTTATCATTTATCGAAGGAATTTTTGCGTTTGCGGTTATGCTATGTCTTTTTATAAGGGATTCTCTGCTGGAAGACACTGAACCGGAAAAAATGCTCGCCGTAGGCTGCGTTATGCTTTTGGCCAGAGTTGTATCCAGAACGCTTTATGTGCTTTCAGTGCTGCGCGAGGGAAAACTTATTAAGCCAAACGGATTTTGGTCCAAAGCGGCAACACTCAGCATTAATGCGACAATGATGGTCTATGTTTTGGATTTGGAGCATTACCAGCAAATAAGCATGGGCATTGCAATGCTTTTGATGTTTGCTTCCAGCATATCCTTTGGTTATCGCTATTACCGTGACCCAACTCACCGCAAGCCGCTTTCCGTTTCAAATCAGCTCACCATGAGCCGCATAGTTTTGACTCCGGTGTTTTTGTGGGTGTTTTTCTACGACAATAATTTGAACTATCAAGACAACAGCATGGTGTTCAAAATCCTGGCTTTGGTGATGATAGTAGCTTTTATGGTGACGGATTTTTTGGACGGGTATTTGGCACGCAAGTGGGGAGAAGTTTCCACTTTGGGCAAATACCTTGACCCTTTTTCCGACAAAATCTCAAATATGACCGTGTTCCTGTGCTTTTTGGCTTCCGATTACGCACCGGTCTGGATGGTAGCGTTAATTTATTTCCGGGAAGCGAGCGTTGAAACCCTGCGAACTTTGGCTGCCGGCGAGGGTGTGTCCATGCCGGCACGCAGAAGCGGCAAATGGAAAACAGCAATTCAGGGCGGCGGCATTTTAACCATACTCGTAGGAACACTTGTTCACCCCGGCTTAATCCCTAACTGGGCTGAGATTTGGGAGTATTTGCCATATTCCGTTATGGGAATAATAACATTCGTCACCGTAGCCAGCGGAATAGATTATTTTGTAGCCGGGAAAGATGTGTTGAAGAAATATGTATAATTTTCTATATTACGTTCATGCCTCTAATTCTGCTGCTATTGGTTGTATTTATCCTTTCATGCTCAAGGGAGAGCGAAGAACCTTTATGGGAACCGCAATCGCACTTGGGCGTAAACGCCTATAACGGCGGGCTTTTCCCCGTTTGGATTACGGTAAAAGAACCAATTACAGATGCAAACGCAATAGAGTGGAGAAGATTAAGAGGCGCAAAGGTAGCAAAACGTACACAGGCTATTGACCCGAACACAAAACTCATAAAAGCAGATACCGCATTCCTGTACTGGGATACTCCGCCACAACCAGCCATGGTAACCAAAGTAATAGACAGCACTAAAACCGACACTACATACTATTACAGAGATACGGTTTTCGCCATTGTTAACGGCAGAGAAAGTCTGCCCATTGTAATTGAAGTGAAAAATATTTTGCCCCGCATCACAAGCATTTCCATCAACGATTTTAAACAATCCGGAGATTCTGTTTTAACAATAGCCGCCCATCCCGGCGGTACTCTGAAAATTGAAATTCGCCTTGAAAAACCATTTAACGATATGTTCCATGCAGAAATAACAATGCCGGAGATAATGAGCGATCTAATCACTAAATCAAAAAGCGATTCGCTTTGGGTTTACGAATGGACTCCAAAAGAAATAATCGCAGACAGCTCGGTATTGAAAATAAAAGACTCCGGTGCTTATGGGGAAAGACTCTACAAACTGCGCACTATTGTATATACGGAATCAGGCTCCGTTTGGGTTGCCTCGGCAAATGAACTCATAAAATATTCACCCACCGGTACAGAAGTTGTTCGAATAAAAGACGATTTCAAATCTATAAGCGCTCTTGCGGTTAATTCAATCAATGGAAACCTGTTTGTCACAGATCAGTCCAAAAACACTCTTACCATTTACAATACTTATGGAAAAGAATTGTATAAAAGCTCCGATTTTCAATTGCCAACAGGAGTTTCTGTAAATTTAGAAGGCAATAAAGTATTGGTTGCAGACATGTCCGGATTGCAAAGCTTTCCGTTTGACGGAAATACACTCGGCACGGCTGAAAGACCTAGCGGCGAGATACCGGGAATAATCGGAGGGCTGGCAGTAAATCAATTTGAAAGCGATTTAACCTGGTTTGTAATTCCTCAAAACGATATCGTAGGCTATGCTGAAAATCTCACTTTAAAATATTTGCAATTTAGCTGTAATCGCCCGCGCATTGTAAGCCTGGATCCTGCACATACCAGCCTCGCATGGATAGCAGACAGTTCAAGAGTAACAGCTATAGATACGTCAGGAAAAATCTTAGCAAGCATAAAAGGTTTTGAATGGATAGGCTCCGTTTCGGCAAACAGCGGCAGTGTATGGATTTCCGACAGGAAAAGAGGAGAAGTTCGCCGTTTCCGAGGGCCATTCCAGGGCAATGCGTATGATATGGCTTTAACTGTTGAACACGGAGATCTTGTTAACCATAAATTTGAACTCCCAATTTCAATAAGTGCGTTGACCTCAGACGGCGGCGCATGGGTTGTGGATAGAGATGCCGGCCGGACATTTCGCTTAGACAGCACTAGAAATATAATAGCCTCCGGTACAGGCCTAATACTGCCGAATTTAAGCGTAACCTTACAAAAAGCGGAATAGAATGCCTCCATCAATGCAAGCAGCAAAAGATTTAATATCGAACAACCCGTTCACTAAGCATAAAGATGCTATTGTTATTTTCGGAGTTGTTTGCATTGTTCTTATAATGGTAATTCCTATTCCAACTGCTTTGCTGGATGTGTTGCTCACATTTATGTTCGGCATTGCCCTGCTGGTTTTGATGACCAGCATGATGCTGATAAACGTGCTTGATTTTTCCGTTTACCCAAACATGCTTCTGATAGTGACTCTTTTCAGGCTCGCTTTAAGCATAGCTTCTACGAGGCTTATTTTATCACAGGCAGAAGCCGGACAGGTTATAGCAGCGTTCGGAAATTACGTAACCGCAGGCAATATAGTAGTTGGAACAATAATATTCATAATACTGGTAGTTGTGCAATTTGTGGTGATAACAAAAGGCGCAACCCGCATAGCAGAAGTAGCCGCAAGATTCACATTGGATGCAATGCCTAACAAGCTTATGGCTGTGGATACCGACATGAACGCCGGTCACATAACAGAAGAAGAAGCTCGAACAAGGCGCGATGAAATTCAAAGGGAATCCGATTTTTACGGAGCTATGGATGGTGCTTCGAAATTCGTTAGAGGAGATGCCATTGCCGGCATAATAATAATAGGCATAGACATCATAGGCGGCATTATTCTTGGCGTTGCAATGATGGGCATGGAAATAGGAGACGCCGTAGGAACATATACAAAGTTAACCATAGGAGACGGTCTTGTCAGCCAAATTCCCGCACTGATGATTTCAACTTCTTCGGGTATAATAGTCACAAGAGCAGCTTCAAAAAGCAATATGGGCGCAGATATCATTGCGCAGTTTACGCAAAGCGCCAAAGCTCTTTCCGTCTCGGCATTCGTCATGTTCCTTTTGGGCATTGTTCCCGGCATGCCCACAATTCCGTTTATGGTAATAGGCGGCCTTTTGGCATTCACAGCTTACAGAATGGGATTCGGAACAAAAAGCAAACAGGAACTGGAAGACGAAGCTAAAGCGAAAAAAGCCGCAGAAGAAGCTGCCGCCTTGCCCAAAGAGGAAAAGATTGAAGATTATCTGTTAGTCGATCAGATGGAGCTTGAAATAGGCTACGGATTAATACCTCTGGTAGATGTGAACCAGGGCGGTGATTTGCTGGAAAGAATAACCATGCTGCGCAGGCAAATGGCCGGCGAGCTTGGCATGATAGTTCCTCCCATTCGCATAAGGGATAACATTCAGCTTTCGCCAAACGAATATCTGATCAAAATAAAAGGGAACGATGTTGGCAAAGGAGAATTGATGATGGGCTCTTACCTTGCCATGAATCCAGGCAATGTGAGCCAAAAAATTCCGGGCATAAAAACAAAGGAACCCGCATTTAACTTGGATGCTCTCTGGATAACCGAAAGCCAAAAGGAAGCTGCCGAGCTTGCAGGCTACACCGTGGTTGAACTGCCTGCGGTGCTGGCAACACACCTCACGGAAATTATTCGCCGCCATGCTGCGGAAATTTTAATGCGGCAAGATGTGAAAACCCTGCTTGAAAATGTTAAGCGGAACAGCCCGGCCATCGTTGAGGAACTGACCCCAATGCTCAGTGCCGGTGACATTCAGCAGGTGCTTGAAATGTTGCTGCAAGAGAGAATTTCCATAAGGGATTTGGCCAGCATCCTTGAACTTATGGCAAATGCAGCCAAAATTTCAAAAGACGCAGTGTTCATAAACGAGCAAGTAAGGCTCGGATTAACGCGGCAAATTTGCAAACCATACATAGCCAAC
The DNA here is from genome assembly GCA_009787645.1 of Candidatus Fibrimonadales bacterium. GTDB lineage: Bacteria > Fibrobacterota > Fibrobacteria > Fibrobacterales > Fibrobacteraceae > Fibrimonas. The sequence goes on along the minus strand of WQSZ01000040.1, from coordinate 5,078 downwards.
GACAACATGGCAGTTATAGCCCTTGCGCCGGATTTGGAGCAAATGCTGGAAGCCTCGCTTCAATCCACAAACAGAGGCCCCAGATTGGTGATAAGGCCGGATCTGGTTGGGCGAATTCTGGAGCGAATGGACATTATTCAGACTAAAATCCAAGCCCTGGGCGAGCAACCTATAATAGTCTGCTCACCGAATATACGTTATCCTTTGAAAAAATTATTGGAAAGCAGCTTTCAGAATTTAGTAGTTTTATCTTACAGTGAAATTCCTTTAGGAGTTAATATATCAGTAGCGGAGACTTTGGGAACACATGACTAGAACATTCAGAGCAGGCTCTTTCAGTGAGGCCTTACAGCGAATAAAAGAGGAGCTTGGCCCCGATGCGGTTCTATTGCAGCAACGTGAACTTAAACACTCCAAAAATCCCAACGAAAAAGTGGAAGTTGTAGCTACCTTAGACGATATATCGGAGGCTCCGCCACCACACAAAGGCAGAGATACGGGAAAACTGGCAACCTACAACAACAAGGGGATAAGGCCGGTAGAGTGGCAAACCATAGGGCAAACCCTGGGACCAAAGGAGCACAAACCGGTTGAGAGAAATTTACCGCCAATCGCAAATGACAAGTTAATCGTTAACATGGAAAGCATCCTTGAAGAGATGAAGAGATTAAGAGAAGATTTTGCCGCAACCAGAAATGATTTTTTAGAAGGGGTAAGGGTTGTTCGCGACAGGATTCCCAAGGAGTTCAGCTCCGTTGCTGCCAAGCTTTCCAAAAGCGGATTGTCTGCGCAAATAGTTCAAGACCTGCTTGCAGAAGCAGTGATTCTCTGCTCGGCAAACGCAAGAGACAATATTTCCGTTAACGAGCAGATGAAAAAGGTATTGACTAACAGAATTTCCATAGCTTCACGCCCAAGACTTCGCAAAGGCAGACCTTTGGTGCAAATGTTCATTGGCCCGGCAGGTGCGGGAAAATCCGGAATCATATCAAAGCTCGCCGGCAGAGCCACAGTAACAGGCAACCAGAGCGTTGCCATAGTGACAACAGATTGCTGCCGCATGGGGGCTCTGGAGCAAATGGAAGCTTTTGCCGCCGCTGCAGACATAGATCTGGAGAGCATTTATTCTCCAGACGAAGTTCCGGAAGTTTTTGAAAGATTAAGAGACAAGTCTTTGGTTTTGATAGATACCGCAGGGCGTAGCTTGGGAAATTCTGAGCACGAAGAGGAGATAAAGGCATTTCACGATGCAATTCGCCCGGACGAAGTGCATTTGGTTTTGCCGTTGAATATGCGCGACAGCGACTTGAAAAAAGCCGCAGAAATTTATGTGTCTCTAAAAGCGAACCGCATAATTTTCACAAAGCAAGACGAGGCTTGTGAGCAGGGGGCATTGCTTTGGCTGCCTGTAAAATTCGGAATACCGCTTTCTTATATAGGCAACGGTCAAAGCCCGGACAATATTGTGAGCGCAGAGAAGGAAATTATAGCGGAGTGGCTTTTGAAATAGCGGAGGTTTAAAATGGAACTCAGACAGATTACAAATGCAATTACCAAAACCCTTGTGATACTGGCGTTTTGGTCTGTGCTTTTGATAGATTTAATTTTATCTCCATCCATCTCATTTCCGGAATTGGCTTTTGCTCTTATAAAAGCTGTTGTGGTAAGCGGAGTTTTTTGGTTATTATTTGTTATGCTTGTTGATACTTTTTTAAAAACAATTTTGCTGGATGCTAAGGAAAAGAATGCCGACAGAGTCGATGGTGGGCTATCTTATCATGTAACAGAACCGAGTGCCGAAGAAAAGGCATGGCTGAAGGCACAGGAAAAGGAGAAATTAAATGGACCTTGAAGCCCTTTGGACCGAATATAAAGATCATGGCAGTCATGCGGCTCGCGATAAATTGCTGGCTGAGTACACACCTTTGGTGCGTTATACTGCGCAAAGAATGGCCATTAATTTACCCAGAAGCGTTCAGCTTGGCGACTTGATCGGCGCCGGAGTAATGGGCTTGATAAAAGCCGTTGAATCTTTTGACTCCGGCAGAGAAGTTAAATTTGAAACCTATGCAACGCACAAAATAAGAGGTGCAATTTTAGATGATCTCAGAGAGCAGGACTGGATTCCACGTTCCATAAGGCAAAAAGCGAGAATGATAAAAAACGCCTACTCAGAACTTGAAAAGGAAATAGGGCGCACGCCTTATGATAACGAAGTTGCGGAGCATTTGAATTTGAAGCCTGCGGAGTTCGAGGATCTGTTAAGCGAGGTAGCTCCGACAACCATAGTCTCATTAAACGAAGTGATGTCTGATAATTACGGTGAGTCCACGAACGTATCTTTGATAGACACGATTGAAGATACAACTATAGAAAATCCGTTAGACAGGCTTGGCATGGAAGAGGCAAAGAAAATTTTGGCAAGCGCTTTGATGGCATTGCCGGAAAACGAGCGGCATGTGATAGCGCTTTATCACTACGAGGAGATGACATTGAAGGAAATAGGGGCGGCGATGAATTTGACAGAGGGAAGGGTTTCGCAGATACATTCCAAAGCAATGCTGAAACTCAAGGCAAAATTGCAATTGCAGTTGTAACCAGAGAGGTATTTTATGCTTCCTCCAGTACAAAACCAAGACATGGTGAACCGTTCGGACACCATGTCTCAAATGCGTTCTGCGGAACAGGGCAAGGCTTTTGGCGATATAGCAAAAGCCATGGCCGAGATGCATCGCTTGGAAGAGTTAAAAAACAACTCAGTCCAAAAAAACGATGAAATGAACGATTTAAATCCCGATGGCGGCAACGAAAATAAGGGACAACAACAGGGCAAAAAAAAGCAAGGTGAAGAGGAAACTCAGCCGGAGACAAACACGCCCGCCGGTCATCCGATTAAGCTGGACGGCGGTGATGTGCTGGATTTGATGGCGTAGTTTTCTATATTAACACCAAAATTTAGGAGACAGCCATGAGTTGCGAGCAGGAACACGAAAAGAGCAAACATAATTTTCTTAAAGAAGCGGAGTATGCGTTGGCAAAGAAGAGACGTGTGTTTCTTTGGGGGCCGGTTGAAGACGAAAGCGCAGAAGAGCTGGTAAAGCAGTTTCTCTATCTGGACAGCATTTCAAACGAAGACATTTACTTCTTTATAAACAGCCCGGGCGGCGCAATTTCCAGCGGGCTCTCAATTTACGACTGCATGCGTTCGCTAAAAAGCAATGTGATCACAATCTGCGCTGGGCAAGCCGCCTCCTTTGGAGCCGTGCTTTTATGCGCAGGTACAAAAGGAAAAAGATACGCATGGCCCAACGCCAGAATAATGATCCACCAACCGCTTATCAGCGGACAAATGATAGCTCCGGCCAGCGACCTTGCAATACAGGCAGAGGAGATGCTGCGCATCCGTGATGTGCTGAACGGAATTTTCAGCGAGCATACCGGTAAATCCAAAGAACAACTTGAACGTGACACAGACCGAGATAATTTTATGAGTGCGCAACAAGCTAAAGATTACGGCATAGTAGATGATGTGAAAAGCGTGGTGTAAATGGAAAGCATAGCACAAAAAGTTTTTTTTAAGAACTCGCAAAAAATGAAAGAGTTAAGTGATAATTCCATTCATTTGGTTGTCACTTCACCTCCGTATTTTGACGCAAAAACCTATTCCGATAAAAAACACGATTTGGGCAATATCCATGATCTGGATGAGTGGCTAAACGAAATAGGAAAAGTTTGGAAAGAAGTCTTTAGAGTTTTGCAACCCGGACGAAAGTTTTTCCTGAACATTATGAACCTGCCTGTTAGCTATGACAAAAGCTTTAAAACCATAAACTTGGTGGGCAAAACCACGGATTTGTGCGAAAGCGTAGGTTTTATCTTTAAGCGAGATATTATATGGCACAAAACCAACGGCGTTAAAGCTCACTTTGGAACTTACCCGTATCCGGGCGGTATTTTGCTCAACAATATGCATGAAACTATTTTGGAATTTCAAAAACCCGATGATAAAAAATTCAACAAATACGCTCACCTTACAAAAGAGATAAAAGACATCTCAAAAATAGACAAAGACTTTTGGCTCTCCATAAAAAACAGCGATGTGTGGCTGATAAAACCAGAAAAGAGCGGTGCCGGCAGAGAGCATATTGCGCCCTTTCCATACGAACTCCCTCACCGGTTAATCAAAGCATATTCTTACATAAGCGAAACCGTTTTAGATCCATTTTGCGGAAGCGGAACTACACTGCTTGCAGCCAAAGAACTCGGCAGAAATGGCATTGGTTATGAAATAAATTCCGATTTTGGAAAGATCATAAAATCAAGGATTAAAAAATGTCTCTTCTTTCCGCAATAAAATCCGGACTTGCAAAAACTCGTGACGCTTTGATGGGTGAATTTAAATCCATTGCAGGCGTTGGCAAAATAACAGATGAAATGCTTGAGAATTTGGAAGAGCAATTGATAAAAGCCGACGTTGGAGTGGAAGCCGCCTTCCTGCTAACCGATGCCTTGAGAGAACACGGACTCGGCAAATCATTAGATCAACATGAGATAAACGCTATTCTGCGAACCGAAGCACAGCGCCTGTTGATCGAGCCGCCTAAACTGGAATGGAACGGCAAACCGCACGTAGTTTTAATCATAGGCGTGAATGGTGCCGGCAAAACAACCTCCATAGGCAAGCTTGCGCATCGCTTGAAGCAAGAGGGAAAATCCGTTTTGCTCGCCGCCGGAGACACATTCAGAGCCGCAGCCATTGAACAGCTTGAAACCTGGGCACAGCGCAGCAATGCAGACTTTGTAAAACACCAGGAAAACTCAGACCCTTCGGCTGTAGCTTACGATGCCTGCAAAGCGGCAGTTGCCAGAGGCAGTGATGTTGTATTTTTAGACACCGCCGGAAGATTGCACAACAAAGATCACTTGATGGAAGAACTTCGCAAAACAGTCCGTGTGGTAAAAAAAGTGAACGAAAATTTTCCCCACGATATATGGCTTGTGATAGACGGAAACACCGGGCAAAATGTTATAAAGCAGATTAAAACTTTCCACGAGAACTTTAAGCTCACAGGTTTGAT
>WQSZ01000039.1 GCA_009787645.1 Candidatus Fibrimonadales bacterium | reverse complement strand
GGGGGGGTAGCATATTATAGGAACCAGATGGCAGCCTAGTCGAGAGAGCTACAATTGCAGGCTTGATATATGTACTATACGCCATATGGTTCCAAATTTCTTTTTTATGGAGAGCTTGTTATCATGGTACTTCTGCTCTCCAAGCCAGGCACCAAGGCTCACCACTTTTTGTGGTGAACCTCATGAATATACAAAATGGGAAACCGAAAGTGATCTTATGGTAGAAGGTCGGAAAATGGCGATTTTGGGCTGACAGTGGCGTTTTAAGCAGCAAAACTATTCCAAGTTGGAATAGTTTTGCGAGCCTGTACCCAAGGCTTAGGGGAGTCTGTGGTAGAGGGTCGGGAAGTCTCCATATGAGGGGTCTTGCCATAATGGAAAGCCTAAGTTTCTTGTGTCCGAACCGTCCGCTCAAAAAAGTGAAAATTAGTAGGAGAACATGAGAAAACGCTGTTTTGGTATAATTTTATGAAAAATGCCTTTTTACTTTTTATAATTTCCTCCGGAGATGATTTTCAACAACAAAATAATATTTGGTATAGCTTCCTGTGGAAGCTTTANTGCGTATTTATGCATATGTAAAGTCTATAGGAGATACACTGTCAAATGAGATTACGATTTTAATTACACAAATTTAGAGACATATTTTTTATGATTTTTTATTATGAAATGAAATTTGACAAGTCTGTGCCGCTTCGTATGGAGGTTGTTATATATGGCCAACTCTAACAATAAGAGATTTAACAGAATTGTTGCGGAACCCAAATCCGAAGAAATAGTAGAAGTAAAACAGATCATTAAGTTTTTATTGCAATGGCTTTTTTTTGCTGCTGTGGCTCTTATTCCTAGCATTATTTCTTTCCTTATATCAGTCCAAGAAGAGGATACTTATTTGACGTTCTTTGCAAATTATCAAATCCTCTATGTAAGTTTTACACTAGCGTTAGCGCTTTTTATAAAGCAAATACAGGAAAAAACTGGATTCGAAAGTAAGCATTACCTTTATTTATTTATAATCTTTATAGGCTTTGCATTTTACCTTTTGTTGGATAACGGAATAAAATTTAATTTCTTTTCAGACACTAAAACATTTGCCCAAATGAATCTAGTTTACTTAATATTAATTTTATCATTTGGTTTTTACAGTTATCTTAAGAGGATTTTTGTATCTTTTCTATCTAGGAGAAACTGAAATGGTGATTTTTGTTGCTGCTACATCTTTGTTTTTGCTGTTCGCTCTTTATGTTTGGATGGACAGTCGTTCATTTCATGACTCTCGTTCATTATGCGAATTGCCTCCATTGCATACATTAGTTAATAAGCCGGGGCCATATAGTCCCCGCGATTTGTCAAACAGATACCGTAAATTTATAGAAAAGAAGGAAAATATGGAAGTTTTGAATAAAATTCAAAATGCTGGTAAGGAGTATGTCATATAACATAAGTTCTAAATACATATCATCCTCTAATATTTTGGATGAATCTGGAGAAAAACGCATTAAGGAAAAGTATGATTTGATTTTACTTGATGCCGAAGAATTTATAAAAAAGAGAGACCTTGAAAATATTGTAACTATTAATAAAATTATACTACGACATGCCGTAATAGATTATTATACTGATATATTGCGATTAAAGTCGTTTCATAAATTAGAGAAGGAAGATGAAGTCAAAACGCTCGCTTACGAAATTTTTTGGTTTCTAAAAAGGAAGCCCTTACAAATTATAAAAGATGACCATCAAAATATTTTCATAAATGAAATATTTGCTCTTTCTCGAATACTATCATTTATTTCAAAAGATAGCGAGGATAATTTTACAATTCTCACAGATACGAAATTTGATTATTTTACTGCCACATTATTTTATTTTTTAAAATATCGCATTGAAAGTGCCAAGTCAATAGAATTGATGCTTATAGCATTTGAAGCAGGAATTGAATATCAAAAAGCAATGAAACTTTCTCCACAGCAAGACTGTGGGGTATCAGATCATACTAACGAAAATCTATCTGTAAGCAGTGGGAATTAGAGCATAAGAGATTAAATAAAATTTCAAACAAAGTTTCTTCAGAAAGAGCTAGGGAACAAATAGAATAAATCCTAACCTTTTTTCATCCTATCCCGGCACAATCATCTCGGGACATCTGTTTTTCCCGACCAAGGCCTTCCAAGTGAGCCTCTTGCCGTATGACTTGTCAATTAGGGCATCTACACGCTGCATTGTGGTGTATTTGCAATTCCCCTCATTCCAGCGAAAGTCAAATTCATCCACATAGCGTTGCAAATGCTTCAACGAAAACTTGTGAAAAGTGCCGTAAAAACCTCTTTTGAGCAAAGCCCACACGCTCTCAATGCTATTCGTGCAGGCCATCTTATCAACAAAGGGCTTCGCTGAATCGTACCTAACATATTCCTTTGCTTTGTGATTGACCGAGTTGCGATAATAGCCGAATTTCTCTATCCCAATGAATTGGCGACCTTCATCTGTGTTCAAAAGGGTGCCTTTCTCAACATTTTGCATTATCGCATTCTGTATGGTAGCCCTGTATTCATTTGGTATCACCATAGACTTCACCTTTCCACCCCTTTCAGCCATGCCGAATATCACGGCTTTGCCCACGGGACCGCTGCCTTTCGGGCCTTTCTTGTTGGTGTGCTTATTCTTTTTCTTTCCGCCTGCATATGTAGAGTCGTTCTCAACCACTTTGTTCATGCCACCGAGCATATAGTCGTATTTTCCCGTGCCCATAGCGTGCCTTATGCGTTGCTCAAGGAACCAAGCTGTTTTTTGACAAATGCCAAGCTTTTTGGAAAGAGCCATTGAGGATATGCCCTTCCTGTCTGTCACCATATAATACCAAGCAACGAACCACTTCCTCAGAGCGATATGAGTGCCCTCAAACACCGTGTCGGCTTTCACATCGAATTGGTTTTTGCATTTGTTACAGCGGTAATACCCCGGCTTGTCCTTGCGCCATTCGTGGGTTCTGATGCATCCGCATTTAGGGCACTTGGGAACACCCTGCCATATCTTGTCTTCCAAATACTTTCTGGCAGCCTCATTGGTGGAGAACTTCTCACGGTAGGCATCCTCGCTCATTGCGGTGTTCTTTTTGTATTGTTTGGGCTTCTCCATATATGGGTCGTTTTGGACCCAATTATGATTTTTTCGCCGGAGTTTCTATATCATATGCTTATATTGGGGCGATGTGATGTACTAGGTGACGAAAGTCTATAAGTCCCAAATTTTTCTAGACAAATGTCAACTTTTTTCTTTAAAAAAGTAATTATTTTAAAAAACTTGCCTAAAACTCCGTCAAGTCCACCGCTTCACCGCACAATTCGGCAATCACTTTGCCCACAATGTAAAGTGAACCGGTAACTAAAATAGGTGTTTTATTCTTGAAATTTTCCGTTGTGGTTTTTATTTTTAATTTTTCGCAAATTTCCAAAATCTCTTCAACACTCCGTGCTCTGGGATTTTCAACCTGCACAGGATGGCAAACCGAGATGTGCGGCTTCAATGCTCTGAGCACACCTTCCGTGTCTTTGTCCGTTAATGAAGCAAAAATACACGGCAAAGGTCCCAGCTTTTTTTCTTCCAAACACTGCGCTAAAATTTCCGCAGCATCAGGATTGTGCGCACCGTCTAAAATAAAGTTTTTCAGCATTTGCATTCTGCCGGGCCACACGGCATTTTTAAGCACCGCTCTCGCCTTTTTTTCATTAAATGTCGAATCTAAAAATTCCTGCGCAACAGTCCAGGCAATCTCCGCATTCTTCACATAAATTTTTCCAAAATTCCCAACCTGCAATTCCGGGCTTATTTTTTTCGCCTTCTCATAAGGCGGGCACTGTGCTAAAAGCGCACGTGGCAAATCTCCCAAAACAAGAATCGCATTTTTTTTTACTATGCCAAGTTTTTCCTTCAAAATTTCTTCCTCAGTATCACCCAGCAATTCAGTGTGATCCAAACCGATGCTCGTTATAGCAGCAAACTTTCCTCTCGCAATTCTTGTGCTGTCCAGCCTGCCACCCAAACCGGCTTCCAAAACAGCAACCAAAATATTGTTTTGCTTGAACCACAAAAAAGCCGCAGCGGTTAATGTTTCAAAATAAGAAGGTTCAATTTTTGCAACCTTGGCCGCTCGCTCAACTTGCGAAATTACATCGTTCAGCTCGCTCTGTGAAATCATTTTGCCGTTAATTCTAATGCGCTCTCTAACGCTTACCAAATGCGGGCTTGTGAAAAGACCTGTTGAAGCTCCGTGCGCTTGCAAAATGTTTGCTAAATAAAAAGCCGTGCTGCCTTTGCCGTTTGTGCCGGCAATGTGAATACTCTCAAAACTTTTTTGAGGAGAGCCAAGTACTTCGCATAAAATTTTTATATTGCGAAGCCCATTGGAAAACCCAACAGGAATTCTGGATAAAAGATATTTTTCAAATTTAAACATTAAACTACGGGGTTTTAAGCATTAAACTCTGAATCTTCTTCTACAGCAAGCAAAGCCTCTTCCAATTCCAAGCTATCCATATCATCAAGAGCATCAACTATATCATTCTCATCCAAGTCTTTTGTTTTTTGCATTGACTTTTCCATAGAACGACGCATAAGCTCCATTTGCGCATCCGAGAACACACCTTCTTTGGACTGTCCGAGATCCAAAAGCGTAGCACAGTCCGCACAGTAACCCAAAGATTTATTTACATAAAATTTTTGATCGACATTATTCACATTGCACTTAACGCAAACTTGCCCTTCACAACCTTCAAAGTAAGTTCTATTTTCAAATTCCAGTTGCTGAGAAAGAAGTTCCACCAAATTTTTCCCATCAGCGATGTTGCCTATTTTCGGGCGACTCCATGAAGTTGGTTTTTCCGGCGGTTTTGTTAAGCTTATATGTTTGCGCTTTCCGCTTTCTTCTTTTTCCGAATCAAAAAAGAAAGGCGTTTTTACAAACTTTGCGCCTTGAATTATCAAAGAACATTCAACTTTCGCAGATGCGGCTTTTGGCGTGACTGCTTTGGGAGATTCTTCTTGTGAAACTTCTTTTTTTGGCGCAGCAGCTTTTTTAGCCGGAGCTGTTTTAGGCGCTGCTTTTTTTGCCGGCGCTGTGGGACGTGGAGCTGGAGCTTTTTTGCTTGGCATTATTTTGTTTCCACTATTTTCACGCTGATGATCGGATCGTAAGGTTCCAAGCGATAGACTGCGTCCAGACCGGTTTCTACCATGCCGAAAACTGTGTGTTTGCCATCCAGATGAGGTTGCGGCCACTGCACTATAAAGAATTGCGAGCCACCGGTGTTAGGTCCCGAATTAGCCATGGAAAGCGTTCCGGCAACGTGCTTAAGATCGTTTTCTTCGTCGGCAATTGTGTATCCCGGGCCGCCAGTGCCATTGTTGTTAGGATCTCCGCCCTGTGCAACAAAGCGCTGAATTATTCTGTGAAACGCAAGCCCATTGTAAAAGCCTTTGTTTGCCAAGTCTATAAAATTTGCCACTGTGTTGGGGGCATCTTTAAATAGCAAGTTTACGGTAATTTGCCCTTCGTGTGTTTCTATAACGGCATGAATTTTTTGAATGCCGTCATATTTTTTGTCAAACACTTTGCCGGAAGCAGCAACAGGGCCGGCAAATGCAGAACCGGCAAGGATGGAAAGAACGAAAGTAAAGGTGAGAAATTTGCGCATGGAAGGAATATAGAAAAATCTACCCCTCGCCATTCAAGTTTCCAATAAAATGCAGCATGCTCAAAACTCCAACTGCTAAAAAGCCCACTGCGTAAAGCGCAAGGAAAGGGCCTATCAGATAAACTCTTGCATCTATATATTGCATTAAACCGAACACGCAATAAACACCTACGGATAATTCTATAAGTGCTATCTTCGGGAATTTCTGTTTGAATTTTTTTATGCCGGCTGCGCCACCTTGCTTAGGCGTTCTGATGAATGGGCTCTGACGACCGAATACCGCTGAAAGAACTGCGCACGTATTGCTGACGGCAATCCCCACCCCCAAGCTCATTAAAAGAGGCAAAGCGGCCATGCGTTTTTTCCAGCCCACGGAACCCGAAAATTTTTGCGCTACAAAATAAAGCGTTGAAGGAGCCACCGCTGCAAGAGCTATGGTTGCGAACAAAGCTGTGAACATCCATACGGGCATGTTTCCTAATTTCGAATGTCCGAATGCCAGCAACGGAAATGCAGATACCGCTGTGAATAACATTAAAGGATGAATTGAATAATGAGTGGTGTGCAGGAACGATTGAATTTTCACTATAAAAGATTGCCCCGAAGTGAACACCCTAGGTAAATCTTTTATGGCAGTTTGTATTGAACCCTTTGCCCAACGATATTGCTGGCTTTTGAAGGCGTTGATGTCTGCCGGCAATTCCGCAGGCACAAGCACATCAAAAACGAATTTCATTTTCCAGCCGGCAAGTTGGCTTCTATAAGACAAATCCATATCTTCAGTTAAAGTATCGCCTTCCCAGCCTCCGGCATCATCTATGGCCTTTCTGCGCCACACACCTGCCGTGCCGTTGAAGTTCATAAACAAGCCACCCCAACTGCGAGCTGATTGCTCTATCACAAAATGCCCGTCTATTCCTATGGATTGCGCAAGAGTTAAACCGGACTCGCTTCTGTTCAAATGCCCCCAGCGACCTTGAACCAAACCGATTTTCTCGTTCATAACCATATATGGAACGGTGTGCATTAAAAAGTTTTTTTCCGGAACAAAATCCGCATCAAAAATCGCTAAGAACTCAGAGTCTTTGCAAAGCTCCATTCCCTCTTTCAAAGCACCGGCTTTGAAGTCTTGGCGGTTTGTGCGGTGGATTAAACTTATGTTATAACCCTTAGCCTTCATTTCCGCAACCTTTCTCTCAGAAACTTTTACACAGTCATCCGTTGAATCGTCCAAAACTTGAATCTCGTGCAGGTGTTTAGGGTATTCCATAGCACAAACGCTCTCTATGAGGCGTTCTACGCAGGTGCCTTCATTGAACACCGGCAACTGAGTTGTAACCTTGGGCAATGTGTTTAGGTCAAGATTTTTTAGAAAGCCATCAAGCGATTCATGATCTGATTGGCGATTCCTTTTAAAATTTTTTAAAAACAAAAAAATACTAAAATAACAATTAAAGCCGTATAAAACGAGCCCCATTCCTGCAATAACATATAGGACAAATAATATGTCCAAAAAAATTGTAGCAACCATTTGCCCCTATAATATAGAATTTTTTTTCGTGTTTGTCTAGGTACAAAATACATTTAGGGGCTTTTTTTTGCATTTTTCTTGAGATTTATTGCATTTTTTTACATTTTATTTGGAAAAAAAGCCTATTTTTGCCCGATCAAAATGGTTTCCCGTGAAACATTATTTTGAAAATTACTCAAATTCCGGCCAATTCTGATTTTGACAGTTTACTATATTATTCCCATGCTTAATCATAAACTCTTATTTTGCGCACCCCTCTTTTCCTTACTCCTAACATCTTGCGGAAATCACAGCTTAAGTGACATTCTGGCCTGTACAGACACAGACTGCTTTTTTGAAGAAAAGGATCTTATCTCTCGCACAGGTTGGCTTCAGAGCAGGGAAAACCTCAGCAATATTCCGCAGGATGTTTCGGTCTCCAATGTTTCATCAGGCGGGCTACCGAGTTCCGTTTCAGATTTGGAAAACAGATTCCCGCCTATAGGCGACCAAGGACAATATGGAACATGCGTTGCCTGGGCTGCCGGCTATAACCTTAAAACCGCGCTGAACGGCATAGAAAAAGGCTGGAACAGCACCGAGCTATCAAGAACTACAAACCAAACAAGCCCAAAAGATTTATGGTTTACCATACCAAGTGCCGAAAAAGGCTCAAATTGCAACGGAACAAATTTTGAGGCCGCCTTAGACGCTCTAATCGCAAAGGGAGCCTCCAATCTTAGCTCTGTTCCTTACACCAGCATGGGAAGCTGCTCCGGCACTTCAAACGGAAACGCAAATAACAAACTGGCTAATTATCGCAAAATCGCATATAATTATAGTCTGGCAGGTGGTTCAGGTTCACTTGGATTGACAGAGGATAACTTAAAAAGCTACCTTGCGCAAGGCAGGCCAATCTTATTCGGAGCAAAACTTGGCGACAGATTTATGCGCTGGAACAATGCTTCCGTTTTAAGCTCAGACACTTACAACGACCCGAATATGCAGCACGCATATCACGCTATGGTTCTTGTTGGCTATGACAATAGCAAAAACGCCTTCAAAGTGAGGAACTCATGGGGAAGTAGCTGGGGAGACAGGGGCAGTATTTGGGTGGATTACGATTTCTTTTTGAGAAACTTTATGTTTGTTTCTTTTGTAGCCCAAAATCCGACAACTTCGGTTGAAAATGAAGTTAAAGAAGATCAATTGATAGAAGGTTATGATTTGTCAGTCTCAGATGCCGAAGATTTTCAAGACCCGGAAGATAACACTCCCAGAAAAAGGGCTTTTTACTATGATGTTTACAACTCTGGCACAAGAACAATTTTAGCAAGCCAAAGGTGGAGAGTATTTTATATGTATTACAATGCATTCAATGCAGATGATTTGGAAATTATATATGAAGACTATTATACAGACGAATTCGGAAAAATCGGTTATGAAGATTGCAATTATCTTTGCGGAGATTATTCTAAAAGCAATGCTATAAGCGGTGGAATCTGGAACAATATGGATGTAAAACCGGGGAAAAAGGCCGGCGAGGACGTATTTGGATCGGATGGTTTTTACATACCTTATACCATGCCGCAAATCAACGGAAAATACTATCTGGTTATTTATGCGGACGCTCATGATGAAATCAAAGAGGGCAACGAAGACAACAATTTCTATTTCATAGGGGCTGAGGGAGGCAAGCCTTTGGAGTTTGTAAACGGCGTTATTAAAAATGGCATTATTCAAAACAAACCGGCGCATGTTTCAGCAAAAAAAGCAGGAAAAGCACCTGCAACATCAGTTCAAGCTATGGGAGGTAGCGCAAACGCCTACACCCCGGCAGAAATTAAAACCATGGTACTGCGCAACAAAAAGAACGGTGTTCTAGCAAAGAAAATCGCAGAATACAGGGAAAGCGTTGAAAAACCTATTAAAAAACGCTGGAGCAACAAATGAAAATCTCTTTCGCTATTATAATCATGGCAATGACTGTTGCGTGCAATGCGCAGGCACCAAAACAGGCCATCGTCAAAGCAGACGAAATAATAAAAAGCTTGGCTGCCGGCAAATCCGTTCAAATTAAAAATGCCGTTATAGAAGGCGATTTGGATTTTGGCAAAGCCGGAAACAGTTTTCCCATCAACTCCGCAGATTCCGAAACCCAGGTAAACGCCAATGCGTATTTTGAGAAATGCGTTTTCAAGGGCAATGTTAAAGCGCAAAACACCCGTTTCAACGGCAATCTGATCTTTCTGGAAAGTGAGTTTCAAAAAGAGGTGGAGCTTAAAAACAGTTCCGTTTTTGGCACGGTGAATTTCAGCAAAAGCATTTTTAAGGGCAGGGCGGTTTTCTCAAACATGGTGGTATGGGCAAAAAACAGTTATTTCAGCGAAATAAAGGCCGAGAACAGATTTTCACTTGAAGCGACTGATTTTCAGGGAAATTTATCCATAATGAATTCCGAATTTGCCGGCCCACTCTCTTTGCAGGAAACCTTCGTTTTAGGCAATCTGCAAGCCGCAAACGCAAAATTCAATGGCAGCACCGACTTTGACATGCTTCATGTTTTGAAAAGAGCTATCTTCAAATATGCCACCTTCAAAAACACCCCCGACTTCTCCGGCAGTAAAATCACAAAAGAATAGCAAATGTTTCATGTGAAACATTTTACATTTTTGCTGTCTGCGGCTAGCAGTTTTTGCTGGCGTTCATAAAAGTCCATTTTATGAACTAACATGGATATTAACTTAACTGCAGACATGTTAAAGCCTTTTGCCAAGCTGAATAGTGAGAAGAAGGTTGGCACTCGCTGTCCGCTCTCAAAAAGAGCTATGCATTGCCTGGTCAAACCGCTTTCTCTGGCTAAGTCGAATTGGGACATATTGCGCTTTTTGCGTTCTTCGCACAATAAGAGTCTAACAGCCTGGGTTAGACCTTCCTCATTTAAAGATTTAATCATAGCGGTATAATGTAGAGAATAAATTTAAAAAAAGTGTCAACATTTGTTTGCAAAATGCACACAAAAATGCAAAAATGTCAAAAATTTATTGACTAATACTCCACAATCAGCACTTTATTCTTGCCGTGGGGCAAAGTTCTGTAATATAAAATGCCGGGAGCAGGGAGTTTTTGCGGTTGCCAAACTAGAGTATCTTTTTCGCTTTTTAGCCTAGTCATCAACGCACCGGAGGAAGAACGAATTTCCACGCCGTTTGAATTTCTAAAATACAGATTCGGATTTTTCTTGGGATTCCAAGGATTGGGATAAGCCATAAGCTCTTTGGGTCCAAGTTCAGACGGAACATAATCCTTTTCAAGCAAACGGGAAAGAACCCAAACGGAAGCATTGCCATATTCCAAATAAGAAATCCTTGCAACCGAATCTATAGTCGGCATCGCATCACTAGATTTTGCCAAAAAATAAAATGAACCAACCGGCATAACTCTAGGAGTTGCCCCCCATAAATTCCAAGTTGGCCATGCCGGCAAATCATTCAGCACAGTTGTGGACGACTTGAGCGAATCTGGCAAATATTGCGCCCTCTGGCCAGAAAAGAACATAAATGCGGCGTATTTGTGAAATAAATCTTCCACATTTTTACCTATGGAATTCGCATGCTTCGCCAATTGAATGGCAAACCCTTCTCTAGGGCTTGCAGCGTAATGCTTCCATATATATGAATCAAATCTTGGCCCTAATTCGGAATACAAAAACAGATAAAGTGAAGCCCAGTCATACCCGCCTTTGGAATTATCTATAGTCCTCGGATTATACGGCTCAAGATAATTTATATAGTCATCTATTGAAGGAGCCGCTATTTCCTCTACGCCTGTTGCGCTAGCCTCTGCCCAAAAAATACTGTGATCCGTCAATCTCGTCTGATATAATTGAAAACTGTGATAAAGCTCATGATAGGTTGTCACCTTTAGAGCCAAATGCCATTTATCCGGTTCGGAATAATTATATCCGGTTGCAGCAGAAGTAAAAGGTATCGTTGAAAGTTTGCCCGTGCAATCCGCTCCACGCAAAAAATCGTTTTCTATAATCACCTGCGTTGACTGCGAATTCAAAGGAGGCGGGATTAAGCCATAAGTATCAGCATAATCTCCCTCATAGCCACGCAACATTCCGGTATCTATAACCTCAACCGGATAAAAACCAACGGGAACATCTTTCTGGTAATGTATGGTTCGGATTCTCCCTCTGATATCACCCATGCCAAGAATATCCTTGTGCAAACTGTAAGCGTCTTCCAAATACTTGGCAAGCGAATCTATATAAGCCTCAGTTTTAACCGCATGCACTCCCTGCAAAGTGTAATATATAATAAACTTCGTGGTTCTTCTCTCTAAAACATTCAGTGCTCCCTGCCTGCAATTCTCAAAGTTCGCCGATTTTGCCAAAACCCTCACAGGCTGCACAGTTCCGCAACGTGTACCTCTCGCATGCAAGTGCGAAAAACACAAAGCTATAAATGTCAGCAAAATTAAACAGCGAAGCACAAAAAGAATATACAATTTTCTATATTCCAAGCATCATGGCAATGGGCAATCTGGCAAAACGCAGTATATTCGCATTCACAGCAATGCCCATAGTCGCATTGCTTTTATGGTACGGAGACTACACTCGCTGGATATTCGTGCTGGGTTTAAACGCCGTTGCAGCCTATGAATGGGCAAGAATGGTTTCTGCGGCTTATACCGAAAAAGTTCAAGTTATGAATATTATCTCTCCCGTTTGCGCAGTGGCTCTCACAGCACTTTGGCTTGGAAACGGCGAAGCTCCCATTATTCTTGCCGCTGTGATTTTGCTCTATATAATAATAGCTTTTGCATACATAGATGTTAAAAATTTATTCCCTTGGCTGGTGCTTCAGATAGCGGCTCCCCTTTATATCGGGCTGTGGGGTGGAATGTGCCTTGAGTTGTTTGGCAAGGGGCAAGGCATGGTTGAATGCGCAAAGTTTCTGGTTGTCATGTCCACCTTGTGGGGCTGCGACAGCGCAGCGTATTTTGCCGGAAGATTTTTGGGCAAAAACAAATTAGCTCCGCAGATAAGCCCTAAAAAAACATGGGAAGGCGCAGTTGGCGGCACAATGTTCTCAATGTTCTGGTTTTGGATTTGGACAACAACAGGCTTTGGCTACACGGTATTTGAAATGTCTTTGGTGATGGCAATGATCTTTGCCTTTGTCATTTCCGTAGCAGGGCAGTTGGGCGATTTGCTAATGTCCGCATTAAAGCGGTGGTCCGGCATAAAAGATTCCGGCGGCATTTTCCCAGGCCATGGCGGAGTTCTGGACAGAGCGGATAGCTTTTATTTAGCCGTACCCATTGCTACAATTTTACTATCTTACTATTCAATATAAATTGAGAGGTTTTTATGTCCCACAATTACTTGTTCACGTCCGAATCTGTTTCGCCCGGCCATCCGGATAAAGTTGCTGATCAGATTTCAGATGCCGTTTTAGATGCCATGCTCGCACAAGACCCAAAAAGCCGAGTTGCGTGTGAAACCTTGGTTAGCACCGGCTTGGTTGTGATTGCCGGCGAAATAACCTCAAAGGCAAATGTCGATTATCAAAAGGTTGTCAGAGACACAATCAAGGAAATAGGATATACGCAAGCCGGCATTGGCTTTGACGCAGAGAGTTGCGCTGTTATGGTTGCGCTGGACAAGCAAAGCCCAGACATTGCCCAAGGAGTTAATGCAGCATCTGCAATCGGCAAAGACACCGCCGAGCAAGGCGCAGGCGACCAGGGAATGATGTTCGGCTACGCTTCCGACGAAACTACAGAGCTTATGCCTCTGCCTATCTCCCTTGCGCACAAGCTGATGACAAACATCGTTGAGCTAAGAGAGCAAGGAAAATTGAAATGGCTGCGCCCGGACGCAAAAAGCCAGGTCACCATTGAATACAATAAAGACCACGAGCCTGTACGTGTAGATACCGTTGTTATATCAACACAGCATGCGCCAGAAGTTAGCCACGCAAAAATCAAAAAGGATATTATTGAGCATCTGATTAAAAAAACAATTCCGGCAAAGCTCTTGGACAAAAAAACTCGCTACCTTGTAAACCCAACCGGCAGATTTGTTGTTGGTGGCCCGCATGGTGATAGCGGTGTAACCGGTCGCAAAATAATAGTTGATACTTACGGCGGCATGGGCCGGCATGGCGGCGGAGCGTTCAGCGGCAAAGACCCATCAAAGGTGGATAGGTCTGCGGCGTATGCGGCACGTTATGTTGCAAAGAACATTGTTGCGGCAAAGCTTGCAAAAAGATGCGAAGTGCAGTTGGCCTACGCTATTGGTTACCCCGAACCGGTTTCCGTTAATGTGAATACTTTTGGCACAGGCAAAATAAGCGATCACAAAATTGAGTTGTTGATTCGCAAACATTTTGATTTGAAGCCCGCAAGCATAATCAAAACTTTGGATTTGCTGAAGCCCGGTTACAAATCAACAGCCAAGCAAGGTCACTTTGGTCACAAAGGCGCAAGGTTCACTTGGGAAAAAACCGACAAAGCCGAGGCGTTGAAGAAAGAGATAGCTGGATAGTAATGTTCCTATACCACGGCAGTTACTTGGAAATCAAAAGCCCACAAATTCTTGTGGGCAAATACGCTAAGGATTTTGGTACAGGCTTTTACTGTACCATTTTGAAAGAGCAGGCAATCAGATGGGCAAGCCGTTATAGCTCTCCAATACTCAACATTTATGAATACGAAAAAGATTCATCTTTGAAAATCAGAGAATTTTCTGAAATGACAGAAGAGTGGCTGGATTTTGTTATTTTTTGCAGAAGCGGAAAAAAGCACGATTATGATATTGTGAGCGGACCAATGGCAAACGACCAGATTTATAATTACATAAGCGATTATATGGACGGAGCAATAACAAGGGAGCAATTCTGGGTTCTTGCAAGGTTCAAGCATCCTAC
>WQSZ01000038.1 GCA_009787645.1 Candidatus Fibrimonadales bacterium | reverse complement strand
AACGGGTCTGTTCCCAAGCGATGGGCGGCAACCTATGTTTATAACCGCTTTGTATTTTTGTCCGTCAAAAGACGCTGTGCCGGAATATACGCCGTTTTTTGGCAAAAGCTTATATGGCGGAAGTTCCAAATTCGCCGTTGGAAAACCGAGCTGCCTCCCCTGCCCCAAACCATGCACAACAACTCCGCAAACGGAGTAAATTCTCCCGAGCATCGCATTTGCCAAATCCGGCTTTCCGTTTTTAAGAGCTTCCCTTATGCGAGAAGAACTAATCGCTTCGCCTTCAAACATTACCGGATCAATTTCGTGAATGGACAAATCCGGAAAATACGATTTCAAAGCCTCTGCATTGCCTTTGCCGCCTCGTCCGAACCTCTGGTCTAAACCCAGAACCCAAAGTTTTGCTCCGTATTTTTTTATGGCAAATTCTTCCACAAAAGAGCGAAACGGCATTGCGAATAAATCCTTGTCAAACTTTTGCAAAACAAGAGGAATGCCAAAGTGTTCCATCAATTCTTTTTTCTCTTCCATTGAAGTCAAAAGCTCCGGATGCCCAGGTTCCTGAATCACATGCCTTGTGTGCGGCTCAAATGATATTGCTATGTGTGGCATTTTATTTTTTTCGGCTTCAAATTTCAAAGCGTCAAACAGAGCTTTGTGGCCCAAATGGCATCCGTCAAAATTACCCAAAACAATCGCAGTCACTTCCTGTTCCTCTAAAATAATCCGCAGCAGGCATTCTTTTTTTGCCTTCCGCTTGAACTTCTAAAATAGATAAAACTCCATTCACCGTTCCGGCAAAAATCGTATTCTTATTAACAAATATTTCACCGGGCTTCAATTTTTTGTCCAAAGCTGAGATTTCCGTTTTTCGTATGAAAATCTTTTGCCCGTTCAAACTCGTATATGCACCGGGCCATGGCGTAAATGCGCATAATCTTTTGTGAATTTGCAATGCGCTCGTATTCCAATCTATCAGAGCATCTTCTTTTTTCAATTTTGGCGCAGGGCTTGCCAGTTCATGGTTTTGCTCAATTGCGGTGAAGTTTCCGCTTTGCAATTTTGCGAGTGCGCTATCCAAGGCTTCGCTTCCTGGTGCTATCATTTTTTTTAATAAAGTTTCTGTTGTATCGTTTTGCTCAATCGTAATTTCCTTCATTTCCAAGACCGGACCATGATCCATTTTTTCGTCTAACAAGAATACGGTTAATCCCGTTTTTTGCTCACAGTTAGCTATGGCCCATTGCACGGGCGCAGCCCCTCTGTATTTTGGCAGCAGACTTCCATGTATATTTATTGCGCCGAGCTTTGAAGCCGCCAGAACTTCTTTTGGCAAAATGGAAAAAGCCACAACCACGAAAATATCAGCATTAAACTTTTTCAATTCTTCTGCAAATGCAGGTTCTTTAACGGAATTGGGTTGCAAAACGGGAATGCCGGCTTCCAAAGCGGCGAGCTTCACCGGTGGGCTATGCAATTCCATACCACGGCCAACCGGTTTATCGGGCTGAGTTGCAACAGCAACAACCTGATGTTCGCCTTTGAGTAAGTGCTTTAAGAATTCGGCAGAAAATTCCGGTGTTCCCATAAATAATATGCGCATGTGGGAGTGTAAAATAGAAATTAAAACGAGCTTGAAGCGAATGGGTTAGATTAACAGGATTGCTAAATATAGTGTTGAATCATGGTTCAGGCGTTTGCCACCACGCCTCAGTCTTGGGCTCTTCTTTGCCTATGGACAACGTTTGNCCAACACGAGGCGTTAATAGCTTCACGCCTTTTGCTTCAGCTTCTTTGCTAATTCTTTCTCCCGGCTCCTGCCANGTGTGAGAAGATANGGAGAANGTTGCCCAGTGCATNGGCAACAGATATTTGCCTTTTAATTCCAAATGCGCCTTTACTCCGTCTTCGGGAGTTATGTGGCTGCTGGGCCAGTGAACATTGTATTGTCCGTTTTCCATGATCACCAAATCAAAAGGGCCGTAGTGATGGCCTATCTGCTTGAAATGTAAATCATAACCTGTATCTCCGCTGTAATACACTTTTTGAGTTGCCCCCATAAAAACCCAGGAAGCCCACAGAGTCTCGTTCCAGTCAAAAGGGCTGCGACCGGAAAAATGATACGCCGGAGTGCAGGCGAATCTCAACGCAGAACCGGAAAGCCCTTTGACTACGCCTTCTTGCCACCATTCATATTCACGAACTTTTGACGGATCTATTCCCCAGCTAAGCAAAATATTGCCAACTCCCGGTGGCGTGAAAAAAAATCCTACCTTATCTTTAAGTTCGTGTATAGTTTGCCTGTTTAAATGATCATAGTGGCTGTGAGAAATAAAAACAACATCTATAAAAGGCAATATCTCCGTGTTTACAGGAGATTCTTTTTGAAAACGTTTTATGCTGAACAAAGGAACCGGTGATACATTGTCGCTGAAAACAGGATCCAGCAAAATGCGAACTCCATCTATTTGCATCAAAAAACTGGAATGCCCAAGCCATGTGATATGCACCCCCTCGCTGCTTTCCGGGAATGCTTTTGAAATAATTACGGAATCAAAAGAAAGAGGTTCTTTGGGTTTGGTCTGCGTTTTGTTCATTAACCCTGATTTGAAAGCAGTCCAGTTATTCACTTTTACAACAGGAGTGCGATTGGCATATTTCCCGTCTTTAAAAATCGGCTGTATGCGCCCGGTATCTGAAGTTTGCATAATAATATCTTCCTCTGCCGATATTGACTGATAAATAATTAAGAGTAATATAGCTGCCGCTATCATATAGCAATTTAATTCTTCAAACCACAGCCGAATAATTCAAGCCTTATGGTATGATAGCCGCCCGAAAAATTAAACCAGTAATAGTTGCTCAACGCAACGACAATTATGTTTTCATAAGGGCTTTTATAATACCCGAGTATTTTCCTGCCGGATATATTAGACAGCATTCCTTCAAATTCTTCAATATTTCCGCCAATTGCTTTTTGAACAGTGCCGTTGCCTACCATCAATTGCCATTTAACCGTATCTATTTTAATGCCCTCATCATCAACATTATTATCAATTGTTATGCTGTTGATGGAGTAATCAAGCCAACTGTAAAAGCCATCTACAGGAAATTTTGATAAATCATTTTTGAAATTCTCTGCAAGCAGGTTATCAATCTTTCCGGCAATCTCATATTTTTCCAGTATCGCTGTCCATTTTTCTTTATATTCTTTAGCCTGCTCTTTATGCTGTTTTATCTCTTCCGGTTGTGCGTTAATTTCTGCCTCTATGGAATCTTGTTCCACTATTTTATTGTTAGATGCATTGATTATCGCATAAGAATAAACCCAAAATTGACCCCTGCCGTCATCTACAAAATATTTGTATCTGTATGCCAGCAATCCGGTCTTGGACCAACCTATCATTTCCATCGCAATATAAGGATTGGATTCTAATTGCAAAGTTTCCACTCCAAAATTGCCGTGTGAACGGATATAATGTTGCGGCTTGTCGGCAACCGGTTGCCCGCCGGAAGGCGCAGGCTTGAAATCTGCTGTGAATACCATGTCTTTGTTTGCCATGTCTGTTGCGGTAATATCTTTGGAGCTACCGGTTTTAGAGCCCTTTTCCTCTTCGCACGCCGCAAGAATAGCGAACAACGATGCTACAGCTATAAACTTGACAAAATTTTTCATGTAGATAATATAGAAATTTACCGCTCTGCCCTCTTAGCCGCAACAGCAAACTCTCCACGCAAAAGATCCTCGGAAATTTGGTCTATAAGAGCCTTTGTTTCTTTTGTCCATGACATTTTTTGCAAATTCTCAAGTGCGGCATCTGCGGCTTGGACATCGTAATCTGCGCAGGCATCGCTTATTATTCGCAATTGCTCTCGCAAATACGCAGAATCTTCATCTGCATCGGGTTCTACTATGGCATTCGCCTCTATCTTTGCAACTACGGATTCCAAAGATTCAATAAAAACCCGTGCATCCTCTTGAATTACAGTTTTATCACGGTCATTGCCGGATTTCTCAAGAGACGCCGCTAACCCGGAAGCCTCCGATTCGCCTATATTTGCCAAAGCACTTTTCATGGCGTGGGCTTTAATGGTAAGCAAATGCAAATCCTTCTCGGTTGCCGTAGCTATATTTTCTAAAATCTCTTTGAAAAACGGCAAATTTCTTTGGGCATCCCTTGCGAAAAGGGCGAGTAATTCACCGTCTTGCTCAGACTTTTCCGGAATAGGTTTTTGCAACTTTCCCTGCCGTGCCGCTTCAAGAACTTCCGGGCTTTGCTTGTTGCGAATCATCTTGTTCAGCACAACGTTCATCTGCCTTATATCTATGGGTTTTGAAACAAATCCGTCAAAACCTTTCTCAGTAAACATTTTTTCCTGGCCGGTAATTACATTTGCGGTTAATGCCACAATAGGGTGCTCATATCCCATTTCCCTCATTTTCTTTGTAGTCTCAATGCCGTCCATTTCCGGCATCATGTGATCCATAAATACAATATCATATATTTTGCCGGATTTTATTTTATCTATAGCTCCAAAGCCGCTGGTGGTGGTTTCAATGTTTAAGCCATAAGGTGTTAGCAAGCCTTTTGCCACAAATAGATTTACTTCCACATCATCAACTATCAGCACGCTTCCATAGGGCATGTATTCACGTATGAACGGTGCCATTTTCATTTTCTGAGCTTTGGATAACTTAAAGTTTTGCAAATTTTCAGCAAGATCTTTCTCTAATGCTTTTGCGCCTATGTCTTTTTGCAAAAAACGTACGGTAAAAACAGAACCTACTCCGGGCTCACTTTCCACATCTATTTTCCCATGCATCATATCCACAAGATTCTTGGTAATGCTCATGCCGAGCCCGGTACCTTCTATAGTGCGGTTAACTTCCATATTAAAACGCGAATATTCATCAAAAAGCCGTGCCACCTGATCACGAGTCATTCCAAGGCCGGTGTCTATCACTTTCGCCACAAGATACACAGAATCGCTCTCCGAATTCAGCAGAGGCTCCGTATATATTTCCAAAGTGACCTTTCCCTTCTTAGTATATTTAAAAGCATTTGATAGAAGGTTGTTCAGCACTTGTTTTATGCGCAGTTCATCACCGAATAATTCAGAAGGCAAGGTTTCCGAAATTTTAAGCTCAAAATCAATAGGTTTGCTGCCTATGCGTATTAGGTTAAGTTGAGCCGTATCGTTAATCAAACTCGGAGTATCGTATTTTACAGGCAATATTTCAAATTTGCCTGTTTCAATTTTCGAAAGATCCAAGATATCATTGATAATCCCAAGCAACATATAGCCGGAATTGTAAATCTTAGCAAGCGCATCTTTTGTTGTCTCGGAAGTATCTTCACGAACAAGCTCTATTTCCGAAATGCCTATTATAGCATTCATGGGCGTGCGTATTTCATGGCTCATGGTTGCTAAAAATCTGGACTTGGCTTCATTGGCATTCTTTGCTTTAATCTGAGCTATCCTTGCAATACCGGCTTCTTTGCGGTAACTCAAAAGACTTAGCAACCCGCTTATGAACACGAGCATTGCCGTAACAATCTGCACTACCGTAAGAATTTTTATCATACGGCGAGCAAACACAATTTCCGTATCGTTTATGTCCACTCCGGCTATAGCTTTCACCTGCCCATCTTTACCGAACATAGGAACATAAGCGCTTACAAGCCCTGTCCATTCTTCATCGTAAATACCCAAACCAGAATATACGGATTTGCCATTCACCGCCTCTATGAGCCTGGGATATTTTGAATAATTCAGTTGTTCGGAATCCAGTCCTACACGAGTTGAATCAACAATATCATTGTCTATTATGTATTGAAGATTGTTTCCCGAGGGGCGTATAAAGTAAACATAGAGAACTTCGGCTTTTTTGGCAAAATCAATCAGTTTTATGCGCAAGTCTTTATATGATTGCAATTCCATATCTTCTTTTTTATGGTATTTTTCCAATTCTTTAAGGCTAACAAAATCAGCCAAATACTCGGCAACGGAAATCAAGCGATGCTCTATGTTGTATTCCATAGTGCGTATGGACGAATGAATAAAATAATTTGCCAAAATAGAGGCAGAGAATATAGTTATGGAAGATATGATAAACAAACTTAGAACAAGGTTTTTCATATACTTTCTCCTTTTGGGGTTAAATTTAGTAAATTTTCAGTCATTGCCAGAGCTTTATCGTATTCACCAAGCAATATATTTTGCAAAATGCCTTCTGCCTGCGCAAAACTCTGCAGCTCGGTAGCAACTTCGTCTATTGTATCCATATCAAGCTCCTTAAGAGCTTCTTTTAATTTAAGCAACAGACTCATATCCGGAAGCCCGTCTCGTTTTTCTTTTATTATCAAACTTATGCTGTCCAAAAAGCTTTGCAAATCCGCTAACAATCGAGCATTATGCAAATTGATGTACTTAAAGTCTCCACGCTTGCCGGCATCTTCCAATGCTTTTGCCGCTTCGGATATTTTAGTGGCACCTACATTTGCAGAGGCGCTTTTCAAAGCATGAACATGAATGATGTATAAATTGTAATCCTGAGCTTCAAGGCATTTGTTGAGAATTTCAATCTTGTTAAATCCGTCTTTGTAAAAAACGGCAAGCAATTCAACATCCGTAATTACATCAAAGTTATCCCCGCTTGGTTTTTCCTGTTTTTCTTTTGGAATCCATTTGTCCAAAATAGCATTTAATTTATCCGTGACTATCGGCTTCGGCAAAAAATCGTTAAAGCCGCTTTCCAAAAACATTTCTTTTGCGCCGTCAATGGTGTTTGCCGTCAATGCAATGATCGGTAAAGTACAGCCTAGTTTTCTTATGTGTTTTGTAGTTTCCACTCCGTCCATTTCCGGCATCATGTGATCCATAAATATTACATCATAACAATTCTTTTTCACCAATTCAATAGCATTTGCGCCGCTTGCAACAGTATCAACTTGCATTTTATAAGGCCGCATTAAGCCCTCTGCTACTTTTAAGTTTGTTTCTATATCATCAACAATAAGAATGCGAGCTTTTGGCGCACTGAATTTTATTGTAAAATCCACAATCTCTTCCATCTCGTTGACTATTGACAAAAGGCCCGCGCCTGCCTGCTTAATAGTGAGAATTTGTTCATGCACCGTATTAGGCAACTCCTCACGCAACACAAGTTCCGTCATGCCTACGATTGCATTTATCGGAGTGCGAATCTCATGGCTCATGCGGGCCATAAACGAAGATTTATACCGGCTCTCTTCATCAGATTGAAGTTTAGCCGCCGAAAGACGTATAAGGCTGTAGTTCAAAATCAGAGCGAATACAATTCCCAAAACCGACAATATGGCAATGCACCAGTACAAATCCGAAAAATAGCTATTGGCCGGCATCACAACTCCCATAAGCCATCCGTTATACAATTCCTTGAAAAATACTATTACCTGAACGTTGTTAAAGTCGCGTATCCTCAGCGCAGATACATTCCTGCCTGCCCGCAGTTCTTTTGATACTTTGGCATAATCACCGCCAATATGTTCCAATTGCATGTTTGTATATTGTTCTTGCGGATGAACTATTACCATCAAATTCTGGTTTGCAACAATGCCGTATCCGCCCTCCACAAATTGCAATGTTTTTGTATATTCAACAAGCCATGACATATCTATATCCATTGACAGCACGCCGTAGTAAGCGCCGTTTCTTCCATATATCTCCTGTGCCAAGGATATAATCGGCAAATTGGTATTTTCATCCGTATATGGAGGCGTATATTCGGCGGTTTTGTTTCTGATTGCCGATTGAAACCAGGGTCTTTTTTGCGGAATATAATCATCGCCAAGGTTAACTTCAAGTCCGCTGATAAATTCGCCGCGAATATATCCGTAAACACTGTTAAATCCCGTTATTCTGTTCTCTCTGGTCAACGAGTTTGTAGTATTCGTTAGATATTTCAATACCGCTTCTTGAGAATCATCACTATCCAACATACTCTGCAAAGCCGTATAGATATTGTAGAATGCAACTTTTGGCTCCCGCAAATAAGCATGTATGGTTTTTTCGGTTTCATTAAGAGCCACGGTTATTGTCGCTTGAGATGATTTTCGCATAACATTGCTAACGTAAAGACTCCCAATCGCTACCATAAGAGTAAATGCCGCACATACGCACAGTATTTGATTGCGGCTGATTTTGAGCAATTTTTTCCAGTTCGCCGACACTATTTAAGTTCCATAATTTAGCAATATTACTTTAAACTCATCGGCAACTTTCAAAAACAGATCCGCCAAAACAGGATCAAAATGTGTTCCTTTGCCACCTACTATAATGTCAACCGCTTCTTCATGCGTAAATGCTTTTTTATACGGTCTATCAGAAACAAGCGCATCATAAACATCGGCTATGGCCAGCAGCCTGCCCTGCAACGGAATTTCTTCTCCCTTTAACCCTCTTGGGTAACCGCTTCCATTCCATTTTTCATGATGAGATGCGGCAAAAATACCCGCATGTTCCAAAAACGCCTGCGAATCGGAATTCTGTTTGATTTTTTCTATAACTTTTTCACCGACAATAGTATGTTTTTTGATCTCTTCAAATTCTTCTTCCGTAAGACGACCCGGTTTTTGCAGAACACTGTCTCTTATGGCAATTTTGCCAACATCATGCAATTGTGCCGATTGCAAAACCAAATCCAAATCCCAGTTTGATATTATTTCCGTTTTCAATCCGTATTTCTGCATTGCCTTTAGCAATACACCCAAATAATGCGTTGTTCTTTCAATGTGACCGCCGGTGACGTAATCACGCTGTTCCACAAGCTCAACCATGTTCTTCAAAATAGCATCTTGCAACTTTACAACGGATTTTGTTTTTGCCGCTACCATTTCTTGCAGATGGTCATTATAGTTTATTAGCTCTTGTCTTTGCGATTCAACGAGCAGATGAACCTCAATCCGTTTGAGCAAAAGCGGCGGCGAAAACGGTTTTGCGATGTAATCTATCGCTCCCAGCGATAATCCTTCAAGTTCGCTGCTATCATCGTTTTTTGCCGTTAAAAAAATAACCGGTATTCGCTCGGTTTCCTTTTTGTTTTTTATGAGCTTTATGGTTTCATACCCATTCATTTCCGGCATTTCAATATCCAGAAGAATCAAATCCGGTATATTTTTTCCCAGCATATCCAAAAGCCGTTCGCCGGAAGCAAATGTGAAAACCCGGTAATGCTCGGCAAGCGCGCTTTTACCTTTGGCCAAATTGGTGACATCGTCATCAACCAAAAAAATAGTTTTTCTATCTACGTTACTCATAAACCGTTCCTAAAAAATATCCACATCAAAGAAATCACCTGCACTGTCAATGTCGGTTCCGGCATCGCCTGTGGCATCGGTGTAGGCTTCCTCCGTCTGTATCACATCGTCCAAATCCATATCTCCGCATAATTCCAAATTCTCCGTGATAAACTTCATTGAGCGCAATTTTGCCAACGGATAACCAAGGCCCAGCGTAAACATGATTATCATCCAATTGATGACTATCAGTTCAAAAAATTTCGCAGCCGTTGCATTTGATTTTATACAGAGAGTTTTTCCATCCTTTTTAAAAGACAGATTTTCATAGAAAAAGTTGAACATATTTTTTTTATACCAGAAATAATAAACTCCAAGAGTCAAAAGAGTCAAAAAGAAACCGCCAACAGCTTTGGCAAAATAATTCAAGCCATTACCGGAAAATTCCGCTTCCACATTGCCGAACCGAGAGTTGCCGTAAATGTATTTACGAATATTATTTATGAGCCAGGAATAATAAACTCCCAAAGTGCACAAAGCAAAAAAAGCACCTTTTAACATCAGCCAGATCAAAGGTTTTTTATATCCTCTATAGCCAAACCGAATGCCTCTGTAGGAGGTTCTGGACATGCTGAATCTGCGAGCACCATGAATGAACAGAGCAAGTATAGGTATATAAGGAATATAAGTCCATAGATCAAACGATTTTGCAGCTATGCTATCCGCAGGGAGATATTGATATATAACTATAAACATTACAGTCAAAAGAGCGAGTATAAGAAGAAATTTGAGCATTCCGAAAAACATCTGTTTGCCTGTACCGTGAAACTCAAAACTGTAATCCCCAAGGTAGGTTGATGAATACAGATACCTTTTCATGTTAGCTCTGGCCCAAGGATAGTAAATGCCCAGCGTGCAAATTATAAGAAGCAGATTAGTTATCCAAATCTTGAAAAGCTCGGACCCGTTTCCTCGGAAAGAAAGTTTATAATTCCATGAATCTTGCATTACGGGTAATATAGTAAACTGCACACCAGCCAACCATCATCAAAATCAAACAAAAATCCCGGATTTGTTAGAATTTTATTCTCTTTTAAAAGTCTTAGGCAAAGTTCTTCATCATCTGCTCCCGGAAAATAGAAACTCTGGTACCAGCCACCTGTAGAAGGTATAATCTCCGCCCAAATTTTTGAGAAATAATCCCCAAGCCAAACCCGGCTTGTTTTTAACCGTTCAACAACCCGTTGCTGAAACTCACCAACACGAGGTAGAACACGAGCGCACAGAGCTTGACCTAAATAAGAGCAATTCAACTGAGAATCCAGAACATATTCCAAAGCATCGTAAATATTTTTCTTCTCAGGAACAATAGCCTTTATCCATCCGACTTTTATATGAGGAAGTCCGGCGGTTTTGCTGAGTCCATCTAAAAAGAAAATCGGAACATTGTAATTGCATGGTATTTCATAACTCGGTCCATAAGCGTAAAATACGCCGTCTATTATCAGAGCTAATTTATGTTTTTCACAGAATTGCAATATGTGCTCAAATTCTTTTTTGCTCGGTATGTGGCCTGTTGGGTTGTGTGGGGCAATGAGCAGGAGGATTTTTGCGTTGGGCGGTGCGGAGTCCAGTGAATCCAAGTCAATTTCCCAGTGGTCTTTGTTTGGTTTTAAAAAGTAAGGATGAGTATTTAGCTCAGCGAGTTCGGCGAGCGTGTCTATCAGAGGGTATCCCGGAACTGGTGTTAAAATGCAGTCTCCTTTTTTGCAAAATACTTGGAAGAGCGCAGAGTAAGATTCTGAGGAGCTTGATGTTATGAAAATATCGTTTTCATCGCATTGCATATATGCAGCGATTGCCTTTCTTGCGTAGAGTTGTCCGCAGGCATCGGGAGCTTTGAATTGCCAGTCCGGGTTTTCTGCCAAATAGCGCAGGTCATCTGCGATGTCGAATGAAATGCCGGCCTGCATTGGCGATGAGATTGTCAAGTCAACGATGTCCGGGCCGAGTTCTTTTAGGAGACTGCGTTTTTTTAGAGCAAAGGGGGAGGGGGTTAAACCCATGTTGGGGAAAGTAGAATTTTTCAAAACACCAAATGTAAACAAATATAGCTTACATACTAAACATATCAATTTACTATATTTTATTCCATGACACGCAACATCCTTGATATAGTAGGTAAAACTCCCGTCTTGGAACTGAAAAACATTTCCAATACACCCATATTCGCAAAAGCCGAATACCTAAACCCAAGTGGCTCGGTCAAAGACAGGGCGGCACGTGCAATGATACTCCACGGCATTCGCACAGGGGCACTTACAAAAGAAAAAATCATCTTGGATTCCACCAGCGGAAACACAGGCGTAGCTTATGCTATGTTCGGAGCGGCACTTGGATTCAAGGTAAAGCTTTTTATGCCGGCAAATGCGAGCGCAGAAAGAAAAAAAATCATCAAAGCCTATGGTGCGGAAATTGTAGAAACCAGCCCGCTTGAAGGCTCAGACGGGGCATACAGAGCCGCAATTGAAAAAGCAGAAAGCGAACCGGATTTATACTTCTTTCCAAACCAATACGACAATTTTGAAAACCCAAAAACGCATTACGACACAACAGGCGTAGAATTATACGAAGAATGCAAGCCAACGCATTTCGTGGCAGGAACAGGTACATCGGGAACTTTTATGGGCGTATCAAAAAGGCTCAAAGACTATGACTCATCCATTCAAGTAGTGCTAATGCAACCCGACTCGCCATTTCACGGATTGGAAGGAATGAAATACATGGACGCAACCATAAAACCGAAAATTTTTGACGAAAGCATAGCCGATGCACGAGTAGCAGTCAAAACCGAAGACGCATATAAAATGGCTCGGCGGCTAGCGGCTGAGGAAGGCTTGTTTGTAGGCGTAAGCTCCGGCGCAAATGTGCACGCAGCAGCAGAACTAGCAAAAACTCTGCCCGCAGGCTCTCGCATAGCAACCATACTNTGCGACAACGGCTATCGCTACATGTCTGAACCTTTATGGAGGGATATCTAATGCTTTCTCTATTTGCAGAGCAGGAAAAAATCATACGCACAGANGGCGAAAACGCTTACCCCAACGAATGCTGCGGTGTTCTAATCGGCGAGATTGACAACTCGGGAGCCAAAACCGTCAAGCACGCAGAGGCAATTATCAACGCTCAAGAGGGCGGCGAGCAATACCACCGCTTTCTCATAACGCCGGAAGATATGCTCAAAGCCGAACGAACCGCAAGAGCGATGAAACTCGATGTAATAGGTTTTTATCACTCGCACCCGGACCATCCTGCGGCACCATCTGACTATGACAAAGACCACGCATTGCCTTTTTATTCTTATGTGATAGTAGCGGTTGAGCAGGGCAAGGCAAAAGAGCTTACAAGCTGGGAACTCTCTGCGGATAGGACGGCTTTTGTTGCGGAGGATATTGCTCGCCACCCTATCTAGCTCGGACTTCGTGGCCTGCTCTTCGGAGAATACAACTTCCTTGCAGGCTTGGCGCTTGAACATAACCGATAATGCACTGCATTTTTTGGTTAGCGAGACTCCTACAACCCATTAACAACCTCTTTATCCAAGCGATTTTTCCTAAGTTTCCAGTCTGGCATTTGAATTGTGAGGAAATTGTAAAAGTCGGCATTATGCTTATCGTATAGCAAATGGGTTAATTCATGCAAAACAACATACTGAATGCACAATTTATCTGCTTTGAGCAAATATTCATTCAACACTATTTTATTTCGTTTTTTTATGCAGCTTCCCCATAGAGTATTCATTTTGCGAATTTGCAATGCAGGGAATGGAATGGAATACTTCTTGAAAATCTTGTTGTAAAGAAAAGCTAATTCCTCCGAAAAAACATTGTATGCCTGTTTTCGCCACCATGATTGAAATATTTTGTTAAATTTATCGGAATCATTCTCCTCTTTTAAGTAAATTATAATCGTTTTTTCTTCTGCAACGATTTCCAGCTTATCATCATTAGATTTTTGTTGAATTATGCGTATATCTTTGCCTAAAAATTGAGTGGAGGAACCATTTTTCAAGTCGTGCAAATCATTATAGCCGCTTGCAGCCTTGTATTTTGTTATTTGCTTGTCAATCCAGGATTTTCGCTTTTCCAAAAAATTTACAATCCATTCGCTTGGCACTTTATGCGGTAAATTCAGAGATACATTCAATGTTCTATACACTTTCAAATGCACATTTTTTATTTTCTTAGGCTGTATAGCCACGCAAACTTTGCCGTTTATAGCTCCTAAATCTAAAGTATAAGTATTCATTAAAATCTCACAATTGCAGTTCTCATTATCTCATCAATAATCACATCAATGACTTCAACTATTTCTTCTTTGTTCACATCAAGCTCCATTTTTTCAAACAAGTCAAACAAATGATTGTCCAAATCGCCACGAATTTGCTTGTGTACAGTTAAATTATTTTTCCAGTCTCGTTTTGTGTTATTCTCTATCACCTGTTTTATCGCTTTTGCGACATCACCTATTGAAGTTTTATCATTTAATTTTGCTATTTTACTCAACTTTGTATAGAGAACTCCGTAAAAGGCTTTTGTGTCACTATCATTTTTAATGCAGGCTGGGTAATCGTGTTTGGATAAACCAATATTGAAATCTTCTGAAATTCGTTTTATATCAGCAAGGTATTTATCACCGTTGCGTTGCAGTTCATATTCTGCTAACGTCTTGCGAATTTTCGCCGAAAAATCTTCAAATAATAGCGGATCATCATACTGCACCTGTTGCAATTTAGATTCTACTCTTGTTCTTATAGCATCGGCTCTAGCATCGCTTGTTCCCATACCGTCAAGCATTTCGTCCATAGCCTGC
>WQSZ01000037.1 GCA_009787645.1 Candidatus Fibrimonadales bacterium | reverse complement strand
GCTTCTATTATGCTTTCTTTTATCCTTTGGGAATTTTCGTTTAGTGTTATCACCGTCATTGTTTGCGATGTGCCCGTACCGGGTTTGGCTCTGACTAATCCTTGGGGGGTAGAATCTGCTTGGGCATCAACTCGCAAGCATAATGTGCCGGGGAATTTAAGGCCGCTGGAAAGCAAAAGCGAGGCTACTGCGGTTTCTGCCATGTATTTTAGGGCATCGCCTTTAGCCTTGTGCTTTTCGCCGATTTCAATCATGGTGTTTTTTATGGAAACAAGCACGAACCGGAGAGGTGCGTGCGTTCCAGTAGCTCTTATGATTACATCGCTCATATCTTAGTTTATGGCCAGTTTAGCCGTTTTGCTCCACGATAAGCTGCTTGCCTTGACTATGTACAAACCGCGTGGTAAATCTGCCATTTGCACAATATAGTTGCCTTGTGCAAATTTAAATGTGCGAACCGTATTGCCCTTTAAATCAAAAATTTGAAGAGCAACATTATCCGTAGCCTGTATGTTTACTGCATTTTGCATTATGCTCAGGGAATTGCCGAACACAAGCTTGGAAACCAAAATCGGTGAGTTTTCACTTGAGCTGCTGGAAGACTGATTGTCGCTGCTGCTTGATGATTTTGGCGGAGGATTGCGCCATTCTGCGGTTTGGGCATAGGCAACAAGTTTGTCGTAGGTATATTTGCCGCTTGTTGTCATATTGCCGGTGGTTATCCAGGCGGCATCGTTACCGGTGGTTGGAATGTTAAAACCGGAAACAAAAGCAGAAGCTCCTTCCGGCTTGTTATTTATAGACCAGTTGCAACTTGATATTTTATGTTCGTCCATAAAAGCATGCCATTTATCCGATTCCGAAACGCTCACAGAGCCATTGCCATCTGCATTAACTGTTCCATATTCACTCACAAATAGCGGGTAACCATCGTTTAAAGCTTTTAGAGACACATTGCGAAAAGTTTTGGTGGCATCGTTAAAACGCCATGAACCTATGGTTCTGCTATCAAGTGTATGCTGCGCAGCATAAAAGTGCAAAACATAGGCCAGATTATCGCCGTTCACAGGATTAGAAGTTGCAAGGTCCGGATCTTGGTCGTAATATGGGGTGCCTACCAAAATTAAATTNTTTGCGCCTGCATTGCGAATAGCGNTTACAACTGCCTGCATATAGGGTTTTATAGTTGTCCATTGATTCGCATCTCCGTCTGGCGGTTCATTGTAAATTTCAAAAATAACGTGTGGCTTATTGTGATACTCTTTCATCTCATTTACAAAAAAATCTATTGCAGAAGTTTGTTGTTGGTGAGCTTTATGAGAATGCCAATCCACTATTACGTAAATATCACGTTCTATAGCCCTATCCACTACTGTTTTCACCATTTGAAGAGTTTGCGTTTTACTACCTTGGTAGTCACCACAACCGGCATCGCCATCTGCGGCCATTGCCGCACGTAGAATTTCCGATTTCCAGCCAGCGACCATTGCATCTACGGTTGATGCAGTCCAGAATTTGGTAGCCGAGCCGTTTTCCCAATTTATGCAGCTCCAAAAGAAACTCATTCCACGCACCTGTACGGGAGTTCCCGTATGCTCCCCTACAAGCTTGTTTCCTTCTGCTATCATTCGACCATAATAAGAAACAGGTCCGGTAGCGAGTGTTAAAACTATGCTTAGAAAAATAACCGAAACTGTTCTCTTTATCATAGCGAACCTACTTTACCGGTATGGTAATTGTGCGGTTCCATGAGGCGTTGCTTGCTTTTACTATATACATGCCACGTGGCAAATCAGAGAGAGACACAACATGGCTGCCTTTAGCAACATTCAATGAGCGAACAGTATTGCCTCTTAAGTCAAAGATTTTGACTGTTGCATTGCTAGCTACCTGCAAATTCAGAGAGTTCTGCATTGCGATTAAGGCATTGCTATTTGCAAACAGAGACATGTTAACCCTCGTGCCGCCACCATCATTACATACCACAGGCGGCCTATCGTTAGGCAGAGTTAAAGTTCCCAAGCAACGGAAATTTTTTATAGCTAAGTTGCCGGTTGTGGCAGAAACAGCACCTGTTGCTCCGCCATTATCTGAACCTTTAAGCTCCCAAATAAAACCATAAATTTTGTTCGGATCAAAAGTTGTTATTTTAGTCGTTGCCCAAGTAGGCTGTGCTACATCAGTAAAAGCCACCGTTACTGGTGTCCAAGCTGTAGCTACTGTACCAATATTTGTAAAAAAGTCAGAACCTTCATCTGACGGAATATCAGTAGTTTGCATTTTGAAATTATGGGATTGGCCTTTATACTCATAGCTAAATCCGTCTGTGCATTGTGATAAATTGTAAGTTTTACCATTGTTTCTAGCGTTTAAACCTAAAGCCACATAAGATGCATACGGATTGCAATCAGACGGACAGGCAGAACCTGAGCAGGTACTGGGGCAGCCTTTATTAAGCGTATAGCTGGGAATTTTAACAACCCAGTCTCCACCTCCGGTCACATCCTCCATAACCACGCGATAGCTTGTTATTTCTTTGCAAGGAGGAACGCTATGTTCGTCTTGTGTTTTGAATGATTCGTTGGTTATAGTAGCCTTTCCTTTGTCATTAACATCCGTATAGGCATACCAAGGTTCAAAAGTTCTAGCCAAAGCTCTATCGTCTAGCTCTTCAGAGCCAGCCATTGATAGTTTATCCATTGAAGTACCTGTGCCTGGTGTGCCACCGCCCATATCCGTTCCGCAATTGGTGCCGCAAGCTTTTAAGTTCGGCATATTGCCGGTGATAAGCAAGCCGGTTAAAAGCCTCATTGCCTGATTATAATATGGCTCGCTTTCTTTCCCGTTCAAAACATTCCAATACTCATTTAATTTGGCTTGATAGGTGGAGCCATATGTAAGAGCACATGCCAGAGAACCCACATAACTGGAATTAGCTTCATTTCCCCATGCTCCGGTTTGCAAAGCAATGGGGCCTGCTACATCACTGGCATTTTTTCCATTTACCCAAGGGGCTAATATACCCAACAAAGTTTTTGCATTTGAATGACCAAACCAAGCATTTGCCTTAGCCCAACGCCAAGGAGCACGCACTGCATCTTGATTGTAGTTGTTACTAGGACTATATCCGCAATTAGAGCAACTTTTTACGGAGCCATCAGCGTTTGCCCATCCGGATGGCAAACCGGTAGTTTTATTTTGGTTAGCAATGAGGAAGCTGTAATTTGCAGAGAGAGCCAAGGTCCAATTAGTTGCGTTATCCAAATCTTTGAACAGTTCATAAGCAGCCGGAGCAACATAGCTCGGATTTTTATCAGCATCCCAAAGATCACCAGGCTTATGCAGACCTGTGCTGGTATTGTGTTCAAGTGACCAAATTTTTGAAATTAAGGCTTTGGCAGTATCCAGGTAATTCTTGGTTGATGTGTTTCCGAATTGATAGTGAGCCATTATAAGAGCAAGAGCTACATCGTATTCAGCATCGGTAGCAGAATTTTCGCCGGTAACACTACCACCGGTAAAGTTATTGCCTGTAGTATTGTGTTTTATTTTCCAATTCATAAGCCCATTGTTATTTGTCCAGTTTTGATAATACACCCATAATTTGTCAAACTCGCTTTGATAGCTTTTGCCGGGGGACTTTTCGCTAAAGTAAACCATCAGCAACATTCCATAGCCAATGCCTTCGGAAACGGTTTCATCAAGATTATCGAATTTAATACGAGCGCAAGTGCCATTGCGTTTATTGCTGCAAGTACCTTCTGCATAAAACTGTGTCATAAAGTTGCCGAATTTTGCCTTTAAATTTTGGCTAGCCATTGAATTTGTAGTATTTATAGTTCCATTTCCGTAGTTTTTCCTCATAGGATACGGATAATTGACTGTTTGGCTGTACGAAACAGCCACAAGTAGCAGCACACTGCAGCAAAGAATGAAAAAAGTGTTATTTTTCATAAAACCTCCCTGGAATAGAATAAATATAGAAATTTCTAAATTCCATTTATGGAAAAATTATCGGCAATTCATGATGCTTTCGGCAATTCCATATCGCAATGGGCACAATCCTTGGCAATAACCAT
Organism: Candidatus Fibrimonadales bacterium; assembly: GCA_009787645.1. Classification (GTDB taxonomy): domain Bacteria; phylum Fibrobacterota; class Fibrobacteria; order Fibrobacterales; family Fibrobacteraceae; genus Fibrimonas. Next base: position 10,152 of record WQSZ01000037.1, on the reverse strand, counting down.
AGCCGTTTATATCGCATTCAGGCTTATTTTTAACTTTCTGGTCAAAAGCAAACTCAACGATACCCTTGCAGATGCCTTAAAAAACAGCAAATTCTGGTTTTTTGCCGCCCTCGCCCTTTTCATTGGCACAAAAAACTTGAATTTCGGCGAATTTCATTTTATACCACTCAAAGTTTTAATCTTGACCACTTTTGTGCAAATCGGAATTTGGCTAAGCGTTGTATTGAAAGATGTATTGATCAACTGGAGCAAAAAAAACAACCCAAATGCCGATAAAAATGCCGGATTTACAATTATCAGCGGAATAGGCCACTTCTTAATTTGGAGCGCAATCCTGCTTTTGATTTTAGATAATTTTGGAGTCAAGGTAGTTTCGCTTATGGCAGGCCTTGGCGTTGGCGGCATTGCGCTTGCGCTTGCGGTGCAAAAGATACTCGGCGATCTGTTCGCTTCCATTTCCATAATGATAGACAAGCCCTTTGAAGCCGGAGATTTCATAGCAATAGGAGAGCTCAGAGGCACAGTGGAATCCACCGGCATAAAAACCACACGCCTTCGTTCCCTGACCGGAGAGCAAATTGTGATTGCAAACAGCGATATTTTAGACAGCCGTGTGAACAACTTCAAGCGAATGGAAGAACGCCGCATAGTCTTTACCTTTGGCGTTTCTTATAAAACACCCAGAGAACATCTGGAAACGATAACAGAACTGACGAAAAATATCATAACAAGCCAAAGCGATGCTCGTTTTGAACGTGGGCACATAAAAAGCTTTGATGCAAGCTCAATAGACTATGAATTTGTTTACTGGGTTACCAAACCTGATTTCCCAACTTATATGGAAGTTCAGCAGAAAATAAATTTAGCGCTTATGGATGCATTCGCAGAAAAGAATATAGAGATGGCAAGGCCCACGCAAATGGTGTTTATACATGGATCTGATCGTTGATTGCTCGCGAAAAGGCGTTAAGCTTTGGTGCAATGGCGTTGAGCTCTCAGAGCCGGACGCAAAAGGCGATGAATTGAGTGCGCTTATCGATAAAATGAATATAGACCTAGAACAGGTGAAACGAGTGCTGGTGACTCTTGGGCCGGGAAGCTTTACGGGAATTCGTGCCGGCATAGCCTTTTGCGAAGGATTGTGCTTTAGCAAGAAAAGAACTTTGCATGGAATTTCCACGCTTAAAGCTTTAGCCTTGTGTTACAATGAAAAAATAATTTTGCACGCAAGAGCAAACCTTTACTATGTAGGTACCCCGGAAAACGAAACTTTGGAAACATTTGAAACACCGCCGCAAACACACGAGCATCTATCCATAGCCCCACTGGCAAAACTGATAGACTCTGTCCCGCCATCCAATGTTCAAAAAGCGAATTACATGGTAAACCCCTTCGCCTGATTTTTCTACTTTCCATCTATGTCTTGGAGCACTCTTCCGCAATATATGGATCCTACAGCCATCACCATTTTCAATTTTCCGATACGGTGGTATGGCCTTATGTATCTGATAGCCTTCTTTTTGGGTTATCATCTGATTTGGTATTTCACAAATAAATATAAAATCCAGCCTATGAAACGCGAACAACTCGATAGCGTTATGACATGGCTTATAGCAGGGGTTCTGCTGGGAGCAAGGCTTGGCTATGTGCTTTTTTACGACTTTGGATATTATATAAGCAATCCTCTGAAAATTATTTTGCCGTTCAGTTTTGAAGGAGGGTTCCACTTTACGGGGATTTCCGGGATGAGCTACCACGGAGGGCTTATAGGTTCTTTTTTGATGGCCTCTTATGCGATAAAAAAGCAAAAACTGGACTACTGGAAAACCGTAAACACAATTTTCATGGTTGTGCCTCTAGTCTATACTTTCGGGAGGCTTGGGAACTTTATAAACGGCGAGCTTTACGGCAGAATTACGGACTCTGCCATTGGAATGTATTTTGGCAACCAGACCGTTTTGAGGCACCCCAGCCAGCTCTATGAAATGTGCTTTGAAGGATTTATCCTATTCGGGATCATTTACGCATTTTGGACTTTTCTTCCTAAAACCAGAAACCATGTTATGGCTCTTTACCTGATAGGCTACGGCGTTGCCAGGTATTTTATAGAATTCTTCAGGGAAGAAACTCATGACCCTCTGATTGCCATAATGACCAGAGGTCAAACATTTTGCGCCGCAATGGTTTTATGCGGCATTGCATTGTGGGTTGTGCGCTGGCACTTTACTCGCGGTAATACAAATCCACATTGTTCACGATCTTAGCACTTGCTTCCAAATTGCGCATATAATCGCCAAACGCTCTATATGAATTGTATTGCCACAGCGTTGAAATATCACTGCTGACAAATGCATTCAGAGTGGCTTCGTCCGGAACTTTTTTGCCAAGAACTTTTATCATAACCGCATTTTGCGCACTGGTGTAAGGCCCACTCCACTCGCCCTCTTTTGCTGTTGATAACGCCTTGTAAAGAGCGGTATTTGCATAGCCAAGACCGGGCAAAAATCCCTGAAAAGCAACCGTTGCGGAATCTACCGTAACCTTTTTCGCATGTTCAATATCGGCGATGTTGGCTTTTAAATGCTCCGCAATTACATCGGCTTTCATTTTAGCTTTCAAATTCTGCTCAATTTTGGTTTTGAAAAATTCCATGTTTCTTGAGCCGGCAGGCAAGCTTCCGGCCTTTTCAAATATAACAACCCATTTCTGATTTTGCAAAATCTCTGATGTTTTAGAATCATCCTTTGGGCGCAAAGGATTGAAAAATGCATAAGATGAAAGCCCGGCTACGTGTCCGAGTTCCGGAATTTCTCCGCCTTTTTTGAACCAACCGGAAGCCTTCACCTCAAGGCCCTTTTCTTTTGCTGCGTCTTCAAAGCTCTTCTTTTTGTCCACCGCAGCTTTTATATCCGCCAAGGTATTTTCCAAGCTATCAGTTGTTTCCGGAGATGCGGTAATAGATAGAAGTATGTGCCTTGCCTTAACCTGCTCCTCTTTTACGCTGTCTTTTTCAACAACTCGTTTGCCAAGGTTTTGTATTATATGGTAACCGAACTGCGTACGAATCGGGTCGCTTATTTCATCTTTTCCCAATGCAAAAGCTGCGCTATCAAATGCCGGAACCCATCTCCCACGTGGACCCCAGTCGCCAAGTTCACCGCCTTGCGCAGCAGAACCCGGATCCTCAGAACTGGAACGAGCTATATCACCAAAGTCCGCACCGTCTTTTAGCTGACCTATCAACATATTCGCATATTCATAAATATCTTCTATGTCTTTTGGGCTAGGTTCAAGCGAAATTGCAACATAATTGACTCTCGCCAAATCATCTGCCACAAAAAAGCTATCCTTTTCCGCTTTGAAAACGGAATCTATCATGCTTTGAGAAATCTCAATATCATCAAACTCGCTGGCTTTACCCTGCGCATTCAAAAGCTCAAATTTAGTTTCTCTTTTTAAAACTTCGTATTTAACTTCCAAGCTTGACGGCTGAAGGCCCGCACCAATAAAAAGATTGAGCTGTTTTTCCGGTATTCTTGCTGTTTTGAGCATATTCTCATATTCCACCATATACGGAATATCGTAAGTTGACGGATCTGCGAGCCAGGTTTCGTATTTTGAATAATCAAAAGAGCCATTCGTCTGAAACATTTCGCTGCCGGTAATGGCCTGCGGAGGGTCCGTGCGCAAATCTCTGGACATCTCATGGACGGATGCCGTTATTTTCATCTCCGAAATAACATCCTTCATAAGCTGTTGCATAACAAAAGAGCGGAACAATTCTTCACGCATTTGCGCAGATTGCTCTTTTGAAAGCCCCGGTTGCTGGCTCTGTATTTGAGTCAAGCGCATATTGAACAGATCGGTTGAAAGTTTTTCGCCGTTCACAACTCCAACAGGAGGTCTGTTATCCGTTTGCAATCCGGACATATCCATAAACAGCAGGCCAGCGACAATTCCTATTATGAAAATGTAGATAACCCATTTTGCGTTTTCACTTATCCAAGTAAGCATTTTTATCTCTCCAAAGTTGCTAGCAGTTTTGAGGCATCATCTGCAATTTTTTGTGAATCTCCATAAATTTTCAAAATCTTTTCAGCGGTTTGCGCTGCTTTATCCTTATCGCCGGTTTCCAGGTAGCAAAGAGCAAGTTTCCAAAGTGCGCTGGGTACGGTTGGAACCTTATCCACAGGCTCGGTTTTGGCATATCTCTTAGCCAAATCTCCTGTGCGTTTGCCGTATTTGTTTACGAATGCGTTTAAAAGAGCGATAGCTTCCGAGTAGTTTTGCCGCTCCATAGCCACTACCGCAAGCCCATGCTCGGCAGCAGATGATATTATTTCCACGCCTGAGGCATTAGAAATGGCCTGCTTGTACAGAGCCTCTGCGTTATCTAGGCTAAGACTTTGCAGGTGAATGTTGCCGGACAAAAGCGCAGCTTTTGCCAATGACAATCCTTTAAGCGTGCCGCCATTTATTGCGCCTTCAAAGACTGCGAGCGCAGAATCCGTTTTACCGGCATACATATAGCTCAATCCTTTGCCGAGTTCTTCTGCCATAGCAATTTCTTTGTCGGAAGAAGCTTTGAGATTTTGCGCAAAGGCAAAAATGCCTATTGCCACAATGCACAGGGCAATTACGACTTTTGTTCCGTGTTTGGGAAAAAAATCTTCCTTTAAATATTCCATCAACGCATCACCTGAATTATGGGAAACGTTGTTGTTCGAATTAGGTTTTGTTTCGTTCATGGCGGAATAATATAGAAAAATTGTTTATATATTAAACACCGCATGCCTCATTTCTTTATAGCCATCTTATTGCTGTTAACCGCAGTACGAGCGGAATATCCGTATAAGGCCAGCGTCAAGCTTGATGTGCCGCTTGCGATAGGAGCTACCTCCGTGCTTGCGTTTGGGTTGTATCGTTTGAATGCTATGACCCCGGACGATAGACCTTATGACCGCAATGATCTGTTGCCTTGGGACAGGCCTTTTGCCGGTACCTGGAATGAGCCGGCTATTTTTGCCTCAAATATTTTTATGGTTGCCGGAGCTTTGCCGCTGGTTTTTGGGATAAATCAGGATTTTGCCACGCATACATTGCTGCTTTACGAGGTTTTAGCTTTGCAAGGTGGCTTGCAGCTTATGGTACGTTCCATGAAAGTTTGGCCACGTCCATTTATGCTGGGATCTGAAGGTGGCAAAGAGCGAGAGAATCCTTCGTCTTACGGTTCTTTTTATTCGGGCCATGCATCTGCGGCTTTTGCGATTGCAGTTTTCACAGGTGTTTGGTTTAGCGATGCTTATCCGGGGTCAAGTTATTCGCCATGGGTTTGGGGCAGCGCGCTTTCGGTTGCAACGATGATAGGTGTTTTGCGAATTGCAGGCGGCAAACATTATCCCAGCGATGTTTTAGTCGGTGCGCTGGTAGGCTCTTTTGCCGGATGGGTGGTACCTAGGCTACACAGGAATTCCAACAATAATGCACCGGCTGCCGTACCGGGCTATATCGGATGGCGGTGGAGTTTTTAATTTTTTCTAATTTTTCTTTTATATGGAAAGCGATGAACCTTTTGGCCTTACCGAAACATTGCGTAAGCAATTGCTCGCCTATTCCACTTCCAGCGAAATCGGAAAAATTACCGCACAGGCGCAGAACATAGAAGAAGTGTTCAACGGATTATGCCTTGGGTTCAGAGATTTGGCCGGTTATGAAAAAATTATGATTTTGGGCATAGATACCGAGCGTTTTTGCCTGAAACCGTTGCAAAGCTTGGGGTTTGACGAAGAAATATTAAAAGATTTTCACGCAGAAATAGACTTTATGGCCGGCGAATATGCCGATGCTATTTTCTGCAACAAACACATACTGGCAGATCCGGTTCAAGAATACGATGCATTTTCAATGCTGGGAAGCAAATCTTACATAGTTTTTCCTCTGCTCAAAAGAGTAATTGACGAATGCTGGAAAACCAAAGACTGCAAAAAGACAACATGCCCATGCTACGAATCGGAAAACCTTTACTGCTGGACAAACCTGGATGCCGGCCTCGCAACAAAAGCCACTTCGGAAAATGAAAAAAGACGTTCATGCGTAAAATGCACCCAGTTCAAATGTGAAGGGCTGCTCTGGCTGGACTTAACCGACCATGAGCCGATAACCGGCGAAGACACGGCGATGATTTATGCCGCTGTTGCGCATGCAGGCTTGCTCATAGAAACCTTTAGAGCTTATGAAGAATTGCAAAAAGCCCATTGCCTGCTAAAATCCGATTTGCAGCAAGCGCGCGTAATTCAGCAACAGCTTTTGCCGTCAAGCTTCCCGGACGGCTTTGTAGATATATTCGCTGAGTATAAAGCTAACCTTGAAGTTGGCGGAGATTATTACGACTGCTTTGAACTGAGCAACGATGCTGTAGGCATTGTTATAGCCGATGTATCCGGGCACGGAACCGCAGCAGCCATGCTAATGAGCATGTTCAAAATAATGCTAAAGTCTTCGCCGTTAAATGTGGTGAGCCCGGCAGAGACATTGAAAAACATAAACAACACTTTAGTCAGCGAAGTGGACAGCGGAAAATTCATAACGGTTTTTTATGCCATCTGGAAAAAAAATACAAGGGAATTCATATACACAAATGCGGGGCACAATCCTATGCCCATAATGAATAAAAAAACCAAAGAGATAGAGTTGTTAAAATCAACAGGTTTGTTTATAGGAGTAATGCCTAACATTACCGTAAAAGATACCACTCTAAAACTTGACGACGAATATCGCTTGAATATTTACACAGACGGAATAAACGAGGCGATGAATTCCGAAAAGGATCAGTTCACCCACAAACGCATTTACGACTTTATGCAAAGTTCCATAGATAAAACCTGCAAGGATTTTGTGCAAACTCTGCTAAAAGACGTCGAAGTTTTCTGCGCCGGGAAAGATCTTGTAGATGACGTGACAATTTTGGTGTGTGATTTGTGATTATATCAACAATATCTTAGACAGCGCAAAGCCGCCTATCAAAATAGAGGTCATGCTGAACACAACCGTTGCTTTTGTGCTCTTGCCAACACCTTCTGCGCCATTTATGGTGTAATAGCCAAAATAACAGGCATAACCGGAGATGAAATATCCGAATAACGCCGCTTTGATCAAGCCAACGGCAAAATCCCAATCCTTATAACTTATTCTAACCCCAGAAAAGAACATGTGAAAAGACACATCCTTATATATATAGGCAACCACATACCCACCCAAAAGCCCCACAAAAATGCTCAGAATTGTCAAAATCGGAAGCATTATAACTGCGGCAGTAATGCGGGGAACTATCAAAAATTTATACGGATTCATGCCCAAAACATTGTAGGCATCCAATTGCTCTGTCACCGCCATTGTTCCCAGCTCGGAACACATGGAAGCTCCCACGCGACCAGCCAAAACCATAGCGGTTAAAATCGGAGCCAACTCGGTCATAACGGATTTTCCAACTGCCATGCCTACATAAGTCAAGGGAATCATATCCGCAAACTGATAAGCCAACTGCCAACTCATTATGCTGCCTGTGAAAATAGAAGTTGTTGCTACCAGAGGAATACTTGTTATCCCAATGCGATGCATCTGTTCAACAGTTAAATGATGGCACTGCACCGCAGCAAAAACATTCCTAAGAGCTTCCAAAATAAATACAACATAACGCGTTGCGCCGCCAAATCCCCGACGTACAAACCTGCCTAACGGCTCCGCTATCATTGAATCATTTGTCATTTCTTCGTAGTTTTCTGAGCCTCTTTCGGAGGTGCCTTCATTTTGCTTTTATAAAGCGCATCATTATGCAGATATTTCAAAGCTTCTTTTAACTGAATATCGTCTCTAAGCCTCCAGGCAAGGTATGCTTCTTCTCCCTGTGCAGCGGATATCAACTCTCTTTTAATGGCATTCAAACTGTAATTTTTTATCTCAATGGCTTGAGCTTCATTTTGTTTTGTCAAAGCCTTGCGTAAATTAGATATTGCCGCTGCGATTAAAGTATCTTTCAAAACCTTTGATGAATCACCGAGCAAAATATTCTGCTCTTTTATCAACGCCTCTTCAGTAGCATCCGTCAATGTTTGAGCGTTGCTCTTTATCTTTGTGAAATTTGTGTCTGTTGCGCAAAACGCTATGAAGGCATTAAACAGAGAATCCGGAACTTGCCAGGTGGAGTCTATCTTCGCAGCAGCAGCATCGCCGATTTGAGAACGATATTTAACGGCAAAGCGGAAATACAAAGACATTCTCTCCTTAATCTGGGCAATCCACGGAATGGCCTTTGCCTCAATTTCAACATCGGGAGTTATGCCGCCGCCGCCATACATTTTTCTGCCGCCAACAGTATGATAAACCTGTGTGTCTCGCGCAGCGGTGTCTTTTGCTAATGAGTCCGCATCTTCCGATTCTTCACTGGCACGCAAGCCCTGCCCTTTTATCTCCATCTCCGGTTTGTTAATGCGACGTCCAAACGGCAAATAATAAAAAGCCGTTGTGAGTTTCAGTGCGTAGCCATCATCGTCCATAAAAGAAGTGAGACGCTGCAACGGATTGCCTTGGCCGCTCAATGGAAAAACAGTCTGAACGCTTCCTTTGCCGAATGTGGTTTTACCAACAACTACGGCTCTATCCCAATCTTGCAAAGCACCCGAAACAATTTCCGCCGCACTCGCCGTCCCCTGGTTTACAAGCACTGCGATATGAGTATCATCGCTCATTATGCCGTTTTTAGAGGCATTACTTTCCGTATTTATAATACGACCCTTAGCACTGACTATGCGGTTTCCTTTTTTCAAAAATAATTCGGTTACCTCTATCGCCTGATTTAAAAGCCCACCCGGATTGTAGCGCAAATCCAATACCAGTTTTTTCATGCCCTGTTTTTTAAGTTTGTTTATAGCCTCTTCCAATTCGCTCGCCGTTTTCAGGCTGAAAGTCGCAAGTTGAATATAACCTATCTCCTTATCCAGCATGCCGGCATAAGGAACGGCATGTATCACGATTTTCGCTCTTGTGATTGTAACATCAAAAGATGCGGCAGTTCCTTCACGAGCTATTGTCACAGTGACATCTGTTCCGGGCTTTCCACGCAGTTTATCAACCACTTCATCAAGGGTCAAGTCTTTTGTCTGTTTGCCGTCTATGTGGGTTATTATATCGCCGGCCTTTAAGCCAAGCCTGTAAGCCGGAGTACCCAGCATAGGAGAAATAACGGTTTTCTGATTGCCTCTCACGCCTATCTGTATGCCTATGCCGCCGAATTCCCCTTCCGTTGCACGTTTCAAATCATCATTCATCTTCGGATCAAGAACTGCAGTGTTAGGATCCAGCACTGAGCGTATTCCGTTTATGGCAGCTTTTGTTACTTCATTAGGGTCCACCTCTTCCACATATTTCAGATTTATTTCCGAGAGGACTTTATTCAAACGCGCAACTTCTTCGTAAAAATCACTTGAAGCTTTGGCATCAGCAGATGGTTTTCCGCACGCAGTAAATATTGCGAAGAAAACCAGTAAAAAGAACAACGAGAGTTTAATAGATTTCATAGCATAAGAATTTAGAAAATTCTAATGTCTAAAAAACTTGTTCCCGTTAATGTCTAAAGTGCCTCGTTCCTGTAAATGCCATTGCAATGCCGTTTTTATCGCATGCTTCTATAACCTCGTTGTCTTTTTTGGAGCCACCGGGCTGAATTATGTATTTGATTCCGGCAGATGCAGAGGCGTCTATGTTGTCTGCGAATGGGAAAAAAGCATCGGAGGCAAGAACCAGTTCGCCCCATGCGCTTTCGTTTAAGTTCATGCGCTTGATATTGTCTGCCACTCTTGGCTGGCACAGGCGAAGGTTTGAATCTATGCGGTTGGGTTGCCCTGGCCCCATGCCCAAAATCATGAAATATCCGGCTTTGTATTCGTAGCACATCACTATTGCATTTGATTTTGTGTGTTTGCAAACCAGCCATGAAAATTTTGAGAGTTCCTGTTTTTCTTTTGGGAATTGCGCTTTGGTCACACACTGAAATTTTTCCCAAACTTCAACATCTCTGTCTTGAACCAGCATTCCGCCAATCACGTGTTTATAAACTTTGCAAGCTTTTGGCGGCTTTATTTCACCGACTTTTAGCAA
>WQSZ01000036.1 GCA_009787645.1 Candidatus Fibrimonadales bacterium | reverse complement strand
ACCAACATCTTATTCGGTTTAATTTCATAATCATTGCCTATGGCTATTGGCGGTTTTATAAACTCTATAAAAAGATGCTTGCAGTCATTTCTTTTCCAATGCCTGCCTTCTTTTATAAAACCAATATTTTGCATGATTTTTGCAATTAATTTATCGTTTTGAATGTAACTGTTAACTACAATATCCAAATCTCCGGAACGATAAACCCCTTTTGAATAAACCGCAACTACCGCACCGCCCACAAGTACAGTCTCTATACCAGCTTTGCTCAGTTCTGATGCCACATATTGCCACAATTCCTGTTCAGTGCAGGTGCTAAATTCCATAGATTACGGGTTTTCCTTTTTGCCTTGGCCTTCGTCTGGTTTTGAAAATAGTTTCCCTTTCTTTTAGAGGAATGGATTCATAGGTTATTTTTAGTAATTCTCTGATTGGTTTTACAAAAGGAGATTTTAAATTAAACGAAAATAATCTGGCTCTGCCCACTGCTTTGGACACTAGGATATTTGCCTTTTCAAAGCGTTCTAGTTGGTTGGTAATCGGAGTTACGCTGGTTTTGTAATCTTCTGCTATGGCAGCAGAATGTACGCTACCATAGTGGTAAACATGGAGCAAAACCTTCTCAGCAGTCGCATTTCCAAATATATATTTCAGCATTTATTAAATTTAGAAAAATTTTTCACAATCCGTAATGTTCTCTGCGGATGTATTCTTTAATAATTTTCTAATTTGGCAACATCATTGCCAAACTTATAAAAATTCCTACGGCTCATCCTCTTCCTGAGTTTCCACAGGCACATCAGATGGAACTTGTTTGCCTTCGCTGAAGACGCCGTTACTGAAATGAAAATTCATATCTGACCCAACAGAGTTGTCTATTGCTTTTGGATTTTCGCCTTCAAAGTATATTTGGCTACCGAAACCATTGACTGATATATATCCTTGCTCTTGTATAAACTTATCCCTATCCATTTCCGGAACATTGGCTGGTATTCTTATTTCCAAATCTCCCTTTTCATTTCTGAAAGTGAGTTCGGATCTAATATCCTCTACCGAATTGTTTGCAATTGTGCCTCCGGTTTTGATAAATGTTCCGGTAGGATCCACCCATACTCCGCCGCCACCAAAAGCTGTTCCCCTTATATGCACATAATATTTTCCAAATCCGGCATCCTTTATATAACCTCGGTAATTTGTATTGCCGGATATAGTTCCGCCTTTCATAAGAAAGGTGCCGCTTCTGCCGACAACTACTCCGCCTCCGCCTCCTTTGCTACGACCGCCAGTAATAGCCGAACCATCATTCATCACAAAAGTTCCTCTTTGCCGAATCGAAACTAATACCATAGAACTAGAACACGATTCTGGTTTGAGGGTAATATTATTATCCAGAATCAAGGTAGTACCAGAGTGAACACTAAACATTGAATGCGGGCATTTGCTAAACATACTCGCACGGGCGTATGAAATTGTTCTATTTGCACCAACACCTCTTAGAGTTATGGTGCCTCTAAGCTGTTCAACGGAACTGGTAATTTGTTCATCAGCCTCTATTTCAATGACATAATTGCCGTCTGGTTTCGCATTTGCCTGTAACCATATCAGTTTATTTTCAAGCCCTTGAACTTCCTCAATAGAAGCCGCCGCTTGTATTGCTAATACAGCTTTTGATGGGCCGCAAGATGTGAGACTGAATCCAAATGCCAGTAAGCTAACCAACATTGCCAAAGAGAAAAAGTTTGTTTTCATAATAAACCTCTTGTTTTTTGCTTACTCTTTTACCCGATTTTCAGCTTTCCTCGTATATTGAAATATAGAAAAAATAATGAGATTTGTCAATGAAGGAGAATAATAGGCGAATTTCGCTCAAAAACAGATTTTTTGTGGGAAAAGGAAACCGCCAAAACGCTTGGAGTTAGCCTTGCTAGCTTGTATAGGTTTCTAAATTCCCCTCCATGCCTCCCCCCATAACCCACCCATTCCCACCAATCTTCAACGCACAATCCCGTGTCCTGATTCTGGGTTCTTTTCCATCGCCTGCATCCAGAGCAAACTTCTACTACGGACACCCACAAAACAGATTCTGGAAAACCTTATCAGAACTCTTCAACTGCAAACCACCAGCCCCAGATCCCGAATCAAAACGCAACTTTATCCTTGAACGCAATCTGGCGCTCTGGGACGTGCTGCACTCATGCGAAATAAACGGCGCAGACGATAGCACAATACGGAACCCCGTGCCAAACAAATTCCAGCCAATCCTCGCAAAAAGCCAAATTTGCGCAATATTCACCAATGGCAAAAAGGCTACCGAATTGTTTCAAAAACTGTGCGCAAAAGAAGCCGGGCAAAATTCCATTTATTTGCCTTCCACAAGCCCCGCAAACAGGGCTGGGCAGGGAAAACCGGAATTTATGCAATTGTGGGGTCAAATTATTTCTATTTTCTAACCGTGTGGAAAAAATCAGTTTTCTCCAAGAATCTTAGCTTAACTAAACCATTTTTTGAACGAATGGGGGTAGAACAGCCGCAATACGGGGTTGTTCTCAAAAATATGTTTAATGATATTCTTGACTTTGTCTTTTGCAATCCGGCAAAGCGAAAAATTGATGTACCTACAAAATCCATGCCTGTTTTGAATGCCATGAAACATGGCGGCATCTTTCTCACGGCTCATTACGGAAACCATGAGCTTCTCGGCTATAAGCTCGCCGAGTTCGGACTGCCGCTCATCGCCGCCGCACAGGAACAAAAGCCTGCTATTTTTAACAAATGGCTGCAAAAAAAAAGGTCTTTCAAAGGAAAATGCTATGCGAAAAAAGTTGACTCTCAGCGCTTGCTTGAATTCATAGACGACGGCGGTTTATTCGCAATACTCGCAGACCAGCGTGGGCGCTCAGACTGCATAGGAGAATTTTTAGGCGTTGAAACTCATTGCAATCCGTTGCCTGCTTTTATTTTGGAACACAGGCCAAACACGCCAATATTCTGCGGATGCTTGCGAGACGACACCCTGCTCGTGGAAAAAATTTCGGCAGATGATTTTTATGCGTATTACCATTCCTGGCTTGAACATTTGATTTTAAAAAGACCGGAAAAATGGTACGGCTGGTTTCACAACAGATTTCAATCCAGCCTGTGACTCTCCTTTCCCGGCTCTACCCATTCAATGCCTTTCTTCTCAGCCTTTTCCTTTAACCGCAAAAGTTCACGCTCTTTTTTCAAAGCTCGTTTTATCTTTGTCGCAGCATAACGCTCCGCACGGGTTGGGCGAATCGTATATTCATCATCATCGTCGTCGTATTCAAGCGGCAATTCAACATCATCGGGATTGGCAAATATTTGCGGTGGCGTGAAGAGTTGCATTGGAATCCCGGTACCATCAGCATTGTGGCGCAATAATTCCAAAGCGCTTTTTTGAGGCTCATCTTCTTCTATTTTAAATTCCATTGTTTTTTTTGTTTTCGGATGCTTGAACTTTATTTTGTATGACTGCAAAAGCTGGGCAGGGGCAATTTTCAAAAGCGATTCTGCTATGGGCTGATAAATTGTGTCTATTCTTTTTGCGCTCTCCTCTCTGCCATCGTAAATAGGATCGCCAACAACGGGATTTCCAAGATAACGTGCATGAACACGAATTTGATGAGTTCTGCCTGTGTCCAATTTGAATTCTACCAAAGAGGCTATGGAAAATGTTTCAAGAGTTTTATAGTTTGTGATTGCGATTTTTGCATTTTTTTGCACTGCCATTTTCAAGCGATTTCTCTGGTCACGGGTCATTGGCGCATCAATAGTACCTTCACGGTCTCGCAAAATTCCCCAGATTATTGCCTTGTAGGTTCGCTCTAAAGTTCGCTCTTCAAGCTGCCTGGTCAATTCTCTGTGAGCTAAATCCGTTTTTGCCACAACCAGCAGGCCCGGAGTATCTTTGTCCAAGCGGTGCAAAATTCCCGGGCGCAACGGGCCGTTTATTTTTGAGAGACCTTCTTTGAAATGCCACAGCAAGCCGGCAGCCAAAGTTCCCTTGCTAATGCCATTGCCCGGATGCATCACCATGTTGCGTGGTTTGTTTATCACAGCTAAATGCTCATCTTCAAAAATTATGTTTAGCGGTATATTTTCAGGCTCTAAAAAACTTTCCTTTTTCTCCGGCATTTGCAGAATTTCCAACTCTGTGTTTTCCGGCACATTGAAATTTTTCTGCAACGGTTTTCCATTTAACAAAACTTTGCCGTCTGCAATTATTTTTTGCAAATCCGTGCGAGAATATTCAGGATATTGTGATTGCAAATATTTGTCTAAACGCATTTAATCCCCCAGTTCCCAGTTTATTCCATACGCAAATCTTATGCCGGGCGGCGTGTAGCCAATCTCGGGTTCCATCAAGCTATGGTTCATATTTTCAATTTTCATGTAAAGAATAAAATCCTGTATTTGCATGGTGCTTCTGAAATTCAGCGAAAGATATTTTTTCAACGGAATGGGAACGGCAGTGCTGTCATTTTTCAATCCATAATCCCATCTGTTTCCAAACCAATCTGCGTCAAACTGACATGAAACTTTCAACCTGTCTTCTACAAAACGATTACTCCAGTAAATGACACCTTTGTAATAACGTGAAGGAACATCAAACATAGGTGTGCGCAAAATACTTTTTCCCTGCTCTGCATAAAAACGCCAGTTCCCAAGCTCGAAACCCATTCTCCAGAAAAGCATGTCATTTTCCGCAACTGCTGCGTTAAACCACATAAATGCGGAATCTGCCGCAATAGATTCTGCCATTTTCAATCTTGGAACTGCCCAAAACGGTTTTATCGCATTTTCAGCTTTTTCATAGCGATATCCGGCAGCATAGAAAAAATGTTTGCTCAGCCTATACTCCAGGTTCGTTTCAAGTCTTTGCCTTTTTTCCGGTTTTAAATTCGCATTCGGAGAAGTTATTCTTCCCTCTCTCGCAACATGAGTTTCATGCATATCCGGGAATCGTGTATCTTTTTGATAATCGCTGCTAAATTGCAAATGCCACGGCAAAAACAAAGTCAACCCCAAATGCAATGCAGGAGCCAAATCTTCAGAATCAAAAGCAGAAGCGTTTCTCTGCAAACCCGATTGCCCTCTGAATGCTACATTCCACAATGTATCATTTATGCCGAGCAAAACCAACTGTCTGTCTTGGTAAAGCGAGGAATCTTTATTTCTCAAATATTCGTAATTTATTTTCACATAAGGATTCAAAAATGTTTTATGCGTTAGCGATGCTTCGCCTGTTTGCGCAGTGTATTCACCATCTATATCCGTGTCTGCTAAGCGATGCGACAAGCTGAGATGCCAATTCGGCAAAAAGTTGTAATTCCAAAGAACCCTGTAAAAACTTGCATTGCCTTTTATATTATACGGAGCCTGCAAAAATGTAACCGAATAATCAATATCATTTTTTAGCACAAGGTCTCTGGTAGCATCATCATTATTCAGATATAAATGGCTCATCTGCGCTGTTAAGCTTGAACGTGGGAAAATCCATGTAACAGCCGGAACAAAATGTATTGTATTGTAAGCCAAGTTTCTGCCGCCAAGCACAACATTGCTTGAATCTCTTTTTAGCGAACCGGTATAAAGTTGCTGTACCACATCAGAGTAACTAAAATAACCGCTTTTTGAAGTGGAGTGCGAAGCTAAGCCCAAAGAAAACACCACGCTATCCAAAAGCAGCCTGTTGAAATTCAGAGTAAATGCATTGCCATCAAGCCCGTAGCGCTCCCATAGCAACTTTGTAATCGGTGTATCCACAGGATTGAAATTTTCCTTAAAAATTAAATTTCCATTATTCGCATTCAAAGACAGTCCGTAGCGTTCATAAACAGGTGGCGGCGCATAAAGCCCGGAAAATCCCAACGGCAACCTTTTCGCCGGTTCCGAAAAGCCCATGATATCTGCTCCGGCATCCGGCAGTCCCAAAATTGAAATCCCGTCAATCCAGTAAGCCCTGCCCCCTTCCATATCGTATTCTTTGGCTAGCATACCGTATTCGGAGCGTGCATATCGTGAAATAGA
Source organism: Candidatus Fibrimonadales bacterium (assembly GCA_009787645.1). Lineage (GTDB taxonomy): Bacteria > Fibrobacterota > Fibrobacteria > Fibrobacterales > Fibrobacteraceae > Fibrimonas. Next base: position 8,371 of record WQSZ01000036.1, on the reverse strand, counting down.
AGTCTCAGTCCCATGAGCCAAAAGAATGGGGATTAGAATAGAGAACACCAGAGTGCGAAATCGCATACGTGGCTACAATTTAGTAAATATGTTTTCCGCTAACCCTTCCTAGCCCGGATTTTTTTGCCGGTTGAATGCTTTAACAACCTGTGCCCCATGATGCGGAAAATACTATTTTGCCGTTTACAATGGAATACCAGCCTACCACATGTTCACCATCACTCAAATTTGATGTTTGTAAATATAACGTTCCATCATTGCCTGCATACAAGCTAAAATAGCGTATACTGGACTTCCCTTGCTGTATAACAAGCTTTTTTCCACCATTTATTAGAATTATTTCCTCAGCGCCTCTATTCATATAACCAGAACCGACTATTTTCATAGTTACTGTTATGTTGTCTTTTTTTGCGGTAATAAGGCTAGGTTTTCCATCATCATCATCATCTCTCCCACTTACAATCAAAGGAAGTGAGTAAATACTAGTAATATTATTCTTAAAAATATACCCGCTTCCAACACCGACAACATCAACGGCTTGCCAATTGCCAGTAGGAGTGTCGTCGCCACAAGAAATCGTTGTGCTAAAAACATGATGTTTGAGAACCTTCCCTACAATGTTCGATTTCGCATTGGGTTCTTTTCTAAGGTTTGTCCAGCCGTCTTTGTCATTGATGATAAATTCAGCATGGGTAACTACAGGCAATAGCAGCACTACCGCTAGCATTGCCAATGTTGAAAATTTACGCATAATAAGTCTCCTATGTAGGGTTGATGTGCGTAATGTAGAAAATCAAGGGTTAGCGGAAAACGCCATTCCAAAAATTTTCTACATTTACCCCACGACGCTTCTCTAGCTCAGTTGGTAGAGCAGCTGATTCGTAATCAGCAGGTCGGCGGTTCAAATCCGCTGGGAAGCTTTATGCTTAAATTTCGCAGATGTCTTTTGAAACTTAGCGGTGAAGCCTTGGCTGGTGGTTCCGGGCACGGCATAGACAGCTCAACAATTGAGTGGGTTGCCGCAGAAATCGCAAATTCGGTTAAAGCCGGAGCTCAAATTGGGCTTGTGATAGGAGGTGGGAACTTTGTAAGAGGAGTTTCAGCCAGCGCAGGCGGCATGAATCGTGCTGCAGGCGATGCCATGGGAATGCTTGCCACAGTTATGAACGCCATTGCCATGCAAGACGCACTTGAAAAACAAGGGCAACGTGCCGAGGTTATGAGCGCAGTGAAAATGGAACCGCTTTGCAACTCCTTTGATCGCAGAAAAGCGATAAGACTCATGGAAAAAGGCATTGTGGTTCTCTTTGCCGCAGGTACAGGCAACCCGTTTTTCACAACGGATACCGCCGCAGTTTTAAGGGCTGTGGAAAGCGAGTGCGATGTTGTGATGAAAGCTACCAAAGTTGACGGCATCTACTCCGCAGACCCTGTGAAATACAAAACCGCCGTAAAATTTGATGATATAACCTACGAAGAAATTTTGAAAAGAAATCTGGCCGTTATGGACACAGCAGCCGTGGCTTTGGCCAGAGAGCATAAGTTGCCGGTCTTTGTGTTTAAACTTGACAAAGGAAATTTTATAAATTCTTTAACAGAGAGCGGAATAGGAACTTTTGTGCATGAGTAGCGGAGAATTGGTAATAGGTGTTATAGTGGCAATCTTGGTCACCACGGCTATTTTAGCAGGCATCGGATTTTACATGGTGGTTCACAAAAGCAACAGGGAAAGAGACACCGAGGAGCTTTCAAAAATTGCGCTTTCCGGCAAATATTCCGCTACGCTTAGGCCCGTTGCAGATTCTTTAGCGGAAAAAAAACCAAACTTTGCAGAGCTTCAAGCATGGCTAAACACTCAAGGAATGGACGAAAATCAGCAAGATAAATATCTTGTGGAGTGGCAAAAAACAATAAATCAAAATATAAAAACCATAAGCGACGGTGACTTAACCGGAATTACAACCTATAGAATTGAGCTTGGGCCAAAAGACAAAAAACTGTGCGAGTTCTTGCACCCCGATCATTTTATAACAAGAGATCAAATAAATCGCAATGCAGAAATTTTACCGCCATACTGCCTAGGAAGCGACAGCGTTGTTATTCCTAAATTGCCTTGGGATAACACAGATGGCTCAAGCGGCTGGAAAGCGGTTGTGCCTATGGACGGCAAATACGAAGTGCCCGACTGGCGACAGGTTGTGTGAGGATTATATTTGCTACCGAATCTTTGTTAATTTTGGAAAAAGCAAACCACTTTTTCCCCAAATCTTTTAGCGATGCTCCAATATGATACACGGCTTCGCCTTTGTCTATTATTAGAAAGCGGTCGTGTGTTTTGTTGCATTAGCTGAATTTACTCTATAGCCAACAGAAAGAATAGCATCCAATTACCCATGTGTGCAAAAATTGCACATATGCTATTTTCAAGTAATTCACCCGACTGGAAAATATTTTTTAAATGTTTTGAAATAACCGTTCTATCCACGCCAAATAATGTTGCGATTTGCTCTTGAGTTAACCAAACACTATCATTTTCCAATCACGCTTCTATTTTTAGCACTTCATCTGGCTGATACAGCACAATTTCGCCTTTCTTTTCTTTTTGCTCCACTTTTTCCTCCTATAAATGAAAAAACTCGCCCTTGCGAGGCGAGCGTATTGCAAACAAATGTTTACATTTTTAAAACGTCTGAACCTCGATTTACTTGATTTAAGGATTTACTTGATTTTCTCATGTTAATCCCTTAATCAGGCGAATCATGGTTCTGACGTTTTACCTCACCACCACCCGCAAAACTCGTTTCTCACCACCAAACTTCACGTTCACAATATACATCCCCTTAGACAAATGTTCTAGCGATACCGCATAAACTCCGCTACTGAAATTTTATTTACTGATTATGTTGCCTTTTAAGTTGCAAATCTCAACTGTGGTGGTGTAATCTAATCTTTATCAACAGAGTAAGTTTCATTACATACAGTTGTAGTTATAACCATCATATTTTGTTCCTCGAATTACTTAATACATTCTTTTTTGCCTAGGCTGGGAATACATCCCTCGCCTTCTCTGCAAACCTTTAAATACTCTTCCGTTCCGCCGAGCCGTCTCATAACTGTTTCTTGAGTCAAAACTATAAAAGCATTGCCTGGCAAAATATTTGCTGCAACCGTGCGCAGGTTTTTGGTTAGCATATCAAGTTCTTCCACATCAATATATTCGCTGCCAATAGTTGGCAATACGCCAACAGACTGCTGTTGCTGAGCATAGCTTAAAACGATGAAAATTAATAGAGGGAGAAGAGATTTTTTTAACATAAATGATGTTCCTAGTTAAGTTACCGCTGCCCTTTTCCGCGAGGTTTTCTGCCTGCACCTTGTTTTGTACGGGATTTTTCGGACTTCTTTTCTTCTCGTTTTTTTGTTTCAACAAACTTAATATGATATTCTACATCTATAAGTCTGCCGTCTTTGTAATCTCTTGTTTCCACAAGTTTTCCGTTCTCATAATATATCTCCGATTTCCCATCTAGTTTCCCATTTTTAAAGTTTGCCGTCTTCCAGAGATTTCCGTTTTCATAATATGTTTCATATTTTCCTTCCCTTGTTTTTGCGATGTTACCAACATCGTACAAATACGGAAACCCGTTATTCTCATTTGAATTAATTTCCCAAGCCTCAACAAAATCCCAATCTTTATAAGTAGATTTCTCTTTCATTTGTCCATCTCCCCTAAATCCAGATGTCATACTAATTGTACCACCTTCGTTATTTCCAACTATCATATTCGCTGCACCAGATAAAACATAGCTATTTTGAATTTTACCTCCATTTTCTCCAACCAAACCGCCAACGATATTATTTCCGCTTACACTTCCGGTAGCATAACAATTAGTTATAATTGCAGTTCCACTTGTTCCCAATAAACTTCCAACCAAGCCGCCGGAAAATTTCTTCCCAAAAACATTGCCTGTCACATACGAATTGGTAATTGTTGCGGTCCCACTTCCGACCAAACCACCAGATTTCTCCCCAGAAACATTACCTGTCACATACGAATTGGTAATTGTTGCGGTCCCACTTCCGACCAAACCACCAGATGTATTCTCCCCAGAAACATTACCTGTCGCATACGAATTGATAATCCTTGCTTTTCCATCTCCAACCAAACCTCCAGACCAAGAGCTCCCAGAAACATTACCTGTTGCATAGGAATTGATAATTGCAGCAGGCCCACTTCCGACCAAACCTCCAGATAAGTACCCAGAAACATCACCTGTTGCATACGAATCTGTAATCGTTACATTCCCATAACCTATCAAACCACCTAAAGAGCCTAAAGCACCACGATCATACTTATCCATACCATTAGAAACATTACCCGTTGCGTGTGAATTGATAATTACTATTTCATTGAGGTAATAACTTTCATTGCTTTGCCGTAATATTTCAGAATGAGAATATCCCACCAAACCACCAGAGTAAAATGAATCCGTTGGCCCACGTCGTTTTCCAAAAACATCACCTATTGCATATGAATTGATAATTGTTATCGTTCCTTTTGTATATCCAGCTAGACCACCAGAGTAATTAGCATAAACACTATTTTTTACATTTACCCCACAATTTTCTATTGTGTTCTCTGAAGCATAATACCCAACAAGCCCTCCTGCATAAGTTTCATATCTTGCTTTCGTAGTTATATTAGCAACATTAACAATCAGATTTTTAATTTGCCCTCCTCTATCAACATATCCAAAAAGACCGGCATATTGAACACCCGATACAGAAATATTCGATATGGATTTTCCACTACCATCAAAAGTTCCTCTAAACTTATTTTTTTCATTCCCAATCGGTTTCCACTCGCTTGTAAGCTCAATATCTGCACCGAGTGCAATTACTTTACCGCTAAAATCATGCCCGTACTCAACCCACTGCGCCAACTCTCTCAACTCCGCTTCAGTTGTTATTGTGATATTATTTGCGCTCCAATCAACTTGAGCCCAAACTAAAGCAACCATTGTTGCTAACAAAATAAATGTTTTTTTAAACATAAAAATATAGCTATCTCCACTTCCCGATTTTTATTCACTCAGCCAAATCCTTGGGAACACAAGACTTGACTGGTTCGCACCGTTGTGGTGCAAGTTACATCATTCAATGCTTCATATGACATTTGTTTTGGCAATCAGATATGAGTAAGGTTGTACCACCTCCAAGCTTTCTATAGTCGTTACACTTTTCCAAGCATTGTTTAAGTTCGTTTTTTCCACTGCCTTCAGAACAAGAATAAGTGAATGCCAAAGCAAGCGTAAAGATTGCCACGAAAGTGAGTTTTGAAAATATGATTTTCATTGTGTTTCTCCTATGTTTTTCCCTGTTTTTATTTCTCCAGCCAAATCCTTGGGAACACAGAATTTGATTAGGTTCGCACCACTATGGCGCAAATTCAAAAAATATTATAAGCATAAGTAATACCAATTAGTGTAGGTGATTTTACTACGCCATCTTTATCCAATTTTGTCAAATGGTAAATGAACCTTAATCCAAAGCTATGAGAAATCGGGCCGAACATTCCAAGTCCAAAGACGAGAGCCTCATCTCTTTTCGTTCTGAATTCCGAAAAATCTCTATTGTCAGTAAATTTGCCATTAGAATTATCAACTTCCAGCTCCACATTAGAAGAAAACGGAAATCCCCATTGATATCCGGCTTCAAAATAATAACCCGCATAAAGTTCGTGCGACCGAAATCTAAGCAAAACTGGGATACTCATTGTATGATTAGATACTGTAGCAGCAATATAATTGTCATCTTCTTTTTTATAAACATCAAAATGACCAAAATAATTGTAATTAGACTCTGTGGCAATCACCCATTTCTCTGTAATTCTAATGTTCAATGTTAATCCGAGCGCAAAAAATCCTCCAAGCCCTCCTTGACCAGATTTTCCTATATCATAATCTTTTATGTATGCAGCATCAAACCATTCAGAGCTTAATCCTACACCGAAAGTCCCTCCTGCTGTTAAACGCAATCCTAGCCTTATTGGGCGTTTAGCCTTCCTCTCAACATCTTCTAGCATTTCTTGAATCTGGCGAGCCCTATATTCTTCCGCTTCCCTCCTTCGCCTCTCAGCTTCCGTCTCCTGCGCCCTTCTTCTTTCCTCCTCCTTCTTCGCCAACCACTCCCGGCTATCCGGCATCTTCTGCGTATGTCTCACAGTTTCATTATGCTTCAACCTGACTTTTGCGCTCACTCTTTCCCGCCCCAGTTCAACATCTGCGCACAAAGCAACAGAACCGCTGAAAGGTGTTTCTCCTACATTCTTTCCATTCACAAAAACAGGCTCACTGGAAGGCTCGCCGTCTCGCTCCGTGCTCAAAACCAAACCACCAATCTTTGGCTTTATATACTTGGACATATCAAAAACCTCGTAACTTCCCTTGTTTATGCCAACTTCAAAATTTATGTCATCATAACACCTATGGCTGAGTTTCACTTTGTATTTATTAGGCAATAACCTGTTCTCCATGGAAGAAACTGTTTTGTCGTTTATAGTCAAATTCCATTGCTCGTTTCTACCCAGCCCATCAGAATATGCAGGCTTTATCTCAAGAACTCCGAAATTTGGCTTCAATTTAATGCTTACGCTCTGATTATTTCTGACCAAAGAAACCGTTGTATCTGCTATCTCATATTGTTCCAATGCAGCAATTATGCGAACTTTGCCATCTGGAAGTTCCACTTTGCATGGAGATTGAGCGCAACTGGAACTTGGAAGTCCATTAAAACTTAACGATGCACCAGCAGGATCAGTTGTCAAATTTACCAAATAATGCTTTTCAAAATCCAATAGATAATCAACAGCCCTTTCCAAGTCGCTAATGCCCCTAACAATAGAAGGCGAACCAAAAACTCCAAGCATTCTTCTAAACATATCTGGTGCTTTTTCGTCTAAAATGGAAAGCAAACCGGATATATTTTTAGAGCCTTCCGCAAATGAACTCACTAAATTTCCGCTGATGCTTTCGTAAAGCTCAACTTTAATAGTTAAATTCCCGTCAAAACGCCCTATACGTCCTTGGCAAATATAATCAGCAGCTATTTCCCTGCCAATCTTAACCAAGCAGCCCTCTAACTCATTGCACTTGCTCATCATATCTCCTGGCGTGGCAAAAAGAGAAAGTATGCTTTGCTGGGTCATCACAGCATAATTTCTTTGTGGCAATGTTTTGTTGGCAATCGCACGTAGCCTATCTGTCAAATGGTTTAAATCAGAATCTTTTATTGGCGGTTCATCATCATCTACAGTATTGATTATAGCAATCAGCTTTTGTTGCCCATAAGCATTAAAAGCGAGAAAAAATACGAGAAAAAGCATCATTCTATGCATCGTGGCAGCCATCCTTTAATTTCTGTTTCCCATTCCTTAAAAAAAGCCGCATACGGCAATTTCGCAATTAGATTTTCTTTCGCTTTGCTTCTATTATGCGTATCATAACCTGCTACCCGCCCTTTTGATTTTAATAGAGAGTACAATTCTCCATCGCAAGATTCTATTGATAGAGATGGCTCAAATGAACATTCCATGCCCATAGCAGAAGAGGCACATTTATCTGAACTGCCAAAACGCAGATTCAAGCCGGTCAAGCAAACGGACTTTTCCATAGTTATTTTTTTGGATAGTTCTGCAAAAACGACGTTGGAATACTCATTCTCAGAATCGATCCAATAAACTTTTTGTTCTCGGCAATAATTTTTATAATCCTCTCTTGTTTTTGAATGCATTTCACTTACAGAGCTAAACAATTCTGCCCTTGTCACGCCAAAGTCATCAAGTATACCTTGAAGTCTCATAAACTCGTTCCAAAGCGTTTGCGTCCTGTGCCAAGCTTCATTTTTTTGCTTGGGATGCTTAATGCTTGGCAATGTGCGAGAAACCAATTCCAAAGAATCCGCCACAAGCCTTTGACGTTCTGCAAAGCCTTTAGCCGCATCAACACGGCTCATGCAAATAACCATTCCGGTTTCATTTGCTCTATGTTCAACACGCAACACGTGAGCATCGTGGGCGTTACTCAACATGGACTCAACTGCTGTTTTAGAAACATACTCCGAACTCAAATGCTCACTGTCGCCGGAAACAATTTGGCTTTGCATATATTTTTCGAACACAGCTACCGATGAGTGTATTTGCCGAGCAAGCGCAGAACGGGCAATGCTCAAAGCCTCTGCTTCGCTTGCTCCTGCGCCAAAACTGCGAAATTCATTGCTGGCACATTTTGCGGATGCTAGAGATTCCTCAAGTGAAATTGCTGGCGGAGCAGAAGCGCAGCCGATAATTATCGGAACTAGAGCTAAGAGACAG
>WQSZ01000035.1 GCA_009787645.1 Candidatus Fibrimonadales bacterium | reverse complement strand
TTGGAATTTCGTCCGTGGTGTCTTTGGTTGACGATTTGCTTTTGGAAAGATTCCGCAAAATTTATGCGGAAGAATACAAACTTGAATACGAGCCTGTTCCGAATCGTGAGCCGGACGGCAGGGCAAAGAGAATCACAGCATATTTGAACACGCTGGCAGAAGTTGTGAAAATACGTTTTGAAGCGATAAAAAAACAGCCTTTCTTTTCAAAAAACGATAAGGCGAAATATTTTGAAATGCTCCCGACCGGGCATCCTTTGAGAGCACTTTATCTGAAATTAATGGGCATGAAAGACGCTCCCGAAGAAGAGAAAAAAGAAATAGAAACAACCCTGAATCACGGCATGGTTGAAGGTTCCATAGATGTAAACATAATGGTTAAACTGGACCGCTTGCCACCCAACGAAGAATTGTCGGATGCAAAAAGCGCATTGAAAGGTTATGCGTTATCTTCATTGAAAAATTCGGCGATAGTTTTTAGCGCAGGCATAAATCAGAGCCTGTACAATTATATGGCGCAGTTCAAGGAATTTTACAGAAGCGCAACTGGGGAAATAGGCAAGAGAATAATAATAAAAGCTTCTGACTTTCGCTCTGCGTTAATTCAGGGAAAATATTTGGCACGCAAGGGTTTGGAAGTAAGCGAGTACAGAATTGAATCCGGTTTAAACTGCGGCGGTCACGCTTTTCCGAGCCAGGGCTTTTTGTTGCCCACAATATTAAAAGAAATTCGCTCACAGCGTGGGCTTTTGCATCAGTTCAGAGAAACGATTGTGAATTTTTACAATTCAAAAGGTTTGAACACAGACGCAGCAAAAGAGGCTCCGCCTCCGAAAATCACGGTGCAGGGCGGCATTGGCAATTATGCGGAAGATTTGAGAATGCGTGAGTATTACGGCATAGACGGCACAGGTTGGGGCAGCCCGTTTTTGCTTGTACCGGAAGTTTCTCCCGTTGACGAAGAGACTAGGGAACAACTTGCCAAAGCGACTATTGCTGATCTTTACATGAGCGACGCTTCTCCGCTTGACATATATTTCAACAATTTGAGAAATTCCGGTTCCGAGCGATGGCATAAAAAGCAGATAGAACTCGGCAAGCCCGGAAGTCCTTGCACTAAGGGATTTTTGCAGAACAACGCCGAATTCAGCGAAACTCCTGTTTGCAAAGCGAGCCGTTTTTATCAGGAGCGCAAATTAAAGCAGATTGCAGAGAGTGATAGTAGCGAAGAGCAAAAAGAGGCTATGCGCAAAGCGGTGTATGCAAAGCAGTGCATTTGCGACCATTTGGGTAACAGCGGTTTAATTTTCTGGGGAAGAGAAAAAGCAGAAAGCGCACCGCAGTCCATTTGCCCAGGCCCAAACATTGCCTGGTTTAATCGCAGCTATTCCATGCAAGAGATGATAGACCACATTTACGGTCGCATACCGGATTTAACGCCGCCTGAGCGTCCGCACATGTTTGCGAAAGAGGTGGAGATGTACGGCGACTGGTTTGCCTTGCAGGTAGAAAAATGGGATGGCGATAAAGATTACGCCGCATGGCTGAAAATTGCGGCAAAGAATTTTGACGAAGGCTTGGATTATTGTTTGGAAGTAGCTGACACAACACCGTTTCCCGGTGAGAATTTAGCGAGCATTCCGCCGAGGGTTGAAGTTGAGAGGGTAAGGCTGCGAGAAAATTTGGCGGCGTTGGAGAGAAGGGTTCATGCTTAAATCCACATTCATCGGCTTGGATTCCATAGAGAAATTCGGCTGGGAAAAACGTCCGGGGCAAATTTGCCAGTTTTGCAGCAATAATTGCAGCAGAACAATCGTTGTTTTTAACGACGGCAGAACCCACGTAACCGGCAACCGTTGCGAAAGAGGCGAAGTAATAGCCAGTCCGGATGACTCCGAAACAAAAAAAGCAGTGGCAGAAATCAACCGCAAAATGAATTCGGTTCCCGATTTGGTAAAAAGAGCAAACCAACTCCTAATCAAAAGCTACAACTCAAAAGTTCACTTTAAACTTTCAGCTATCAACTCTCAGCCAGTCAAAACGATAGGCATTCCACGGGCTTTGGAATTCTTTGTTTCGCTTCCGTTTTGGAAAGCCTTCTTTACATCGCTTGGGCTTGAGGTGATTGTTAGCCGCCAAAGCGACTATAATTTATTTGAAGAAGGGCTTCGCTCGGTTCCCAGCGATACTATTTGCTTTCCGGCAAAACTTATGCACGGGCACGTTGCGGATTTGGTTAAGAAAAAAGTCGATAGAATATTCCTGCCTTCCATGCTCGGCATTCCAAGCGACCATAAAAAATTCAAAGCTACTGCAGTTTGCCCCGTTGTCCAAGGCACGCCGCCTGTTGTCAGAAACATAGACGACCCCGAAGGCAAACACGGAATTCCTGTGGATCAACCTACTTTCCACTGGTACACGGAAGATTTACGCCGAAGCCAGTGCATAGACTGGTTCAGCAAAAACTGGAAAATTCCAAAAAAGATTGTAGATGCCGCTGTTACAGAAGGCGAAATCGCTCTGCAAATATATATAGATACTTTGCAGCATGAAGGGCAAAAAATTTTAGACAATGTGAGGGCAAAAGGCGAATTTGCGGTTGTGGTTGCCGGCAGGCCCTACCACCTTGACCCTCTGGTTAACCATTTGGTTGCAAACCACTTTACGCAAATGGGAATACCGGTTTTGCCGCTGGAAGCCCTGCCCGGCGTGTTTGATCAGGAAATACCTGCGAACACAAGAATGGAAGCTCTGAATTCATTCCACATGAGAATGCTCGGAGCTACGCTTTTGGCAACAAAAGACCCAAGCATAGAATTGGTGCAAATAGTTAGCTTTGGCTGCGGTCACGATGCTATCCTTTCAGACGAAATGGTGCGCATTTTGCATGAGCGCTCAGAAAAAGAACTGCTAATGCTTAAACTCGACGAAGGCGATGTTAGGGGGCCGGTTAGCATTCGCATAAAAAGTTTTATTGAAACCGTAAAAGTTCGGCGCTCGCATGCTGTTAATAATAAAAAGACTATAATGCCTCTTTATTCGGTGCCTTATACAAAAGAAGACAAAAAAAAACGCATTGTGCTGATCCCGAATTTAAGTCCGGCTTTCAGCCTTTTGTGCTCAAAGGTTATGGAGCGGCAGGGCTTTAAAACAGAGCTTTTGCCTTTGGCAGACAAAAAGGCGTTTGAGCTCGGCAAAAAATACGTGCACAACGATATTTGCTTCCCTGCGCAGGTGAATATTGGCGAAGGCTTGCGTTGGCTGGAGCAACATCCGGATGTAGATCAAAGTGAAGTGTGCATGGGCTTGGCAAAGAACTGCGAGAACTGTCGTGCCGGCCAATATGCCGTTATGTGCCGCAAAGCCCTTGACGAGGCAGGTTTTCCGAATGTGCCTATTTTAACCACGGGCACGGATAACAAAAATATGCATCCGGGTTTTTCCGCAGGCATAGATTTTCGTGTGCACATGCTTTGGGGCATGACCATTATGGATTGCATAGAGATCATGTTCCGCACTGTTCGTCCTTACGAAAAAAACAACGGCGAATCTCTGAGAGTTTATAATTACTGGATTAAAGAAACCATGACAGAAGCTGCGGGCAACATTCGTGGTGCTATGAAAAAATTGGCGCAGGCGGTTGAGGCATTTAATCATATAGAGGCTAATATGTCTGTTCGCAAGCCCAGAGTTGCGGTGTTGGGCGAGATTTTGATGAAGTATCATCCGAGTGCGAACGGTTTTGTTGAGGAGTATCTTTTTGAGCACGGCATGGAAGTTGTGCAGCCGGGAATGCTGGATTTTTTCAGAGTTGGCGAGCTTGTCAGAATGGAAAAGGTAAGGCGTGGGCTTATATCGCATCCTTTTGTGAATTGGCTAATAGGTGGTGTTTCGGCAAAGCTTTATTCAAAAGCGTCGAATGATGTTGAGAAGCTCTTTAAGAAATTCAAATTTTATGAGCATCATGCAACTTGTTATGAAATGGCAGAAATTATAGAAAAAACCGGAATGCTTGACAAGACTTATATTACGGGTGAGGGTTGGCTTATTCCGGGTGAAATTCTTTCTTTGGCAGAACATGGAGTGAACAGTTTTGTTATAGTTCAGCCTTTTGCCTGTCTTGCAAATCATATTTCTGGCCGAGGCTTGACCAAGGCGGTAAAAGCGGAATACCCGCATATTCAAGTTTTAAGCCTGGATTACGACCCGGACACGAGCTTTGCCAACATAGAAAACCGCCTGCAAATGCTTATAATAAACGCAAAAGAGCTTGAGAAGCGAGAGAAGTAAACCACCGCTCCTCCCAAGAGTGGAATTGGTTCATAGCATTGTGCTTTTGGTAATTCTGCTAATTCTGAAAATTCTGTGAATTCCGGTTCAGACATGGGTGGTGGAATTTTGTATATTATTAGTGGCAGAGGGCGTTTCGGACGTTAATACTGCGGGATAGTTGCTATCATGTTCAGTTTCTGCCTTACTTTTTCGCATGGAAATAATCCTAAGCCTTTTGATCTTTGCATCAGCGACAACTTCTGTCACATAATAATTGCCATTTATACGTTTTTTGTATATAAGCACCTTAGCTAGAGTTCCATCTGAATTTATGAATTGGCGATTTCGCCTCCCAGATATCTCAATATCATCGTAGTTATCCAATACATATTTGACACGACCTATATCCTCCGGATCTTTCATGCTTTGATCTGCCTCCCCATGCTCTCCGTGCCTTTTGCCAATATGCCCAATGTGTCCGCCGTCAATAACATGTTCGAAATTTGAAACATCAAAGCCAACAAGCCTTTCAATGTCTTGCGCCGCTTTGGTAGTTACTTCGCCTATAACATATTGCTTTTGCGTAGCATTCTTCTTGTCGCTGGCTAAAACTTCTTTTGCAAATTCCACCAGAGCATTATCTGTAGAGTTTTTGTACTCGTCAACAGTTTTTTCCACACAGACCTCCTATTTTTGTCCATACTACTTAGACGCATTTTAAAAGATTTTTTTTGAAAAAAGTGACAAAAAATGCAAAAAAAGTGAAAATTCTTCTCCAATTCCGTTAATTCTGAAAATTCTGTGAATCCCGGTTCAGACAGTATTACACAAAAATGACGATCATGGTGTTTTTTTTACTATATTTAGTGTAGTTGAATTAAACTATAGGTATTTATATGAAAACAACCCGTTTTCTATTGGCTGCAGGCGCTTCGCTTGCTTTCACATTGACATTTTCCTGTTCCAGCGGTGGTGGCAGCGATCCTGATCCACAGCCCAGTTCAAGTTCTAGACCTCATGGTAGTAGCTCTAGTGCGGAAGAACTTTGTGCCGGTGCGCCACTCGCCGCAGGTTATTTCTGCCTTGATGGAGCACCCGAGCTAAAGTGCAATGGCAGTGAATTCACCGCAGACGTATTCTGCCTTAACAATAAACAGGAGCCTAAATGCGGAGGCGCCAAATTCAACGAAAAAGAGTACTGCCTTGATAATCAAGTCAAGGGAAAATGCGGCGGAATATCAGAGGGAGCCCAACCTGGTGCAGGGGAAGCTTGCTGTGACAACACTAGCCCCAATAAATATACAGTAGCAACTCAGTTTTGCAGTAATGGCAATGTAATAGAGAAGTGCGACTCAAAGGTATTTGATCCCAGTGTCGAATTTTGTTTTAATGGAACCACGCTCGAAGATCTATGCGGTGGCCATTCAACGTGGATACCTGGGCAAAAGTGTATTGATGGCGAAGTTAAGTCCGTGTGTGGCCCAGCTGAAACTGAATATGATCCGGCAGACGAGTTCTGTTTGGATGGAACACCCACACCTCTATGCGATGGCGATAAATTCACTACAGCCCAATTCTGTTACAGCGACGTAGTAAGAAATAAATGCGGCGGAACATTGGAATATAATCCTGATGATGAATCTTGCTGCGGAAACGGTATATACACCTTAGATACCGAATCTTGCTGCGGAAGCACTAAATACACCTTAGATACTCAACGGTGCTACAATAGCAGTCAAATTGTAGATAGATGCGGTATTAACCCAAATGCCTACAATCCGGATGTGTATGAATGCAAGAGTTCAAATGGCATATTCTTGAAAGCCGGTAAGCCAACAGATGGCGATGGCGTTGAGTACGAAGCTGTTTTGATAGGCACAAAAGTCTGGATGGCACGTAATTTGAATTACGATGGCCCTGACGATGATATTGGTGCTTGTTACGATGATAACACATCAAATTGCGTCACCTATGGCCGCTTGTACGATTGGGATGATGCACAAAACGTTTGCCCTGATGGCTGGCACTTGCCAAGCGATGCAGAGTGGACTGCGCTGACTACAGCGGTTGGCGGAACCGGAACTAACGGCCTCACAGGCGCAGGTGATAAATTGAAGGCAGAGAGCGGCTGGGCCAACAACAGCGGCACGGATGACTTCGGCTTTTCAGCCCTCCCGGGCGGTATCCAAAACAGTACTGGCTTCCACAGTGTCAGCGACCACGGCGTTTGGTGGAGCGGCACTGCTGATGGCAGTTTTAACGCTTACTACCGGATCATGAACTACAATAACAGCAATGTGGGCAGGAGCAGCGAAAATACGTTTAACCTGTACTCCGTTCGCTGTGTTCAGGACTAAAACCATTGTCTGAACCGTGATTCACTTGATTTAGGGATTTCCTTGATTTTCAAAGCACTGCGCTTAATAATCATGTAAATCCTTGAATCCTGAAAATCGGGGTTCTGACGTTTTATACGCAGAGACGCAATGCATTGCGTCTCTACAATGTTGTGTCACAACAATCCTGTAAATCCTAAAATCCTGAAGGCATCCCTAATCATATTCTGTTAATTCTCCAAATTCTGGCCAATTCTGATTCAGACAAAGGGCATGCGTTCAGAATCGCAATCAGCGGTTCTTATACCTGCACAAATAAACACTGAACAAATGTGCAGCTTGATTTTATTTTGGAAAATTTCTATATTTAAATTTAAATATTCAAAAAGGTGACTTAGAAAATGAAAAGTTCATTTAAAAAGATATGTGTTAGTGTGCTTTTTATCGGTACACTTGCTTTTGCAGAAGAGTTAAACTCTGCGGAAGCCGGAACAGAAGTTAGCTCGGAAGCCGCACCATCCGTTTCGGAACCAGAACCGGAACCGATCGTTTACACCCCGCCTCCGCCTCCACCACCTCCTCCACCTCCAAAAGAGGTTGAAATGCCTAAGGTATCTGCCCCAAAAAGTGATTTTATCAAGGTTGGCGCAAGAGTATCTGCCGGTATTTCCAATTTCCGTTCTCATTTGCCTATAACAATAGACAATAGAGACATGAACTTGAAGCCGAATTTGCAGTTGGGCATAGGCGTTGTTACCGAGCTTAACCTGATAGATGCTTTCTTGCTGGTTCCGGGACTTCAGTATTCTTATGCTACACAGAGCGCAAAGCGCATTGAGCTTGATTGGAGATTCAAAAATGTTCGTGAGGCTGAGGTATCTCTTCATTCAATTGATATACCTGTTCTGCTTCGTTTTGGATTGCCTCTTGATTTATTTTTAGAAGTTGGCCCGCAAGTTGGTTTTGCGCTCAGCTCCACAACAACCTTATTGAATGAGAACGATGGCAACGCGAATCGCGATGAGTCGTTTGACACAAAGAAATTAAATACGGTTTCTTACGGTATCACAGCAGGTTTGGGGTATTCCTTGGGCGATGTTTTAGTGGGCGTGAGAGGTCATTTTGGATTAAGAGAATATGCTGAATTAACCAACGGCTATCCTTGGCATGTCCAACTTGGCTTAACCTACAACTTTTTCACCAATTAACCCTTCCTTGGAGTAAACAATGATCAAAAAATTCGCAATTTCGTCAATTATAGCAGCAGGCTTACTTTTGGCCTGTAGCGACGTTACGGACAGCCGCACGGACCCTTTAAGTCCAACCGCTAGCGTGAGTGTTAGCGTAATAGATGCAGTAACCGGAGCACCCATTAATGGCGCCGAAGTTTCTGTTTTAACTTTAAACAACGGCAGGCGTTCCACAGACGCAGCCGGCAGAACTTACTATGATGATGTTATGTTCGGTAACTATGAAGTTGTGGTATCAAAACCGGGATACGTAGGTATAAAAGCGACTACAACGGTTACTCAGCCTAGTGCAACTGGTGTTGGTACTGCAACTGAGATTTCTCAAAGCCAGGCTCTTGTTCAGAGCTACTATATTGCAGGCAATGCAGCTTGGACCGTTACCTTGCCTCCTAAAACCGGTAGCATAGACGGTACAGTGTTATATAACACCGATGCTTTTAACACCAACCAAGCTCCTGCAGCCGGAGCTAAAGTTCGCGCAGATCTACCCGCAGTATCTAATCTCATAGAACAGCAATTTGAGACTACAGCGGATGAGAACGGTTATTTCCGTTTTGATAATCTGCCGGCAGGTACTGCTAGTGCATATACTATTACCGTGTTAAACTATGAGACTGATAATGCGATATTCTATGCTACGCCTGCTATAACACCTAGCGTTACTATTCCTAAGGCTAATTCAAATAACCCTGTTAGCACCGGAACAACAGTATTGACTACTCGTGCTAGAACAAGCGATTTCAGACTTGTGAGCTACACAAGAACTGTAACCGGTAGCGATAAGATAGTGTTCACATTCTCAGACGAAATTGATGCTAGCCTTATTCTAAGAAACAATATAGCTGTTCCTGTTTCTGCAACTTCTGCGATAGATGTTGAATGGAAAGGCAATGAGTTGATTATTACTCCTAACAGTCCGTGGAATACTAGTAATAATACCATGCAGGTAACCTTCAGCGGTGGGGCTGCTCTTACTGCTTGCGGAGTTCCCGGCTCTTGCTTAACATCTGTTAAAGGCCAAACTTTGCAGACCGCACCGACTAACCCTACAATTAATATTCTGCCGCCTGATATAAGCGACAAGGTTGTTACAGGTTTGGATAAAGTATATTATGATTTTTCTACTAATCCCGCTACTACTGATTCCCTTAATTGGAACAGCACTAGGTATCGTTTGCGTTGGAACAGTCTTCCCGGAGCAACCGAATATCAAGTATATATTAGATACAGCAAAAATCTAAGCACAAGTAAAGCTTGGGTAGCCGGACCAATTATAAATACTGCTGTTAAAGGTGGTATTCCTGATACTACAGTTGGAGTACCAACAGCACAACTCATAAGTGCCATAGGAGGAGTCCCGGCATTGTATGAAGGTGATGTTGCGGAATTTGTAGTTATTGGCCGTAATTCTATGTATCAAAGTAAATTTGAGGGTGCTAGGATTTATACCATGAGAGACGAATTAGGTCCCAAGATGAGCTCAGATGCTTCTCTTGCGTATGATCTTTCATCTAATAATATATATGTATGGAACACCACATATTTAAAACAAGTTGATGGTAATGATGCCACCGGTGATACTGTGCAGAGTTATAGTTACGGACTTGCTAATAGAGGCAAGGCAGATACTATTTGCATTAACGGTGGATATAAAACCCAAGACCCCCCTATGGCTAATGCTGGTTATGACTGGAACGAATCATCCTGGAACTCCTCAGGGAAAAAACTCGGTTTAACCTTTGATGAACCCATAGATACATCAAAGGTTGCACCTCCGCCTCCAGCCATTCATAGTAGTGGCCGCAGAGTTACCCCTTTCTTCATATGGGGAGATAATACTAACGCTGGTAACAGCACTGCTAATCTTTGCTATGTTGTTTCAGCGGGCAGTGAAATTGCTTCCTTTGAACATGTATTTGCATTCCAGCTCGTGGACAAAGCCGGTCATAATCAGAGATTCCAGAGAGCCGGCAATGGACGATGGAGAGACTCAGTTTATGTTTATGTTAGACATTAACATAAACGGTTAAATTCTAAAAAAAAACACAGGCTAACGCCTGTGTTTTTTTTTGTTGGAGGTCTGAACCATGATTCACTTGATTAAGGGATTTCCTTGATTGCGAAGCATTGTGTTTTTGTTGAACGTCAGAACCCCGATTTTCAGGATTTTGGGATTTCCAGGATTTTCAAAGCATTGTGCTTTTGGTAATTCTGAAAATTCTGTGAATTCCGGTTCAGACGTTTTGTATATTATTGGTGGGGGAGGGGTTAGCTGCTGGGGTAGGATTCGGCTTTTTAGTTGCGCCTACTAGTGTACCCTCTAGCTTCCCCCCTATTTTTTCAATGTCTGAAATCTCCAAATCATGAATTTTTTGCCCTTCATTTTTAATAACTTTTGCTGTAATATAGGCGTAATTATCTTCATATAACGGAGATACAAATCTAATTATTCCTTCTACATTACTTCTGTTTTTATAGTCTGAATGCTCTAAGACTTCGGTAGAATTTCTGTATAAACCTACAATATCAGCAGCTATAGCCCAGTATTGCTCAAGTGTTAAATCAGACTTAATGGACTTCTCATTTACATCAAGAATTTTTCTCGCAGATTTTTTGTTTATATATCCATCTTTGCCATCACTGCTTGTGACTGTTATTCTCCCACCATTGGCTTTTATTTGGCTAAACAATCTCCTTTTCGCCTCGTCTTTGGTAATGCCTTTTTTGTATTCTGCAATTTTGCTTTCCGGCACGTTTGCTTTTGCCTCTTCTATAACCCGCTTCAAGCCTTCTAGTGAAAGGTGCATTTGAATAATGTCGCTCATGGAAAAAACTCCTGTTTTCTATTTCTCTATATACTTAGACGCATTTTAAAAGATTTTTTTTCAAAAAAATGCAAAAAAAGTGAAAAAATTATCAAATTCCGTTAATTCCGAAAATTCTGTGAATTCCGGTTCAGACAGAGAGTGGAAAGCTACAGGCTCCTAAAACCTAAACAACCCCGAAAACCTCAATTGGCCGTCTCTGACCCCTTCCAAATTTCCAACGTTTTGAATGCTTGCAATATCAAGCTGAAGCATATCCGAGAGCATCACTCCCAAACCTATGTCCAACTCTTGCCTTTTGCCAACTTTATCGTGAAGATATCCGGCTCGCAAAGCTACAGTGCCGGCATAAACATATTCAGCACCCAAATTAATTATGCCTTCCTGAAATGATTTTCTGAAAGTATCAAAACCGCTATCGCCTTCCTCTTCCGTTTCCGGATAAAACCAAGCCTTCCACGCAGATACATAAAAAGGCTGAGCCTCGCCTCTTGAATTTTCATAAATAACTGTTTTGCTGTAATCAGCATTCAATGTCAATCGATGATCGGGAATTTTAAGCAAATCGTAAGAAAGACCAAACCTCCATGTCAAAGGAATGGGATCATCATTTGATTTATCAACATAATAAACATTTGGGCCTATATTTGCAAGCACAGCTCCGAACCTCAGCCCGTTTACTCCAAATAAATTACGCCCCAAAACACCTACATCTATAGCATAGCTAACCGTTGTCGCATCCGGCTCATTCAACGCTGCGCCGGAGCTCAACGCCGAATAAAAGAACTTAAAATTTAAACCCAAACCCCAATTTTTATTCAGCTTTGTTCCGTAGCTCAAACCTACAACCGTTTCCGAACTGTTGAATGTTGCCAACTGGTCGGGATTTATCTCGTTAGATACCGTTGTTTCGCCAAAGCTTATGAAGTTCACAAATAAACCCCAGGTTCCCCAATCGCCAAGCGGCCAGGTTAAGCCCACAAATAAATGATATAAATCCGGAAGGTTCAAAACCGGCAAAAGCTGTTCATAAAAAAATGCAACCTGACTCTGTGCCGCATGATAGCGCTCAACACCCGCCCCCGTACTCAGCCACAAATCATTGCCAAGCGAAAGCAAGCACCAAACCGTATTGCTGGAAAGCCCATTGCCCGTATGGTAATGATTCCATTCTCCCTGAGCGCTTCCGGTCTCTCCTCTGTTCAGCTCCGTTTCGCTTTTGCGGCCACTCGGCGTAGCATACTCAGGCAAATAACTCCACACGCCCTTATTAGTTCCTATCCAAATTGCGCCGCTTTCAGAAACAGTTATGCCATGAACCTCGTTGTTTTCAAAGCGAATCTGTTCCCATCTTCTCAAATTGAAATGCGAAAGC
Source organism: Candidatus Fibrimonadales bacterium (assembly GCA_009787645.1). Classification (GTDB taxonomy): domain Bacteria; phylum Fibrobacterota; class Fibrobacteria; order Fibrobacterales; family Fibrobacteraceae; genus Fibrimonas. Next base: position 3,300 of record WQSZ01000035.1, on the reverse strand, counting down.
CCTTCTTTATGCACAGCCCACACATGACCGGAACTGTCTATAGCTATCGCTTTCGGGGATAAATCCATAATGCCGTCTTGCAGGGTGAATATGCCCCAAATATCTTTGTCTTTATCGGTTTGCTTTGGAGTTAATCTCGCTATGCCTGCGCCTTCAACACCTACATAAAGTTCTTTGCGCATTTCATGCCATGCCACAGAGGTTATTTTTTGAGACGGCAAAACCGAACCTCTCTTTTCAAATGCCCCGTTTCTATAAGCGAAAAGTCCGTTGTCCGTTCCAATCCAAAGAGTTGCGCCTTGATTAGCCACTGCTGTAATTCTGTGCGTACCGAACTCGGATGTAAAATCCTTGAACCCTTTGCCGTCAAAGCGAAACAGCCCTTTCGTAGTTCCAATCCAAAGCTTTTCCGTACGCATCTCGTAAAGCATTGCCGTGACAGTATCTTTGATCATTATTGAAAACGGAATTTTCACTTCAACCAATAGTTCTTCATCGCCTAAAGTTTTTGCACCGTTATAATTGCGCACCACGCCGGAAATAGAATCCAGAGAGATTTCGGAGCCCAAAAATGTTCGCACAACATCTCTGAGCTTTGCATTTCCCTCCAAAGGAACGGTTAAATCTTCACGCCAAACCTGTCCGTCAAAATGCAGCATTCCATTCACGGTACCGGCCCAAACTTCATTCCGAGTTAAAAATCCCCTGCGATTACGTGCCGCAAACGCCGTATAATTATTTGCCCCGGATTTAGAGAGTTCCCACTCATTTGCCAAAGGCCCAAAAGCCAGACCCGCAGGGTTGTAATAAAGCGCATTAGCATCATCGGCAAGAGCCACCCCGGATTCACCCATACCCAGTTGACGAGCGCCAACAGGCATTTCAAGGGTTATCACCGCCGCCGCTCTGGAAAAAACCAGTGTGGGCAGCAGCAAAAGAAACAGAAGTATTTTAGGCATAATTATACCATATTCTTTGTTATGTAATACTCTCTTGTATATATCTCTAAAAAATAAAATATAAATGCCAGCATATTGACTGCGGTAGCCGCTCTTAACTTTGGATTCCCGCCATATTCCTTAACAACATCTATGCAAGAGATCATCCTTGGAAGCAATGCCGCTCTAAAAGAGATATAATCTTCTTCACATATTAATTTAGGTTGTATAAATCCGCTCTTCTTTATAAGTTGATCAACCTTTGATGTTCCGCTTATCATAGACCTAATTATACTTTCAGATACAGCAAGAGCTAAATCGTTACAGGCAAAAAAAGCTATTCTGTCTCCGGGCAAGCTTCTTGGATACACGGTAATAAATTGTGGGTCTATATCAAGAAGAGTCAAGTAAAACAAAGCTCCTATCTTATGCCTGTCTTTTAAAGGAGAGCTTGTACTCATGCAGCAATCTTGAAAATCATCTCTTAATTTTTCATACTTCTTAAAAACTTTTTTACTTATATTTTTAAAATCTTTGTCTATATGTCGAAACCGAGGATGTTTTTTTACAAAATCCTCAATTTCGGCGATAATAATATTATCCCAAATAGAAATAAATGTTTTATTTTCCATTCATTTTCCCATGGGATTATATGCTTCGTTTGTATCGCTTGAACTCTATGGAATCAACAGGTACCTCATGATTTTTTACCTTCATAGAGTCTTCAACTCTATTTAGCATATCCTTCGTGACTTTTCCGGAGGAATTATCAACCATACTGTACATATCGTCTAGCCAAGTTTTTTTCCGACTCATTTTATCTCCCCGAGTTACCCGCTCACTTGTACGCTGAAAGTTTTGCCGCTAACGGCAACATTGTAGTTAACGGTTGTCGGGCTACCGGATGCAGCAGCAGCAACAGGGGCCGGAGCAGGGTCTGCAGGCTTCTTTTTGGGAACAGAAACTTTAGCTTTGCCTTGCAAGAAGTCCAGACCTTTGTTGCCGCCCTTTGTTGTAAAGGCACCGATTATGAAAAGATTTTCATCGGTAACAGGCAGCTTGTTTTCTTCTAAAACCTTTTTGGCTTTTGGAATGCCCGGTTCCAGAACATCCATAGGATTGCCCTTGAACACAGGTTTCTTCAACTGTTCGCTGGCAATTTTAACAATCTCAGGATCCGGCTCTCTTGGAGTTTTGCCCAGATAGCCGAGAATCATATCGCCATAGCCGTCAGACATTTTTTTCCACGGTCCTTGAACTGTGTTGGCATAAGCCTGCTGGAAATAGTATTGCGAAACCGGAGTAACGCTTGAGCCAAAGCCACCACGAGCCACGCATTCCGCCATGTTTTTGATAACCTGCGGGTAAAGGTGGAAGGTCTTTGAGTCACGCATCATCAGCGTGTTGGCAGTCAAGGCTCCGCCCGGCATTGGGCTGAAAATCACTTCGGGCTCAATGGCCAGAGCCTCGGGTGGGAATTCGTAGTCTTTAAAGCATTCTTTGGAAACTTGATTGGCTTCCATAATTTTTTCAACATCTATATCCAGAGTGAAATCTGTGCCTTTCAAAGCGTGCCACAAGGAGAGCAAGTCCGGCTGGGCTGTGCCGCCGCTAAGAGGAGCTCTGCCACAGCAAACACCGTCTGCACCGGCTTCTATGGCAGCCACGTATTGCGCAATGCCTGTACCGCAGGTATCGTGCGAATGTATGCGAAGCTCAACTTTATCGCCGAGAAGCTTGCGAGCCTGTTTAAATGTGTTATAGACTTTGCGAGGATTTGATGTGCCGCTTGCATCTTTGAAGCACACGCTGCTATATGGAACTCCCGCATCCATAATTTGCTTCAGGGTTTCAGTATAAAATTCCGCTTCGTGCGCACCATCGCCTTTGCAACCACGGGGCAGTTCCATCATGGTAACCACAACCTCGTGTTCCAAGCCGGCATTGGTGATGCACTGACCGGAGTAAATCAGGTTGTTCACATCGTTAAGGGCATCGAAGTTGCGAATGCGGGTCATGCCGTGCTTTTTGAACATTTTGGCATGCAGGTCTATCATATCTCTGGGCTGAGGGCCCATAGCAACAACGTTTATGCCTCTGGCAAGGGTTTGCAAACGGATTTTCGGACCAACCGTCTTGCGGAAAGTATCCATCATGTCAAACGCATCTTCGTTGCAGTAGAGGTATGGAGCCTGATAACGGGCTCCTCCGCCTGCCTCAAAGTGCTCAATTCCGGCATGCACAGCCGCTTCAAGAGCGGGAAGAAAGTCTTTTGTCAAAACGCGGGCACCAAAAACAGACTGGAACCCATCGCGGAAACTGGTATCTTGGAAAAGGATTTTTTTCATAGGATACAATATAG
>WQSZ01000034.1 GCA_009787645.1 Candidatus Fibrimonadales bacterium | reverse complement strand
GCAGTGGATTGGCAAGCCGTTTGACGAGTCTTTTCTGCTTGGCATTGGCGATGCTTTTGAAAAGCTTCCATAACCTTTTTGTCTTGAAGCATAATTTTATTTAAAGCGCTTTTGCTTAATCCCCACATTTTAGCGGCTTTGTCAAAATCATCAAGTCTGTCTAAAACATCTGCGATGAATTGCGGGTAAAGAGCATTGTCCGGCGAAATTTTGCCATTGCTTCCGGGAAAAGGAAATGGAGTTTGCACAGCAGGTTCTTCCCTCATTTGCAATGCTATTTTCATGCGCAATTTTTTAAGAGCGAGCAATTTATTTATGTGTGCGCTGCGATCATCGCAAGAAAACGTCTGAACCACGATTTTCTTGATTAAAGGATTTTCTTGATTGGAGACTTCTAGTTTTAAATTTACGCCTGTGCTGGTTTTGTTTCTGTGTTGTCCGCCGGGGCCGGAGCCTTTGTATGCGGATGCTTCACAGAGTTTTAGTAGGTCTGCGTCCGAAAGTTGCAGGAGAGCTGTGCGGGAGTATTGCATTACCGCAGCTTAATCTTCCCGTTGCTCTCAATTAAAAGCCCGGCTTCTGGTATATCCTTCTCCGTCAGGTCCTTCATCAGCTTTATGCAGGCTCCGCTTGCATCCAAGAACGGACGGCGTTCGCCACGCTCGCCTTTTTGAATTGCGGAAAATATTTCGCCTTCAATAAAATTGCCTTTGCTGTCTGTTTTTATCTTTACTATCGGAGCGTAGCCGCTTATGCCGGAGATGTTCACGCTCGCATTGGTGGCAAAATTTCCCAAACTATATGCTATGAATTTTCCGTTGTAAAGGTCAATGGCTCTGGGAACATGCGGCCCATGGCCGAACACCATGTCTGCGCCGGCATCTATGGCTAAACGGGCAAATTCGTAGGGATTGCCGCGATTTTCACCGACAAAAGTCTCCGGTTTGCGTGTTATGCGAGTATGGCTAGGGCCTTCCGCTCCTATGTGCATGCTCACTATCACAATATCGGATTTTCCTCTGAGTTCCTTGATCAATCGCTTCGCTTTTTCCGTGTTGTCCAAACGCACGGTTCCCGTGTTCGGAGCAAAGGCCACAAACCCGTAGCGAACGCCTTCTTTTTCCAGAACATAAGTTTCTGCGGTTCCGTCAAAGCCGGCAAAACCAATGCCGGCTTCTTTAAGAGCCTTAATGGAACCCTTGCGGCCAGCTTCGCCGAAATCTCCGGAATGATTGTTTGCAACGCTCATAAGGTCAAAGCCTGCGTCAACCAAATGTTTTACATACCTTTCCGGCATTCTAAATACATAGCAAACACTGGGATTAGAGCATTTCTTGGAATTTCCGCCGGAATCCAGCAGAACGCCTTCCAAATTTCCTACCGTTATGTCTGCATCACGCAAAATGCTCTGCACATCCGCAAATGTGAGCTTTCCGTCTTCCGGCGGCAGCGACGGCGCATCATCGGGAAAATTCAAGCCCATCATAATATCGCCAACGGCAACAAACGAGAGCGTATCTTTAGCCGCAAAAACGGCAGAAGCAAGCACTAAGCACAGGATTATTTTTTTCATGGAGAATTTGAATATAGCAAAAAAAATTTCTATATTATATTAAAGAGAATGAAGAAAGACTCCTCATTGTATTTCATTGTAGGCTTGGTGGTGATAGTCGCTATGCTTATTTTGGTGTTTGGAATATTCTTTTTAAATGATAAAGATCCCCGTGAAACTTTTGTAACCTATTACCTGCGTTTCAATCAAGTCAGCACCTTGGCTCAAGATGACCCAGTTAAAGTAAACGGCGTTAAACTCGGCAAGGTGGAGGATATATCCTTGCTCGGGACACGTGTTCTCGTACGAATTTCTTTGAGAAATGATGTTAAAATACCAATGGACTCTGATGTCAGAGTGCAGAATATTGGGCTTTTGGGCGAGCGGCAAATAGGAATGCTTTTAGGGGATTCCTCAAAATTTTGGTCGGGAAAAGATACCATACAGGGCCAGTTTGATGCAGGCATAGCAGAGGTTATGGGCATGGCGGGCGAAGTTTTGGACAGCGCAAAAATAATAATGAACATGGCACATCTGATATTGGATTCCACCGTAGCAACTCAAGACTTCAGAGACCGATTCCGCCGCATACTGCAAAAAGCCGAAGACTTGGAAGATCAGGCAACAAACTTGATCGCAAGAGCAGACCCTGCATTGCAAGGTAGCCTGGCTGGGCTGTCAACAGCGACAAGAAAGATCAACGACATCCTTGACGAAAATCAAAAACCGTTGAAGAATTTGGTAGCCGATGCCAATAGCTTGCTGGATCAAACCAATTCGCTTATGACCGGGGCAGATACAACTATACAAAGAGTTTTGGCTTTAACCGCAAAACTCGAATCTAAAAACAACACGCTGGGCATATTGTTGAACGACCGTAAATTACACGATGATTTAGCCGCAACAATTCACTCGGCAGACAGTCTCTTTCGCCTTATCACCAGAGATGGCTTGGACGTAAACATAGATTTCTTTTAAGGATGGTCAAATGATAAATTGTAAATTGAAAGTCGAAAATAGCCTAGGCATTCATGTAAGACCCGCCGGAAACATAGTGAATATAACCGGTCCTGCCGCAAGCACCGTAGAGCTTGTATATGCAGGGCAAACAGTAAATGCAAAGTCCATTTTAAATTTGATGATGCTGGTTATTACACCTGGTTCGGAAGTGGAATTTTTAATAAACGGATCTGACGAACAAAAGGTCGCGGGTCAATTGACGGAGTTATTTCAGAACAAATTCTATGAAGATGCCTCATAAACAAGAAGATAAAGAAAGAAAAATGTTCGTTGGGAAAGCCGCGTCCCCAGGCTATGTGATAGCAAAAGCAAAGCGTATTGTTCGCCAAAAATTTTCGGTGTCTCCTATCAAAATAACAAAGGAAAATACCGCGGCTCAAATTGAATCATTTCGCAGAGGTATTTTACAGGTAAAAAAAGAGATTTCAAATCTCAGAGATCTGACTATCAGAATGGCGAGCAAGGAAGAGGCAAAGATTTTCGATTCGCACTTGATGATTTTGCAAGATCCTTCGTTGATAGACAGTGTTGTCTCCCTTATAAGAAAAGATCAATGGAATGCCGGCTATGCGTTTCATCTCTATATGCGAACTTTAATAGAGACCTTTGAAAAAAGCGAGGGAATTTTCAAGGAGCGTGCTCAGGATCTCAAAGATATTTACAATCGTGTTTTTTTTCATTTGAACCACGACGAGAAAAATTTTGCGGCACAGGAAAATATTGAAGACGGCGTTATGCTGGTGGGCTATTCCATAGGCCCGAATATGCTAATGCAGTTTGAAAAGGGAAAGGTCATAGGGCTTGCCATAGATTCCGGCAGCGCAACGAGCCATGTTTCAATTTTAGCACGTTCAATGCAAATACCGGCGGTGATGGGTCTTGCGAATTTGTCTGAATCCATTGCAGACGGAGAGCTGCTTATACTTGACGGTACCAACGGAATAGTCATTACCAATCCCAGCAAAGATGATATAGACAGATATAAAAAGCAGATAAAAGTTTTTCAGGATCAGAAGCTGGAGCTCTTTACCATGAGGGAGTTGGAGCCCATTACAATGGATGGAAAATACATAAGATTGAATGCGAACATAGAGAGATTTGAAGAGGCCAGCGACATGATCTCTTTCGGAGCTACAGGCATTGGGCTTTACCGTTCCGAGTTTCTTTATTTTGGCCGTGATTCTTTGCCAACCAGAAGCGAGCAGGCAGAGATTTATCGCAAAGTGACTTATCAACTGGATCCTTGCCCTGTGACCATAAGAACCTTGGATGCCGGCGGCGACAAAATGCTATCTTCAATGGGTATGGAGACCGAGGCGAATCCTTTTATGGGCTGGCGTTCCATAAGATTTTGCCTGGATCGCCGGGATATTTTCAAGGAACAGCTTAAGGCTCTTATAGAAGCCGGGGATAGAGGAAACTTGAAGATTATGATTCCGATGGTTTCCAGCATAAGCGAGATAACTAAGGCAAAGGAAATTTACGACGAGTGCTGCGAAGAATTGATCGCAGAGCACATTATTGTCCCGAAAATCGAGTTAGGGGTTATGATAGAGATCCCGTCAGCCGTGATGATAATTGAAGAAATAGCGAAAAGGGTTGACTTTTTGAGCATAGGTACAAACGATTTAATTCAGTTTACGCTGGCGGTGGACAGGTCTAATGCCAAAATTTCTTCCATGTATCAGCCGCACCATCCGGCGGTTTTGCGGTCCATAAAGAAGGTTGTTGATGCTGCGCACGAGGCTGGCGTTCCTGTGAGCGTGTGCGGAGAAATGGCCTCAGATCCTCTGAGCACGTTGCTGCTGATGGGTCTTGGCGTAGACGAGTTTTCCATGGTTTCCTGGTGCATTATGGAGTGCAAAAAGCTAATTCGCTCCGTAAACTACGACGAAGTCAGGGCAATTTCCGCCGAAGTGTTGAAACTCTCAAACACAGAGAGCATAAACAAACTCTTAAAGGAAAAGTATTCCCAAAAAATAAAAAATCTGGGAATTTCAAGCTTCATCACGAATCAGGACTTGTGAGAGGCCTGAATTTTTCTATATTATACCCGTTTTAATAGAGGAATTTAACATGTTTGGATTGTTTTCCTGCGATATAGGAATAGATCTTGGCACCGCCAACACCCTAGTTCACGTGGCGGGCAAAGGTATTGTTATCAATGAACCCACTGTTGTCGCTGTGGACAGGAAAAGCGAAAGGGTTACCTATATTGGCGCAGAAGCTAAGAAAATGCTGGGGCGCACCCCGGATGAAATTGTAGCCGTACGCCCGATGAAAGACGGCGTTATTGCGGACTACCATCTGGTAGAAGCCCTGCTTCAATACTTTATAAGCAAAGTTCAAAGATATCCGTTGTTCCTGGTTAAGCCAAGAGTTGTTGTGGGCGTTCCGTCCGGCATAACAGAAGTGGAAAAAAGAGCCGTTCTGGATGCTACCAGAGCCGCCGGTGCAAGGGAGGTTCATCTTGTTGCCGAGCCTATGGCTACGGCTATCGGCATGCAAATTCCCGTTGCGGAACCATCCGGACACATGGTAATAGACTGCGGAGGCGGCACATCGGAAGTCGCTGTGATTTCTCTAGGCGGCTTGGTTTGCAAAGCTTCCGTGCGCGTTGGCGGAGATAAAATGGACAATGCTATTGTTATGTATTTGCGTCGCACCCACGGGCTTTTAATAGGCGAGTCCATGGCTGAAGATGTGAAAAAGAAAATTGGCTCGGCATATCCGCTGGAAAAAGAGCTTGAAATGGAAGTTAAGGGCAGAGACTTGGCAGCCGGCATTCCACGCACAATAGTCGTGAAAAGCGAAGAGATAAGAGACGCTCTGAGCGAATCTGTTCTGCAAATTGTGGAAGCTGTAAAAAAAGCTTTGGAAAGCTGCCCCCCGGAACTCTCTGCAGATATTCTGGACAAAGGTATAATAATGGCCGGAGGCACAAGCCAGCTCATGGGGCTCGATGCAAGGCTCCGCCACGAAACCGGACTTCCGGTTAGCGTTATAGACGATGCTCCGCTCTGCGTGTGCAAAGGAACAGCAAGAATATTGGAAAACTTGGATGCATTCCGCAATTGTAAAGTTCTTATGGCCTCTTCAGTGTGATGAAGTTTTTTCAGTATATAGTTAGAATATGCAAATGGGCGCGTGGTGCTGTGGTGTTTGCGTTGCTGATATGCTTTTCTCTCTATATGCAATTCATACAGGTTAAGTACAAACAGAACATCACCGATTTTCTTCTCTCAAGCGTCTTTTTTTTGCCGCAGTCCATGGTTTCTTCGGTTATGCACTTCGGAAACTTGGGCACGGAAAACATAGCCTTGAAAAAAGAAAATGCAAAGCTTAAACTGGAACTGGATTTAACAAAGGAATATGCCATTGAAAATGAAAGGCTTAAAAGGTTGCTGTTTTTTGAGCATCACTGGAACTACCCTATATTTTTAACTCAGATAATCGGGCATAATCCCGGACCTTACATGACAACAGTTGTTGTGAACAGCGGCCAGGCAGATTCCATCCTTTACGGAATGCCGGTATTCACAACCAATGGCTTGGTGGGCAAGGTATCCAAAGTATTTTCCGGTCATTCAATGGTACAGCTTCTTTCCGACCCAAATGCGAGAACTTCTGTTATAGCACAACGCTCCAGAGTGCTGGGAATGCTTTTTTCAAGAGAAAACGGAGAAATGCAAATTCAAGTTTCCAGTTACGCAGATATGATTGCCGGAGATACGCTTGTGACTTCCGGGTTCGGTGGAATTTATCCAAAGGGTATTCCCGTTGCTGTTGTTAAACATTTGGAAAAAAATAATTCGGAAGTTTTGAGCAACGGAAGCGTTGAATTGCTGCAACACATAGAGTCTCTGGAGGAGGCTTTTATAATTCGCAAAAATCCCGAATGGATTTTGTGGGAGGAAGAATAGCATGCTAAGATTATTCATATATGCTTTTCTCTTTTACATAGTTGCTATTCTGCAAACGGTTGTTATTCCGCATGCTAAAATAATGGACGCACAACCATCTTTGCTTTTGATTCTGACCATTATAACTGCGCTCAGGCAAGGCTCCCTTGCAGGCTGTTTAATGGGCTTCATGTCCGGGCTGCTCTGCGATGTTTATGCTCCAATCGAATGGCTCGGCGCATTCTCGTTTGCTTATTGCGTAGTAGGTTTTGCTATCGGGCAAATTGAAGAGAGCTTTATAAACTTGAATTTAATTCCGAAAATAGTTGTGTTGATCATGGCAGACTTTTTAAAAGATACCCTATATTATTTTTCAACAGAAAAAACACTTGACGAAATTCCTGCAATTTTAGCATCGCTCACCTTTCCGAACGCTATTTACACTGTTTGCGTGGGAACGGTATTCTTCTATCTGATGTCTCTGAAAACAGAGAAGAAAGTAGAGATATACAATCAGGGGTTATAATGCTTTCAAATTCCCAGCATCCGGAAGACATAAGACTGGAAACAAATTTGAAAACACTTGTATTTGCATTTGTGTGCGTAATATCTTTTGCGCTTTTGCTTGTGAGATTTTTGCAACTGCAGTATTTTGAATACGACAACAATCTGAAAAGAGCAGAGGAGAACCGTACCCGCAAGGTCAATATAAAAGCGAACAGAGGATATATTTTAGATCGCAACGGAGTTGTGCTTGTTCGCAACAGACCGTCTTATCAAATATCATTGCTGTACAATAGCTTGAAATCAAAAGCAGATAAAGACTCCGTTTTCAACAGGCTTTTGAGAATAACAAATCAAGACGGAAAACGATTGCTGGATTCCGCAGCTCTCGCATTTTCTTTTGAAAGAGGCAGATGGCAAAAATTCAGATATCAAAGACTTATAGAAGATGCATCGCAAGAAATAGTAGCTCTTTTTGAAGAACGCGCAGAAGAATTGCCCGGCATTGAAATTCTGATTGAATCGCGCAGAGATTATCCCTTTGGCGAATACGGTGCTCACATATTCGGTTACACCGGCGAAATATCCGAGCAGGAACTTGAACTGCCGGAAAATTCCCACTATGTTATGGGAGACCGAATCGGCAAAAAGGGCTTGGAGTTCAGCTATGAAAAAGAGTTCCGAGGCGTAAACGGCTTTCGCTATGTTGAGGTAAATGCTATGGGTCGTGAAATGGGACCTGTAGAAGGAATGCCGTTTGTAAAAGCGATTTCCGGAAATACAATTGTAACTACAATAGACTGGAAATTGCAGGAAATTGCAGAGCAGGCGATACCGGAGGGATTAAAGGGAGCTGTTGTTGCGCTAAATCCTCAAAACGGTGAAATCTATGTGATGGTGAGCAGACCGCCGCTGGATCCGAATATATTTTCTCTGGAAAAAAAAGAACTACACAAAGCGTGGGCCTCCGTGGCTTTAGACACGGCAAAGCCGCTGACGAACAGAGCCATAAGCGGAGCGTATGCGCCCGGCTCTGTTTTTAAAATAATCACAGCTGCAGCGGGTTTGGAAGACAACGTGATAACCGAACACACCAAATATAAATCCTGCATGGGCGGGTATAAATTCGGAAACAGATATGCGAAATGCCATAGAGCTTCCGGACACGGAATGCTGAATGTGATAGGTGCGCTTAGGGAATCGTGCAATGTATTTTTTTACCAGGCCGGCTTGGATATAGGTAACAGAAGAATAGGCGAGATGGGCAGGAACTTTGGCCTTGGTGCTACGCTTGGCGTGGACTTGCCCAACGAGCGCGCAGGGCAACTGATAGACTCCGCTGCTTATGAGAAACTGTTTGAGCGCAGAGGATGGAAGTGGAGCCACGGTGAGGTTCTCAATATTGCCATCGGGCAAGGAGCGCTTTTGGTCACGCCGTTGCAACAAACGGCGATGATGGGAGCGCTTGCTTGGGGTAAAGGCTTGTACAGGCCGCATTTTTTAAAGGAGATCAGAAGCCCCGAAGGAGACTTGATCAAGGAAATTCCTGCGAGGAAAATAAGCGAGGGCAGACTTTCCGAGCGTACCAGAGAGCTTGTACTTAAAGGCATGTACGAAGCTGTAAACGCTCCGGGAGGCACAGCTCGCAGAGCTATTGTCCAAGGCATTAAAGTCGGCGGAAAAACCGGCAGTACGGAAAATCCGCATGGAGATAAAACGCATGCGTGGTTTGCCGCTGTGGCACCTCTTGATGCGCCTGAAATCGCCGTAGGCGTAATTTTGGAAAATGCCGGTGGCGGCGGTGCAATGGCAGCTCCAGTTGCGCAACGAATTTTGCATGCTTATTTTTATCCCGACACTTTGAAACAGGTTGTAAAATGAAAAAAATAGACTGGCTATTTATGACTTCGCTTTTTGCTCTCATAGCAATAGGAATTGCCCTTGTGTATTCCGCTACCAGCAACACGGATTTAATTTGGTATAGAACGGAATGGTTTAAACAGATTGTGCATTTTTCAATAGGCATTCTGCTTGCGGTTGTTATAGTTTTTTTGCCGGCAAGACTTTGGAAAAACATAGCTTATTTTTCTTACACCCTTGCTATCATAGCTCTGTTGTTTGTTATGGATTCCGGGCACATATCAAAGGGTGCGGGTCGCTGGCTGGATATTGCAGGATTTAGATTTCAGCCGTCGGAATTTGCAAAGATCGCATATTTGCTCGCCAGTTCTCTTTGGCTTTCAAAACACAGAGTCAGCATTCTGTATCCAAAAACTTTGATAGTTCCGGGCTTCATGTTCATAGTTCCGTTTTTGCTGGTTCTCAAGCAACCTAATTTAAGCACGGCTTTGGTTTTTACCGCTATGACTTTGGTGCAGTTTTACTGGGCAGGATTCAGGTTTGTTGATTTATTCCTGTTTATTAGCCCTGTGGTAAGCGTTATATTGTCGGCAACTTCTGCCCTCTATTGGAATATACTGATTATATGCGTATTCTTTGTTTCAATAAAATTCAAATTTCCAATTTGGCTGATAGTCCTTGTGATGATGCTTGATGTAGGCGGTGGCTTTGTCAGCAAAATGATGTGGAACTCAATAGAAGATCATCAGCGAAGTCGCATTCTAACATTTCTTGATCCCATGCGGGACCCTAAGGGTGAAGGCTATCAGGTTATACAGTCGCAGGTTGCAATTGGCAGCGGCGGCATATTCGGCAAAGGCTTTGGCGAAGGCTCGCAAACAAATCTGGCATTTTTGCCGGAAAAGCACACGGACTTTATATTCAGCGTTTTGGGTGAGCAGTTCGGCTTTTTTGGGGTATTTATTGTTCTGATACTGTTTTGCATTTTGTTTTTGCGAGGCATTATGATTTGCAGGTTGCACACGGATAGCTTTGTTAATCTGGTTGTGTCGGGGGCGTGTACCATTTTATTCTTCCACACATTGGTGAATGTAGCCATGACCATAGGCTTTATGCCGGTCACAGGATTACCCCTGCCGTTTTTGTCTTATGGAGGTTCATTTGTAATCACCTGCATGATTCTCATAGGTTTGCTGATAAATATGCGTTTGAAAGGCGGGAACATTTACTGATGCGCGACGATCTTCTATCCTTGGTTCTTAAAGCCGGCGATATTGCTCAAAATGAAATTCTGAAACACTGGAAAACTTCTTGCGGTGTTGAGTGGAAGGCAGACAATACCCCTGTCACCATTGCGGATAAAAAAGCCGAAGAGCTTGTGAGAAACTTTGCGCAAAAGGAAACTCCGGAATTCGGATTTATCGGTGAAGAGTTCGGGCAGGAAAACCCGGGCGCAGAGTACCAGTGGGTGCTGGATCCCATAGACGGCACAAAGTCGTTTATACATGGAGTTCCCCTGTTCGGAACGATAATTGCGGTTTTGAAAAAAGGAGTCGGAGTTGCAGGCTTGATTCAACTGCCGGCACTGAACAGCAAACTCTGGGCAACCGCAGGTGGAGGCGCTTATGCAGACGATGGTCGAAAAGTAAAGGTTTCCGATGTTGGGGAGCTTAAAGAGTCTCTGGTTCTTTCCGGCACAATAAACACCATGGAGAGCAAGGGCTATGGGGAGTGGTTCGCCAGCATTCGCAAAAACGCCAAGCTTCACCGTGGCTGGGGGGACTGTTTTGGCTATTATCTGGTTGCGTGCGGCAAGGCAGAGGTAATGGCAGATCCTGTGGTCTCGCTATGGGACATAGCTCCTTATCCGTTAATTTTTGCCGAGGCCGGAGGATATTTTTCAACATTAAAGGGCGAAACTACCCTTTTTTCGGAAACCGGCGAGCCATTATACCCTATACATGAGGGTTACACCGCATTAGCCTGTAATGGCAAGTTTAATTTACTATATTCCTAGAACTTATGAGTTTATCAAAACAAATTCGTGGGCATTACCTGTGTTACGATGTTGGCCGGGAGTTCACCTCTGCTCAAGTACTTAAGTACAAATTATTCTTGATGGATGAAATTAAGGATTCAAAGCTGGATATGGCTTTTGACATGCGCGGAACCGAGCGTATAGACGGAGCGGCGTTGATGTTTTTCAAAAATATATTTGAACAGCTTGGCAAGGAAAAACGTAAAATTGCATTTTTCGGCGGTTCGCAGGAAGTACAGCAGCAACTCGGCACTATAAATTCATTTTTGGTTTATGCGACGATAGTTGATTTTGAACGTGACTTTCACGAAATAAATCCTGAATTGAAAAGAACTTTTTTCAAGCTTTCGGAGGGCAAAGGTCCTTTTCGGAATTTGAGAATGATTTGCCCTTTATGTTCTTACAACAATGTGACGGGTTTTATAATTGACGAAAGTTATTACAAGCAAAAATGGAGTGATTCCGAGATAATTCCCGTTTACGAGCCGGATGAGCCGGATCCTAACGCAATAGATTTCTCCTGTTATCAGGTAGCTGTTTGCCCAACGTGTTTTTACGCTTCCACCCGTCTTGACTGGTTCACAATAGTGTTTCCGGAAGGCCGTTATGAGTCGCATTTAACTCAGGAAAACAGGGCTAAGCTTTCCAACACAACGCATTTGCGTCGCAATTTGGCCATGGGTTACAGCGGTGCCGGCGAGGAGTCTTTTTTCAGAGTTCCCAGAGAAAAGAGTGCTGCGTATCTTTCATGGTTATTGAATGAGTTCAGCTTGAAGCACATGGGTGAGCAGCGCACAACTGATGGTTTTGACATTGTTGTGAGTAACTTTATGATGTGCAAATTTGCTCTTAAAGAAATAGACATAGACGACCACATGCACACGGCTTTAGCATGGCTTTACGGCATAATGGAGAACAAGGTGAATTATTCAACACTTCGCTTGGCAAAGGCTTATGTGTATTTGATAAGCGTTTTGCTCTCTCAAGAAAAACCCGGCGAAGCCCGCAGATTCTATCGCATAATGGAAAGCGAGTACAAAGATATAGAAGACTGCAAGTATTTGATCAACAGAGCGCAGTATTTGTTGTTGAATTAGATATTTTCTATATTAACCCTTCCATGAGCTTTTACCACCGAATGATTCTGTCCATGGTGGCGGTATTGTTGCTGTTCGCTTTGATAAACGGCTTATTGGTTTATTCAATGATAAAACAGTCAGATACCGAAAGTCTCGTTGAATTTAATGATATTTTGAGCACCAGTGAGGAAAATTCAATAGAATTATGGCTGAACTTTGCCAAAGAGGTTATTTACCCTTACGTAGCTTTGGCCAATAGATACCCGGATAGCACGGACTTCTATAAAAAACTTGTTTTAGACCACTTGCAACACGGATTATACCTTATTTACAATGGAAAAACCGGAAATGCCGTAATGTTCAGAGGACCGACAGACGAGATTATACCGCAAACCGAAAACGTGCTTGATATAGAAGATGCAACCGGCAAAAAATTTGTGAAAACGCTAATGGACAAAGCCAAGGCAAATGACCTCTCACTCACAACATTCCTGTACTCAAAGCCCTGCCAAAACTGCGCTCCCGTTGAAAAAATGGCAAAAGCTATTTATATTCCGGAATGGAACTGGGTTGTGTCCAAAGGGGGCTACACGGAGAGGCTCCGCAAAACATCCGACTTCTTTTCAAAAAAATTCAACAATACCCGCATGGTTCTGATGGGCAACCTGCTTGGCGTAATGTTCATCGCATTCCTCATCGGGCTATTCATGATTTTCAAGCAGATGAAATCCTTTATAAACCCGTTGCGTGATTTGACCGGATATGTAAACAGCCTGGCAACGCAAGGTATTCGCTTTGAAGAGTTCAACTTAACCGCCGCATCGCCGGAAATTAAAGCCCTTGTCACAGACTTGAACTCCCTTATCAAGAATGTCAGCACGCTTATTGAAAACGTGCGCAGCAGCGCAGACAAGGTCTCTGACTTGAGCGGTGCCTGCATAGACATGCTTGACATAGTGGATTACGATGCCAAACTGGTGGGGCAACGCATGGCTGAAATGGCAGTGTCTTCAAAAGAGGTGATTGACAATGTCGGCAATATGGCCGTAAGCATAGAAGAGATAAACATAAACTTTGACGGATTAAAAAGGCTGGCATCGCATATTGCGGAAAACACGGAAGAGACCAAAGAATCCATTGCCAAAATGTACAATATCATGAAAAATGACAGTAGCGCAGGAATTATTTCGGATTTACAGGATGTGAGTGAAGGCATAAAGCACATCTCAGTTGATATTAAAGAAGCGTATCGCAGAATAGATGAAGTGTTCAATGCCACAGACACCATAAATGACCACGCAAAGCAGGTGAAAGCAAAAATGGTTGAGCACTCATTGAAATCGAAAAGAGTGGAAGAAGCTCATGCGGCTATTGAACACACTCTAATAGACGCAAAAGAGTCCATGAAAAGCTTGAATGATTTAAGCGCAAATTTGCGCGATGTTGTAGACCATTTGATTCGTTTGAATGATAGAACAATGAAAATTAAGGCGATTAAATTCTAACCAAGGAGAGAAATATGCGTTCATATATAATAGCCGGAAACTGGAAGATGAACAAAACCGTTGCCGAGAGTGTTGCTCTTGCAAAGGAAATTGTTGAGAAAACCAAAGGCATTTCAAAAACCGAAGTGGTGATTGCTCCCACATATCTGGCGGCGGCAAAAGTCGCAGATGTTATCAAGGGCAGCAACGTGAAGCTTGCGGTTCAAGATATTCACTGGAAAGATCAGGGAGCCTTCACAGGCAAGGTCTCTGTGGATATGGTCAAGGAAATTGGCGCGGAATACGTGATAATCGGGCATTCCGAGCAAAGACAGTATTTCCACGAAACCGACGAGACTGTGAACCTCAAGGTAAAAAAGGTCTTGGGTGCAGGCTTAAAGCCAATCATCTGCATTGGCGAAACCCTGGATGAGAGGAAAGCCGGCAAGCTGGAAAGCGTTTTGACTGCGCAGGTTGAAGGCGCATATAAAGACATATCCAACGGCGATGCTCTTAAAACCGTTATAGCCTACGAACCGGTTTGGGCCATAGGCACAGGCGTTGTAGCAACGGACGACCAGGCACAAGAGGCTCAAAAATCCGTTCGCTCTCTGGTTGCAAAGCTATACGGCGAAGCTACGGCAGAAGCAATACGCATTCAATACGGCGGAAGCATGAATGCCGGCAATGCGGCCGGTCTTTTGGCTCAAAATGACATAGACGGAGGCTTAATTGGCGGCGCATCTTTAAAAGCCGATACGTTTTTTTCTATAATAGAGGCAGCGGAGAAGAGGTAAAAATGGGAACAGTTTTTTGGATTTTGATTGCTGTACACGTGGCTTTGTGCGTTTTGCTCATATTGCTGGTTCTTGTACAAAACGATAAAATGGGCGGTTTGGCCGGTTTGGGCGGAATGACTGCGCAGTCTGCGTTTTCAACCGCAGGAGCAGCGACTTTCATTCAAAAGCTTACACGCTATGTGGCTTTTACGCTATTTATTGTGCTACTGACGCTAGGCTTTATGGCTACCAAGCAGATTGCCGAAGGTGGTGGGTCTGTTTTGCAACAAGAAGCTATAAACTCTGGGCAGGGTTCAATTCTTGATCAACTTCCTCCGCCACCGAGCGAATAACTATGACTGCGCAAATGCCATTGTGGATTATACCTTTTTTCCCTCTGCTGGGCGCTATGACGCTTGGGGCAATAGCTCTTATGCGCACAAGAAGCAACCAGCCTACACCCGAAGGTTATATAGGAGCTCTTGCGGTTTTCTTTCCGCTACTCTCCTTTATAGCAACGGTGATATTCGCTGTGGGTATGCCGGGAGACTCGGTTTACAAAGAAATGCTGGGCTCCTGGATTGCCATTGGTGATTTCAAAATAGCGTTTGGCTTTCTGTTTGACTCACTCACCAGAATAATGCTCCTGTTCGTAACAGGTATAACAACGCTGATAGTTATCTACTCCATTGGCTATATGAAACACGACGATGGCTATACCAGGTTTTTGAGCTATCTGAATTTGTTCCTGTTCTCAATGATAGTCCTTGTGCTCGCAGATTCCTTGCCGCTCACATTTTTGGGATGGGAAGGCGTAGGGCTTTGTTCTTACCTGCTTGTGGGCTTTTGGCACCGGGATTTGTCTAACTGCAAAGCTGCCAATAAGGCTTTCTTGGTGAACAGAGTCGGAGATGTAGGCTTTTTGCTGGGTATGTTTGCCCTTATAGCTTTTGGCGGAACGGCGTTTTTGAATTATGAGATTTTAGAAGGATATTTGAAAGAACAATTGGATTTGGAATTCCAGGGAATCTATGGATTATTTGCGTTGGCTGCGCTCTTTTTCTTCTTTGCTTGCACAGCAAAAAGCGCGCAAATACCGTTGCTAACGTGGCTTCCAGATGCTATGGCCGGCCCAACTCCTGTTTCTGCTCTTATACATGCGGCTACAATGGTGACCGCAGGCGTTTATTTAATGGCAAGGCTTTCGCCGCTTTTCCTCGAAAT
>WQSZ01000033.1 GCA_009787645.1 Candidatus Fibrimonadales bacterium | reverse complement strand
TCGCGAGGCATGAAGATAACAGACCGGAAAACGCCAAGCGATGGTGCTATTTCTGAAAAGAGCTTTTACCTCTCCGGCGACGAAGAATATGATTACAGCGTGTTTGTGAGGCACGAAGGGCAAGCCGACGAGACTTTCAAGCTTGCTCTTGGATCTCAAGTGATTGCTTCTGCAGTCGTGCCTTTTGGCAAATGGGTTGAACTTGCGGCAAAATATACCGCACCGCAAAATCCGGAAAATCTCACCATCAGCATAACAACAAACAGCACTGCGGATTTTATCTTTGATAATTTCAAAGTGACGCAAGAAGAGCCTGAATATCCGATTTTTCATGCCCCGTATGACAATGTTGGCCTCAAAGACATTTACGCTAACTATTTTCGAGTAGGCAATATACTCAACAGTAGCACTGTAAACAACACTGGCATAAGAAATTTGGTAATTAAGGAATACAACAGCATCACTGCGGAAAATGAAATGAAACCCGATGCTACTATGAACAGAACGGGTTCTACCAATACCAATATCGTTGCTCGCATTAACAATGCTGCTGCAATACTAAATTTCTGTGCGCAGAACAACATACCTGTGCGTGGTCACGTTCTCGCATGGCACGGCCAAACTCCGGACTGGTTTTTTATACAGAATGTGCAAGATGCAAACTGGAACACTTATCGCAACGGGGCTGTAAGCGCAGTTCCTTGGGCTACTGCGGCTGTTATGAATCAGCGTTTGGAAAGCTATATCAAAAATCTATTTGCCTTATACCAAGAACAATATCCCAATACGTATATTTACGCTTATGATGTGGTAAACGAAGCGGTTTATGTAAGTGGTTCTGCAAGCATGCGACCGGCAGGATTTGACCATAATGGCGCAGGTGGCCAAGGCTCAAGCAGTGCCGGAAACTCACCGTGGCAAGCTATTTACGGAACAAACAACAGAGATTGGATTACAAACGCTTTCTCTTATGCAAGAAAATATGCGCCAGCTCACACCAAGCTTTTCTACAACGATTACAACGAGTGGGATCCGGTAAAAAGAGATTATATTATTGCAAACATTTTGAAACCATTGCGTGAAGCCGGAACTTTAGATGGAATGGGAATGCAAAGCCATGTTAGTGCTAACCCTAATGATTCGTGGTCCGGTTCTACTCGCTATCTTGCTGCTATGGATGAATATGCAAAACTCAACATTGAGATTCAAGCAACCGAATTAGATCCCAGTACCAACAATGGCCAATATGCTTCAACGCAACCCGGAAGATATAAAGAAATTTTTGAACGTGCGATGAAAATAAATGATGAAAAGAGGGCTGGAAAATTTACGGCAATTGTTATATGGACTCCCAATGATGCCAACACTTGGCTGAATAGCAACGGCAACAACCATACGCCTGCGCTTCACGATGCAAGCAATAATAGAAAAGCCGCTTATGATGCAGTTGCCCAGCTTGTTCCCGAGTCGAAATGGGGTAATGGAAATAATCCTGGTTTTGTTAGCAGCAGTAGTGGCGATAACAACAGTAGCAGTAGCAGCAGTGGCGGCAGCAGCAACATTACTATAGAATGCAATGTGAATAACCTTCAATCCAGCTATATTTCAGGTTCGCAAATTCCCAGACCAAATGCAACTTGCAGCAACGGAACTCCGGGAACAGCTTCATTTAGCGCTAGCGGTAATGCTGTAACCGGATGGAATTCTCCAAATGGAACTCATGCTTTATATAATACAGGTACTAGAAACGTTACATTGAACAGCCTTGTGTGCGGTTCCACTACCGTGACTCCAAGTACGCCAATTTCTTGCGGAAGTATCAATGTTGTTGCAGAAATTTCTAATGTTACAGCGACATGCAACGTAGATAACCTTGATGCAAGTTATATTGCGGGGGCTGCAGTTCCCAGACCAAATGTAGATTGCAGTAGCGGAACTCCGGGAATAGCTGAATTCAGAGCTAACGGCTCTCTTGTAACTGGGTGGGATTCTCCGAATGGTACGCATAGGTTATACAACACCGGCGAAAGAGATGTTACTTTGAGCAGCATAGAATGCGGTTCTACTACAGTGGTTCCAAGCACGCCAATTTTGTGCGGAAGTTTTATTGTTGAGGCAACAACGGTTAATATTACAGTGACATGCAATTTGGATGATCATGAAGCCACCTATATGGCAGGTGCTGAAATTTCCAGACCAAATGTAATTTGCAGCAGCGGTGAGCCGGGAGCAGCAGAATTCCAGGCCAATGATTATATTGTGCTCGGGTGGAATTCTCCGGATGGTAAGTACCAGTTATACGATCTCGGCATAAGAGATATTTTTCTGAATAACGTTATGTGTGGTGCCACCAACGTGCTTCTCAGCACCCCTCTATTCTGCGGGAGTTTTGAAATTGTTGAGGATCCTGCAGCGCTTATTGCCAAAACCCCTTCAATAGCCGCAAACGCAAAATCAGAAATCTACGATCTTAGAGGCAATAAAGTCTCCGGACCTTTGCCAAGCGGAGTGTATATAGAAAAAAAGCGTGGAGCGCAGCCTGTTAAATTTATTGTGAGGTAAAAATGAAAAGAATAATTATTCTTTGCTTTGTTTTATTTTGTGTTGCAAATGCGCAATATACTTGGAAAAGTGTTCAGATTTGGGGCGGTGGATATGTTCCCGGCGTAGCGTTTCACCCTGCCGAAAACGGTCTGACTTACATCCGCACCGATGTGGGCGGAGCCTACAGGCTTGAATCGGACAAACGTGCATGGATGCCGCTTAACGATATGTTTACCAAAGGCCATGACATGGGTTCCATAGCAATAGGGTTAGATGCCGGCAATCCTAATGTTGTATATGTTACCGGTGGTCTTTATCTTGGTCAGCCAAGACCCCAGGGCATAGAATGGTGCGGCAGCGGAGGCGCATTCTTTATATCAAGCAACAGAGGTGCTACATGGACTGCTATCCGGCTCAATACATCAACTGTAAGCGGAACAGATCCTTCAGTGTTAAACGAAACCAACCTGTGTCTAGGGGGCAACGGGCAAAATAGAGGAACCGGCAATCGCATAGCCGCAAGCGGCAGCACCATTTACCTTGGAACAGACCAAAACGGACTGCTCAAAAGCACAAACAATGGCAATACATGGACCACCGTATCCACATTCTCAAATACATCAGGTATCAGCGCAGTATTGTTAGATAAAGACGGCAATGTTTACGCCGCCCCGTTTGCCGGAGGAATCTACAAAAGCATCGACGGCACATCATGGAGCCAAGTAGGCAGTTTTAACGGCGCAGTTTTTCAGATGAGCTATAGCCCGGAAGATAATACAATCTGGTTTACTACCAACACTGGCAAACCTCAAGACCACAGTGAGCCAAGTGGCGGAAGCGTACGCAAACTTAATTTGTCCACAGGAGCTTTCACTCAAGTCACTATGCCGGCAAAAGGCGGCAAAGACTACGGCTATATCGGCGTAAGCGTAAATCCAAGCAATGCCAATCAAGTTTTAGTAAGCACCAGCGGATGGTGGAAAGGAAACGGCGGCCCGATAGACGGAAGTTCTTTTGTACCACACGATGCCATATTCCTATCTATGGACGGCGGACAAACATGGAAAGACATTCTGCTCAATGCTAGTTATGACGTTGCTACCGCATACAACGCAGCATCTCACAATCCCCACTGGATTTCTGCGCTGGCTGTAAACCCATACGATCCAGATCATGTTATCTTCGGCACAGGCTACGGAGTTTGGAGCACGTTCAACGCAACCGCCGCAACACCGGAATGGATTTTCACCAACCACGGAATTGAAGAAACCGTGCCGCTTGGGCTCGCCAGCACAACCTACGGCGCACCGTTAGTGAGCGTGCTCGGAGACATAGACGGATTTTACCACGCAGACATCAACACTCCGCCATCGCACCGCCACAGATTGGAAGACGGAAAAACCGAAGCCGGCACAAACTACGATATTGACTTCGCAGGACAAATGCCCAATTACATGGTACGCATACATAAATCAAGCAGCCACAACTTTGGTGCCTGGTCCAATGATGGCGGGCAAACATGGAAGAATTTCGCAAGCAAACCGCCTAACGCTGTTGTTGACAATGGCGAAAACAACTATGTAGCGGTCTCTGCCGATGGCTCGGCAATAGTGTGGAACATGATAACGCACGGAGTGTATTACTCTACGAACAACGGCGCAACATGGACAAAATCGTCCACGGAAGCAAGCCTGCTTCAAGGATTCAAGCCGGTCGCAGACAAAGTAACAGCTGGAACATTTTATCTGTACAATCCAGCAAACGGAACCCTCTACAAAAGCACAAACAACGGAGCCAACTGGACTGCGGCCAACAATAGCCTTGCTCAAGCAGGTGGCAACTGGGCCTATTGGGCATTTCGGCTGTACGCATCGCCGAATAAAGCTGGCGAGTTGTGGGCTACGCAGGGAGTCGATGGAGTTGACGGGCTTTGGTTTGGCGCGTCAAGAGGCATAAAGCGCTCCACAGACGGCGGAACTACTTTCACTGAAGTATCAGGAATAACTTATGCAAAATCAATAGGCTTTGGCAAAGGTAAAAACGCAGGAGATCCGTCTGCAGTTTATGCTGTAGGAATCAATAGCAGCAGTACGCACGGCGTATTTCGCAGCGACAACAGCGGCAACACTTGGGTCCGGATCAACGATGATGCTCACATGTATGGCGATATTACTATGGTAATAGGCGATCCATGTATTTATTCCAGAGTGTATTTGGGCACAAGCGGTCGTGGTATAATTTATGGCGAAGAAGGCGGCAATGCAAACTCTTGCGAGGATCGTGATAATGGTTCATCGTCTGTGCGCTTCAGCGATCATTCAAAACCCTCAATACGCTTTTTGGGTGACAAAACTTTGCATGTAAAAACCGGTTATCCCGGTGTTGTGGAAATTTACAGCATTAAGGGAAACAAGGTGGCAAACTTCAATGTTTCTGGCACAGAGCAAACTATAAATCTGTCTTTGCCAAGCGGAGTGTATTTTGCAAAAATTAGCGGAATGCAGAATGTGAAGTTTGTGGTGAAATAGGCGATCTTAGCTTCGGCTTTCAACATAACCCTTGAACACTTTGCCGCAGGACACTGCAAAAATTACGTCATCCGGTGGCAAATCTTGTAACTCGGTCATATCATCGGGGTCTTCCAAGCTGCAAGCACCGTTATTTAAATAACCCACAGATATTTTATTGCAAAAGATTTCTTTTTCGCCATAGCTTGAGTCTCCTATTACACAACTTATAGATTCATTGTATTGAGGAACTTTATTGGCGGAATGTGAGGTGCTTGAAACGGCTAATAGCATAACAAGCGAAATTCCTGTGGTGAGTAAAGTTTTTTTCATAGTGCAAATTTAGAAGAATATTGTTAAAAAGGCGTTACAATAGCATTAAATTTAAGTGAAAGAACGGAATGGAAGGCGAATTCCCATTTTCTATATTCATTGCCAATCAAGGGAAAGGAATTAAAGATGAGCGATGATTTTTTTGAAAAGGTAGCTTTCATTATAGAAAAAGCAAGGGTGTATGTTGGGCGTACCGCCGATTTAACTATGTGCGTGACTTATTTTGAGATTGGGCGCATGATTGTTGAAAAAGAACAGGGCGGAGAAGCAAGGGCAAAATACGGAAGCGGATTGCTTGCGGAATTATCGGTTTTTCTCAATAAACGATTCGGCAATGGATTTTCTGAAACTACGTTAAAATATTCAAGGAAATTTTACCAAATTTATGCGCCTTCAATTCGTCAAGCAATGACTGACGAATCTGAAAACAAAAAAGGTCAAGCAATGCTTGACTTATTCGCA
The DNA here is from genome assembly GCA_009787645.1 of Candidatus Fibrimonadales bacterium. Classification (GTDB taxonomy): domain Bacteria; phylum Fibrobacterota; class Fibrobacteria; order Fibrobacterales; family Fibrobacteraceae; genus Fibrimonas. Next base: position 9,640 of record WQSZ01000033.1, on the reverse strand, counting down.
AACGGAGAAAAGTGTCAAAATTTGCAATTATTGCCAGTAGAATCCTATCCTTTTAGATTGAGTTGGTCGCATTATCTGATTCTTATGCGTATAAAAAACGAGCAAGAACGCCAGTTTTATGAAATAGAGGCAACCAAAGAGCAATGGACGTATAGACATTTGCAGCGGCAATACGGAAGCAGCCTATATGAGCGGCTAGCCCTATCTCGCAATAAAGATGAGGTTATGCGGCTTGCAAAAGAAGGACAATCTATGGAAAAGCCTATTGACATGCTGAAAAATCCACTTGTCTTGGAATTCCTAGATATGGATGAAAAGGCGGAATATAACGAAAATAATCTGGAAACGGCGATTATTGGCAAATTACAGTCATTTTTGCTTGAACTTGGCAAGGGTTTTCTTTTTGAAGCACGGCAAAAGCGTTTTACATTTGATGAAGATCATTTTATGGTTGATTTAGTCTTTTACAACAGATTGTTGCAATGTTATGTCCTTATTGACTTGAAAGCAGATAAGCTAAAACACCAGGATTTAGGGCAAATGCAGATGTATGTCAATTATTTTGACCGTTATGTCAAGAAAGAATTTGAAAAGCCTACTATTGGCATATTGCTTTGCCGTGAAAAAAACGATAATGTTGTAGAGCTCACGCTTCCAGCAGATTCAAATATCTATGCATCAGCATATAGTTTGTATTTGCCGGACAAAAGTTTACTTCAGCAAAAATTATCTGAGTGGGTTACAGAATTTGAAGAGGTGCAAAGTTTAATTAATAACGCAACCCCCCCAGCAAATAAAGCGGAATAGAGAGCAGATTTCCTGTTTTTTAACGAATTCCCTTGACAGATCTCCCAAAATTTTCTATATTACATTATTATTCACACAAAGGCGTGTGTTTTTCCGAAAGGGAGAACACCGCCTTTTTTCATTTTTGGAGGTTTTTATGAAGGACATTCCAGGTTTGTTTGGAAGTCAGGTCTTTAGCGATGCCGTTATGCAGGCACGGTTGCCCAAGGATATTTACCGTGCTCTGAAAAAGACCATTTCAAAGGGCACGCATTTGGAGCTTGATATAGCCAATGTAGTTGCCAATGCCATGAAAGATTGGGCTGTTGAAAAAGGCGCAACGCACTTTACCCACTGGTTCCAGCCCATGACCGGCACAACCGCAGAAAAACACGATAGCTTTATATCTCCAAAAAATGACGGCAGAATAATAATGGAATTCTCAGGCAAAGAGCTTGTTCGAGGCGAACCTGACGCATCAAGCTTCCCCTCCGGCGGCATTCGTTCTACATTTGAAGCTCGCGGCTACACAGTTTGGGATATCACATCTCATGCATTTCTCAAAGACGGAACGCTCTACATACCCACCGCTTTCTGCTCTTACAGCGGCGAAGCTCTAGACAAAAAAACTCCGCTCTTGCGCTCAATGGAAGCTTTGGATAAACAGGCTATGCGCATTCTCAAGCTCTTTGGCAACACAACTGCGCAACGTGTTATCACAACCGTTGGCCCTGAACAGGAATACTTCCTTATAGACGAAGGAATGTTCTTAAAACGCCCTGATTTGATTTACACCGGCAGAACCCTTTTCGGAGCTCGCCCACCAAAAGGACAGGAACTTGAAGACCATTACTTCGGTTGCATAAAACCTCGTGTAGCCGCATTTATGAGAGATCTTGAAGAAGAGCTCTGGAAGCTCGGCGTTCTCGCAAAAACAAAACACAATGAAGTTGCGCCCGCACAGCACGAGCTTGCGCCGATTTTCTCAACCACCAACATAGCAACCGACCACAATCAGCTCACAATGGAACTGATGAAAACCGTTGCGAACAAACACGGCATGGCATGCCTGCTTCACGAAAAACCTTTTGCCGGAGTTAACGGCAGCGGCAAGCATAACAACTGGTCCATAAGCACAGACACAGGCATAAACCTGCTTGAACCCGGCGAAACACCTTACGAAAATGCACAGTTCCTGCTCTTCCTCGTTGCGGTGATCAAAGCTATAGACGAATACCAGGATTTGCTGAGAGTCTCTGCCGCAAGCGCAGGCAATGACCACAGGCTCGGCGCAAACGAAGCTCCTCCTGCGATTATATCCATGTTCCTAGGCGAAGAGCTAACTGAAATTCTGGAAGCGATTGAGGCCGGCACTGCATATAAGAGCAAAGAAAAAACAGAAATGGAAATTGGCGTATCCGTGTTGCCTCACTTCCCAAAAGACACCACCGACCGCAACCGCACATCTCCGTTTGCATTCACCGGCAACAAATTTGAATTCCGCATGCTCGGCTCTGCGTTCTCAATTGCGGGACCAAACATTGTGCTGAACACCGTTGTTGCGGAAATTCTGCGTCAATTTGCAGACAAGCTGGAAAAATCAAGCGACTTCAAAGGCGATTTAGCCAAGCTTGTAAAAAATACATTCCACGAGCACAAGCGAATTGTATTTAACGGCAACAACTATGCGGAAGAATGGGTAGTAGAAGCGGAGAAACGTGGTTTGCTGAACCTGAAAACCACAGTAGATGCACTGCCGAAATTCACATCTGCGCATAGCATTGAAGTGTTTACAAAACACAATGTTTTCACAGAGGGAGAAATTCACTCTCGTTACGAAATTCTGTTGGACGGCTATTACAAAACTATCAATATTGAAGCTCTCACTATGGTGAATATGGTGAAGTCAAGCATTATTCCTGCCTGCCTTGCTTACCAGAGCGAATTGGCCTGGCTTTTGGAGAGAAAGAAAGCGTGCGGTGAATTTGATGTTTCAGTTGAATCGCATTTGCTGGAAAAAATTTCCAAGCTTTCTACCTCTATGCTAAAGAGCTTGAACGCTTTGGAAAACGTGTTGATTGAAGCCTCTAAAAAAGATAAGGTTTTCATTGCGATGTCTGAGTTGAGAATTGTTGTTGATGAGCTGGAAACACTGGTTGCCGGAAAGCACTGGCCGTTCCCGACTTATGCAGAAATTCTTTACAGCGTTGTGTAGATTACAAGCCCCTCATCTGCGCAATCTGGTAACTTAGCACCCCATGCGCAACGGCTACGTTCAGCGACTCCAGTTCGTTTGCCATGGGTATTTTAACCCAGTCATCTGCGAGTTCGCTAACTTGCCTGTTTGTGCCGGAGCCTTCGTTGCCTATCAACAAGGCTATCTTTTTGGATTGGCGAGGGGTTAAATCCGTTATGCTCTTCTTTGCATAAGGCGAAGTTGCCACTATGCAAAACCCCTTTTGCCTCAAAAGAGAAAAACGCTCCTTTAAATCTATGCTTGTTTCAAACGGAGTCCTCAAAAAGCAACCCGAAGAACCTCTCACGACTTTCGGATTAAAAGGATCCACAGTGCCACGGCCCAAAATAATTCCATCAACGCCAAAGCCAACCGCATTGCGGAAAATAGAACCCAAATTGCCCGGATCTTGAACCGCATCGACAAGGGTTATTGTATGCGCCGTATCAAAATTGGGCTTCTCGCTTGCCATGCGGCAAACTGCGAAAATTCCCTGACCGCTCACCACTGCGCTTACCTGCTTCATTTGCGCCGGAGTGAGAGAACTTATGCGAAGCCTCGCATCTTTTATTTTTTGTCGCAAATCTTCGTTGTCAAAAGATTCGTCAACGTAAATGCCACGAACCAAATCCTTGTGATACTGCGATATTTCCGCAACAACACGTGCGCCTTCTGCCAGGAACAAGCCTTCTTTTTCTCTGCCTTTTTCAGTAGCGAGAGAAGAAATGGTTTTTAGCCAGGGCGGATCTATTTCTTCGCGCGGTTCACGTTTTGTGAAAACAGGTTTTTCCGGGGCTTTCTTTTTTTCTGCCTTGCGTGCTCTGCCGGCCCAAGGACTGTAATCATCATCGTCATCTGCGGCCGGTTTGGAATACACGGTTCTGAGTATTTTTTTCATTCGGCTTTTAACTCCCTGGCCATTAATTCAATAATAGCTTCTCTTGGATTTTTTTTATTAAAAAGCGTTTCATAAACCGCATTCACTATTGGCATCTCAACACTGCTGCTCTTTGCAAGCTGATATGTGCTGCGTGCTGTTGGAACTCCTTCTGCTATCATCTTCATGTGTGATAAAATTTCTTTAAGCAACTTGCCTTTGCCTATTTGCTCGCCTACAAAACGGTTTCTGCTATGCTGCGACATGCAAGTCACAATTAAATCTCCAATGCCGGCAAGCCCTGCGAATGTGTGCGAATTTGCACCCAAAGCTTCACCCAAACGGCGAATTTCTGCCAGTCCTCTTGTGATCAAGGCCGCTTTTGTATTATCTCCTACGCCATGACCCAAACCGTCTATAATGCCGCCGGCTATGGCAATCACATTTTTAACGCTACCGCAAAGCTCAACGCCAATTACATCGTTAGAAGTATAAACTCTGAGCGATTTGTTGCTGAATGCCTCTTGAACTTTCCTTGCGCTGTCAATATTTTTACTCGCTGCCACGATTGCCGTATAGACTTCTCTTGCAACTTCTTCCGCATGGGTTGGTCCGCTAAAAACTACTATTTCCTCTTCGGATAGCCACTGTACATGACTTAATATAACTTGGCTCATCCTCTTTAGCGAATGTTCGGAAATGCCTTTTGTTGCGCTGACAGCTATTGGAATTTTTGCAGGAGCGCTGCATTCTCCGAGTAATTGGGCGGTACTCTCCATATATTGGCTGGGCACAACAAAAACAATCATATCCGCATTGTCTATTGCCGTTGCTATATCCGTTGAATACTTAAATTCTTCCGGAAGGTTTACACCCGGCAATTTGTCTTTATATTCCCTTTCTTGAATCAAAAGCTCTGCCTCTGCAAGCGATGGAGTCCAAAATGAGACATTATGCCCGTTGCCGTGCAACACCTTACCGAGGGCAAGCCCCCAGCCACCCGTTCCTAATATGGAGACTTTCATAGCGGTAATATAGAAATTCTATATTCTGAAAATATGAAATTATTCTCCGAAGTTAATTTTAAAAGTTTTTGCGATTTTTGTAAAAATAATATTCCACTGCTTGTGATAGTTACAGCAGCCCTATTTTTTTGCTATGGAATGAAATTATTTCAATATAGCATTGGCATAGACACCGAACTCTTTATGTCTGATAAGGCTGATATACTGGAGTGGTCGCTACAAATAGGTCGCTTTGGACTTGCCTGCATACAATGGTTATTATACACCAAGGGCTTTAATCCTTTTATTGCATTTTTAGGCACTTTCTGTCTTATTTGGCTGTTCACTATTTCCTGGGCATACATGATTGCGATTTTCAGCAATAATATTGAAAAAAACAATGCGCTCATTTTTTTTGCACTCATTCTTATCACATCACCTATTTGGATAGAACAATTCTATTTTCTGCATCAATCAACGGCAGTTGCGCTAATGGTTTTGATTTGTCCTTATACAATATATTTTCTGTTCAAAGGTTTTCTCGATAATGAAAAAAATAAAGTTATTGTTGCTTTTTTACTGATTATTCTTATGACTTCCGTATATCAGGCAATGGTTCCTTTTTTTTGCTGCGGTGTATTTATCTGTTTCATCATTTTGCTCAAAACTTCGGATTTGAAACCTCCGATTTATCGTAATCTGTGTTTGAAACTTCTTGCAACTTCAATTGCAGCCATAACGGCTTATTTTATCATTGATAGAATTCTAATACATTTCATATTTGACATTGAAAAAGCACAATACCTAGACAACATTAATCAATGGGGGCAAAGACCCATTAAAGAAAATATTTTACGCATATTTGGTTTTATCGGTATAATAAGTGGACTAATTATTCCGCAATTGCAGGACACTATGAATGTACTAATACCAAATACGAAATCAATTAAAATCATGATCAATAAATCAAATGTTTTCGGAAATATTTTGTTGTTGCCAACAATTATATTTTTTATGATTATGGTTATAAAAACCAGACGAAATTTTTTATATATACTAGCCGGTATATTTATTCCTTTGAGCGTTATGTTTCTTGCTATTCTTGGTGGCAATATACTACCCATGAGAACAATGTATGTTTTGCCTCTTGCATTTGCATTCATGTTTTTCTTTCTCATTAATACAAGCTCTAAAAAAACAGCAATTGTAATTATAGTTTTCGCTATATTTACAACCATATATCAGGCACAAACAACAGCTCAGTTACTTTATTCGGATCAGTTACGATATAATGAAGATGTTCGTTTAGCTTATGAAATTAGAGATTCGGTTATCAATAGCGAAAATTTGCCGGTTGCAATTATAGGAAAATATAATGTTGCTGATAAATTCCACGCAAACTTTTTAAAAGGAGATGTAATAGGCCATTCTTTCTTTGAATGGGGAGATTACCATGAATTAACAAACAGAAGCCTAGATTTTATGCGCACTTTAGGAATACAATTAGCTTGTCCAAGTGATGAACAATTTGAGAAAGCGAAACTTGAAGCTCATTCTATGCCGTCTTATCCAAATTCTGGATTTGTTAGAAAGCTATCCGACGTAATTGTAATAAAGCTATCGGAATAAATTTTCTATTTTATTCCCGTGTTTCGCATATTTTTCCTTATTATAGCTGTGGCTTTTGTCTGTGCCAAGGACTGGGTTCACTATACAAAACAAAATGATGTTCGCGATGTTATACTCATAGAAAACGGAACTTTGTGGGCAGCTTTTGCCTGGGGATTGCAGGAACGCCTAGCTAACAAAAGGGAAAATAATTATATGCCTGGGAGCAACAATTTGCAAGCGGCGGATTTTGTACAGCTTTTTGCCTTGCCAGGAGAAGATATTATCGCAGTATCAAAAAACGGAATTTTGGTTCGTAAAAATAAAAACTCTCAAAATTTTGAAATCATAAACAACGCATTTGCTGAAAAAAAACGAAATCTGTTGGAAGGCTTGGGGAAAAGAGCCGAAAACATTCTTGTTCTGCCGTTTGAAGGTGCAATAGCATTTTTTGACTATGAGCAAAACAGGTCTGTGATAACAATTGAAATGCCTGAAATTAAAAGAGTTGCTGTGAGAAATGACAGTATATGGCTGGATTTAGGTACCGAAGTTTTGGTGAGAAAAACAGATTGGAAAAAAATATACGATGACAGATTTTTAGCGGATCCGAGCTCATGGAAAAAAACGAATGGCATACCTTTTGAAGAAGTTGCAAAACATAGCTATGTTCCGAATAATTTAAATTTTCCTTTGGAAAAAGTAAGAACAATTGCCATTTCATCCAATGGTGATGCTATTGCATGGGGAAATGAATACAATTATCTCTCCAGAATGCAACATGATCGGTGGGGTGAAGCTTTTTGGCAAGACATTTATGACAATGATCAAAAAAATTATTCAACAAAATCTTTAGCTATGTTAAAAGACGGAAGTTTTGCTATGGGAATGTTCGGAGGCGGCGTTTCGGTTTTTAATGCTAATTTTCCAATTCCGGAAAGAACAGGTTATTATCATTCGCAAACAACAAACAATACTTGCCCCAGCGAATGGAAGGAAAATTTTTACAACGGATGGACAATAGTACAGGGTTTGGTTCCTGCGCCGAATGATTTGGGTTATATATTTTCTTATATTAGCGAAAACAAATACGGGCTTGGTTATGTAAATAAGGACGGTGGAAAACCTATTTGCGAAAAACATTCTAATGCTTCTTCCAACACTGCACTTGCAATTATTTCCCGTCAAAGCGAAACAGGAGACTTGGAAATTTATGTGGCGTGGCAATACTCTTTGGAATCAAAAACTGGCGGTATAGACTTTTACTTGACTCCACAAGATAATTTTTCTCCAACGCATCAAAAAAAATGGACTTTGAATTTTGAATCACCAATAGATTTTGCTTTTGACAGCAAGGGTGTTTTATGGGCAGTTTCTTCCAGCAAAATTTTTTATCTGGATAAGAGCGATGATGAATGGAAAGAACCCAGCTATATTCGCGGCTTTGGCGGCGGCACAATTTCGGGCTTGGCAACGGATGCCCAAAACGGATTGTGGATTAGCACTCTCGATTATGGAGCATATTCATTCTCGCAAAAAACTCCGGACACGCTGATGGCAAAACAATATAAAATAAAAGACGGGCTTTTGAACGAAACTGTTTACGACATAGCCATAGACACAATAAGAGGCAAGGTTTATTTTGCGCACGATTTAGGTCTCAGCGTTTATTCAACACAGCTTGTTCGCAATGCCACAGGTTATATGCAAGGCGATGCGCAAAAACCCATAGCTTATCCAAATCCATTTCGCCCAAAAGAACACGGTAGCGTGAGAATAGATTATGTAAGCGAGAAATCTTCATTGTATATTTTGGACTCTTCAGGCAAGCGGGTCATGTTGTTCAAGGGAACGGATTTGCGAGGCGGTGCCGTTGTTTGGGACGGAAAAAATGAAAATGGAAAACTTGTAGCTCCGGGATTATATTATTACGTAGCCGCAGACGGCAAAAATACGGCAAAGGGTAAAATTCTTGTTGAAAGGTAGGGGCATATCGGGCAAGGAATGCACAGCATCCATTGAACTGCTGAACACAAGCTCAAGCGGTATAAATTGGTTTCCAAGTGAAAAAAATCCAAAAGATTTCAAAGTAGTTTACGAAAACAGAACAACGGTTTTAGTTCACAGCACAGGAAAAAAAATAAAAGGCGTAGAGCATTTAAGCGCAGCATCTCTCGCTTTTCCAAACTGTGAATTCGCCGTTTACGCAGACGAACTTCCGCTATTGGACGGTAGCGCAAAAATATGGATGAATGAATTAAATAATTTCGCTAAACCTTCAGAAAAAATATATTTTTATAATTCAAAAAATATTGAAATAAAAATAAACGATCGGTATCTGCAATTCACCTCAGGCCCAAAACTGGAAATCCAATATACAATAAACCGATTCGGCTACGAGTTCACCGCACACGCCCAAATTCCAAGCGACCTTGAAAAAGTTCTCTCAGCGAGAACATTCATCTTTGAACAGGAATTGCCCTCAGCAAACCTCTCCGAGGACTTGAGAAACTGCGGCGTTCTATTGCCACACGATAAACTGCGCTTTGACAACGAACCGGCATACCACAAAATCCTGGACTTGCTCGGCGACTTGAGCGTTTATTCAAACGCATTGCCTCTTGGAAAATTCATAGTGTACAACGGTGGGCACGAACTGCATCACACCGCAACGGGAGCTTTAATCGCAGGCCAGGGGTCGTAGTCTTCCAGCGTGAAATCTTCGAACTTGAATGCAAAGAGATCCTTAACTTCGGGATTGAGTTTCATTTTTGGCAAAGGCTTTGGCTCTCTTGAAAGCTGCAAGTCTGCCTGCTCAAAGTGATTGTTGTAAAGGTGTAAATCTCCGAATGTATGCACATATTCGCCGGGTTCATAACCGAGCACTTGGCAAAGCATAAGGGTTAGCAAGGCGTAGCTCGCAATGTTGAAGGGAACGCCCAAAAATATATCTGCGGAGCGTTGATAAAGTTGGCAACTCAGTTTGTTGTTCGCTACATAAAATTGAAAAAGACAGTGGCAGGGTGGCAAAGCCATTTTGTCTATTTCGCCGACATTCCATGCGCAAACTATATGCCTGCGGCTATCGGGATTGTTTTTTAAAGAGTTTAAGAGTTCGGAAATCTGATC
>WQSZ01000032.1 GCA_009787645.1 Candidatus Fibrimonadales bacterium | reverse complement strand
TCCAGAATTTTTGAACATGATTTTTGGTTTGTCGGTTTTATACACTTCGTACAGTAAATTTTGTTGTTGCAATATTTTAAAATATTTTTCGTAAATTTCGCCACGCTCGCTTTGAACGCTTTCGTTTTGCCACTCAAAGCCAAGCCATTCCAGATCTTTTTTTATTTCATCTGCAAAGTGCTGTGTGCATCTCAATTTGTCGTGGTCTTCCAATCTTAGATGCACTCCGGCATTTTTTTCTTTTGCAACGGCGGCAACGCAGAGTGCGCTCCAAATATGTCCTTTGTGCAGATATCCGGTTGGGCTGGGTGCAAAGCGAGTTTTCATTTTACCCCAATTTAATTCTGGGGTCAATAAACCCGTAGAGCAAGTCGCTGAACAACCTGCCGAGCATCGCCATAAAGCAAGACAGCACTATTATGCCCAGAACAACGTTGTAATCTCTGTGCACCATTGCGTTGTAATATAATAGCCCCATGCCGTCTATGTCAAAAACTTTTTCTATCAGCAATGCTCCTGCGAACATAAGCGTAAAAATTTCGCTCATTCGCGTTGCCAAAGGCAGCAGCGCATTTCTAAGAGCGTGCTTGAACAGAGCTTCTTTAAAGGAGAGTCCTTTTGCGAGCGCTGTGCGCATATAGTCTTTGCCGATTTCTTCCAAAACGGAGTTTTTCATCAAAAGCGTTAAGAATGCGAATTCCGCAAGAATGTAGCAAAGGAATGGCAAAAACAGATGGTGAGCCAAGTCAAGAAGTTTGCCTAAAAAAGGCATCTCATAAAAATTATCCGATGTGAGGCCGCCCAACGGAAACAGATTCAAAAACGAGCCGCCTGCCAAAAGCACAATCAGCAAAATGCCAAGAGCATAACCCGGCACAACATAACCGGAAAACATAAGCGCGCTTGTTATGGAATCAAATTTGGAGCCGTTTTTCACAGCCTTTGCAAGCCCCAGCGGAATGCAAACCAGATAAGAGATAAAAAACGATGTCAATCCGAAAAACAGCGAGACGGGAAACTTGGAAGATATAACGCTCCAAGCGGACTGTCCGTAAGCATAGCTCTCTCCGAAATCCAGTCGCACAACTTTGGAGAGCCAAATAGCATAACGCTCCAACAGAGGCTTGTCAAAGCCAAAATAAGCTTTTATCTGCTCAATTTGCTCCGGGCTCAGATTGTGCCCGCCTTTCATATTAGCTGCGCTTTGCGCTTTGGAAATCATCTCTTCAACGGGCCCACCGGGCACCATTTGAACAATCAAAAAACAAACAAATGAGATTCCCAGCATTGTTGGGAGTATCAAGAGGAGTCTTTTGAGGATGTATTTTTGCATGCGGGTGTTGGTTAATATAGAAACTTTGTATATTTCTCCGTATAGACGGATTGAACAAAATTTTCTATAGTAGCCGCTGAAAAAGTCCAGTTCTGTAATGCGGCGTTTCCCCCGTTAGCCCTCCGGGCGGAAAAAACGGGGGGACAACCTGTGAAATTGTTAAAATTTCGCAGGTTAAGGGGGACGCTGATTGAGAATATTTTTTGCGATGGAGTAAATCAGCGTTTACTATATTATCCCAATGAAAATAATCCTTACAAGTTTAGTGTTGCTTCCTGTTTTTGCTATGGCTCAGGATGCGGCACCGGAGCAGCCTTCTTTGATCGGCGCATTCTTGCCGTTCCTGCTTATGTTTGTTGTTATGTATATCTTTTTTATACTGCCCAAACAAAAAGAAAATAAAAGAACAGAAGAGATGCGCAACACGCTGAAAAAAGGAGACAAGGTTCTCACAGTTGCCGGCATCATAGGTGTGGTTGCGCATATAGACGAGCGCTTTGTCAGCATAAAAACCGGCGACACCAAAATAGACTTTGAAAAAATAGCCATAATAAAACTGCTGGAAGCCGATGCTGAAAAACGTGAGGCAGAAAAGAAGTGACACTTCCGCTTTGCATCTACGGTTCTCCTGTTTTGAGAAAAAAATCAGAACCCGTTGAAGAAATTACGCCTGAGCTTGTGGAACTGGCTCGCAATATGCTAGACACAATGTATAATGCAAACGGCGTGGGTCTTGCCGCTCCGCAAGTCGGCAAAAATATTCGCCTTGTTGTGATAGACCTCTCAAAAGAAGATGAGGAGCGCAATCCCATAATGCTTTTCAATCCGGTCGTTGAACCCGAAGAGGGCGAGAACCCTGTGGCTTTAGAAGAAGAGGGTTGTCTTTCGATCCCGGAAATATGGGTGAAAATTTCAAGACCAAGCCGTGTGCGCATAACTTACACAAATGAAAACAGCGAAACTGTTGAGCTCAGAGGTGTAACAGGAAAATTCGCACGTTGCGCACTGCACGAGCAGGATCACTTAAACGGCATATTATTCGTGGACAAAATGTCCATGTCAGATAAAGCTATGAATGCATCAAAGCTAAAGCGAATGGCAAAAAAATAACCCTTAACTCTCTGCGTCTTCCGGCAACTCAGCGTTGTGGTAAACGTCCTGCACGTCTTCGTTATCCTCTAACCTTTCGATCATGCGCATAAGCTTTTGAGCGTCTTCGCCCTCCAACTTCACGGTGGTTTCGGGAATATAAGTCAGCTCTGCCGAGAGCATTTCTATTTTCGCATTTTCAAGAGCCTTGGTCACAGACTCAAAAGATTCGGGGGTTGTTTCAATTTCGTGAACATCGTCTTGGGTGCTCATATCGGTTGCGCCGGCTTCCAAAACCAAATCCATCACTTTGTCTTCGGGGTTGGCGGCAGCATCTATAACTATAATGCCTTTGCGCTTGAATGTCCAGGATACGGAACCTTGTTCGCCCATGTTTCCGCCGTTCTTGTTGAAGATGTTTCTCACATCTGCAACGGAACGTGTGCGATTGTCGGTAAGGCATTGCACTAGAATTGCGCAACCATTGGGGCCATAACCCTCGTACATAGGCTCTTCCATATTTGCGCCGGAATTTCCGCCTATGCCTTTTGCAATTGCGCTTTCAATATTTTTTGCCGGCAAGCTTTGGCCTTTAGCTTTGAGTATAGCGGCTCTTAGGCGTGGGTTTGCATCCGGGTTTCCACCGCCCATTTTTGCGGCAACAGAAATCTCTTTTATAAGTTTGTTCCAGGCTTTTGCTCTGCCAACATCAGTCTTTGCCTTTTTGCGCTTGATTGTGGCCCACTTTGAATGTCCGGACATAATCTCTTAACCTCGCATTTGTGAATATTCGTCGGAATCAATAGTTTCCTGATTGCGGAAAATTAAAACAACTATCGCAAGGCCAATGCAGGCTTCTGCTGCGGCAATTGCTATAACAAAAATCGGAGCGATTTGCCCTGCAATGCTTTGCATGGCAGGCAAGCTTTTTGAAAATCCTATAAAACTCAGGTTTGCTGCGTTTATCGCAAGCTCCAAACCCAAAAAAGCAAAAAATATATTCCTTTTGGAAATGACTACGGCAATGCCAATGCAAAACAGCACAGCGGCCAAAATTTGAATGTAAAGCGGTTCAATCATGTAGAGCAAATATAGAAAACTATTAACCCCACCAGCATGGTAACTTTAATCAAAGTCTGTGAAAGCCTTATTTTATTTAAACAGGCGAAAATCGCAGATAAAAGCAAACAGGGCAAAACCGCAAAAAATACAGGCAGCTTAAACATTGCAAGTTGAGCCAAGCACTGAATTTCACATAAAAAAACAAGAATAAGCGAAAACTTTACTCCGAGCAAAACGGGAATAGTCCTGAGCCCCATAGCCCTGTCTCCTTCCATATCTTCAATATCCTTAGTAATCTCTCTGGCAAAAGTCAAAGTAAATGCAAAAAACATAAGATTCAGCAATTCCGGTTGCGGAAATCCAACCTTTAAAATCGGAATGGCAATTGGCGTGGTAGTCAGCAAGGCAACCGTAAAATTCCCAACCAAAGGCAATCCTTTCAAAAATCTATTGTAAACAAAGCACAGGATAGCCACCCCTGCAAACAACCACCAAAATTCAAATCCAAATCCCACCGCCAAAAAAAGGCAGGCAAACATAACGGCATAAGAAGCCTTCAAAGTGATTTTCCCGTTGGGCAAGGGCCTGTCAGGACGATTAATCTTGTCTATCTTAAAATCCACAATATCATTGTGAACATTTGCAAAACATAAAAGAAAAAATATGCCAATCGCATGCATGTATGCGGCTGCTCCCGCAATCCAATGCGCATATACACACACACATGCTGCAAACAGCGCATTCCACACTCTGCACAATTGAAAAATGCTCACGGATCCAGTGCCAAAATTGAAATCAGTTTTTTCTCAATGGCGGTTTCAAGGCGGCTGATCAAGGAAACTTCGGTGTATTCGTTTGGTTTTATAGAAAAAATAAGAAGTCCATGATGGCTGAGAATTGCGAGCCCCCGCCCTGTGTAATCCTCTATTCCTTGCGGAATTGTCTCGCCTCCCACAACGCTTTGCCGCCTAATACGTTCCAGAATTCTCTGCTTGGTTAAAAGTCCTCCGGAATCTTTTACCGATATTCCATAGCGTTTATCATTCAGCGTCAAGCGCACTTGCACTTCCTTGTCTGTCGGGATATTTATGTTTGTGTAACTTATCACATCCTTTTCGGTTATATCACGGGTATAGGCGGTTATTCCCAAAACCCCGTAAGCCATCGCATTTGTGACCAGTTCGTGGCAATTTATTATAAATGTGTTTCTTATCGAGTGATGAAGCTGTTTTATAAAATCTGCAAATAAATGCTCTACCATCCTGTGCATGCTTATTTTGCCGGAAAGAGAGTAGCTTTTGTCAAAGATATTTGTTTCCTCTGTAAAAAAAGAATCCAAGTTCAGCTTTTTTTTGAAAAAATCTTTCAAAATTGCGTGCAGCATAATTTCATTCAATCTCTTCACATGTATCACATTGCATAAATTGTATTCCATAGCAAAATCGAAATAATTCTCTTCACTGGTAGGAACAATAACGATCTTATTAGTCTTTAAATTTATTTTGCTCATCAAATCTCGCAGATTGTTCATGGTATTTTTGTTTAGCGTTATGAAAATCAGATTGTTGCCTTTCAGATCAAAATCGTTCTGTTCCAGCGTTATATCATCGGGGAACAAATCTTTTTTTTCCAAAATTTTGCATAGGTGCAATATTTTTTCCTGAACTACATTTGAGCAGAAGTTATTGTTTATTACAATGTTGCAATTTTTTTTCATTTTTCAAGTTCCAAATATTTAGAAAGTGAATCTTGCCATATCGGTACTTGCACATTAAAATTTTCCTTAATTTTTGTTTTATCCAAAGCGGACCACAGAGGGCGTTTGGCGGCGCTTTTCCATTCGGAGCTTGCAAGAGGCAATATCTGAATTTCGCGTTCCAGCAGTTTTTTTTTCAAAGCCTGTTTTTGAATTTCCAAAGCAAATTCGTGCCAGCTTGCAACGCCTTCGCCGGAAAAATTATAAATACCGGGTAATTTTGGGCTTTCCGCTATTTTAAGCATAGCTGCTGCAAGATCGTAGGTCCAGGTCGGGTTTCCCTTCTGATCGCTGACTACGGAAATTTGCTCTTTTGTCCGCATAAGGTTCAACATGGATTTCACAAAGTTTTTGCCGTTGATTCCATAGAGCCATGCAGTGCGTATTATCCAATGGTTGGGGTTTGCCTTTGCAACTCTGGCTTCACCTTCGGCTTTTGCTTTGCCATAAGCGTTTATAGGATCTACGGCGTAATCCGTTGAAATGTGTATCATTGGAATGCCGGTTTTTGCGAGGATTTCCGGGCCAATGGCATTTAGTTTGTAATTGAGCTCGGTTTCTGTTTCCGCATTGTCAACAGCAGTGTAGGCAGCGCAGTTAATTATGAGCTCCGGTTTATTTTTTGAAATATAGCTACCAACGGTCGCTTCATCTGTTATGTCGACTTCTTTATCGCTTTCGGAAAAATTTTTTGCAAGCGCGCATAAATCCTGTCCAAGCATTCCTTTAGAGCCAGTTATCCAAAGTTTCATTGTTAATTAATATAGTAATTTTAGCAAACGGCAGCGGAATAAAGGTTTTGTCCCATGAGTTTAATCTCAAAGCATGGCTGTATTTCACTGTTATATTCAAGAGAGGCGTTTCGGTTTTATCGGCAAGCCACCGTGCTCCGGGTTTTGCTATTAGTGCAGGCCCTCTGGGGCCATCCAGGGCCATCCCTGCTGACCTTCCGCTTATTAATGCTTTGAACAGATGTTTAACTTCGCTTTGCCCTTTGCTGCTGGAGCCTCTGAAAATATCATAGCCCAGGCTTTTTGCCAGTTTTGCGAATTTGCTTCCATCACCGCTTTGGCTTATCAAAACAGCAATATTTTTATACTTGAATGCGGCAAGGCAAGCCGGCAAATCCTGGTGCCACAACCCTATAACCGCAGGTTGAATCAAAGGTTTTTCAAAGTGAATTCTCCATGAAAGAACCAAAAGTTTAAGAATAAAATTAAGCACGATTTAATTTAGTAAACTTAGTTTTCTAACTTCCCAATATGTTCTCTGCGCTAATTTACATCGGCCGTTTTCAGCCTCCGCACAATGGGCATTTTGCCACAATTCGCAAAGCGCTGGAGCAAACGGAAAAACTTTTGCTCTTCATAGGCTCTCACGAAGTTTGCCGCAGCTTGCGCAATCCGTTCACAACAGAAGAAAGAATTGAAATGCTAAAAATTTCATTAACGGAAGATGAGCTAAAAAAAATAATGATCATCCCAATCCACGATTCCAACTACAATCACGTGGAATGGGTAAAAGAATTGAAAAAACTCTCTGCGCTTCATTACCCACTCTCAACTTCCAATACGGGAATCATCGGGCACAAGAAGGATGATACTTCATACTATTTAACTCTTTTTCCCGAATGGGAATTTTTGGAAATGCCTCTGTTGGAAGGTGGGCTTTCTTCTACCGAAATTCGCAATAAATGGCTTGCCGGAGCTTTGACTGCGCAGGATAAAATTCCGCCTTCGGTTTACGCTTATCTGCAAAGCAAGGCAAACGAAGAATGGGCAAAAATTCAAATGGAAGAGTATAAGCTGGTTGAGGAATATAAAAAGGAATGGGCCTGTACCCCTTACCCTCCGATTTTCGTAGCAGGAGATGCGCTTGTTGTTTGCCAGGGCCATATTCTTTTGATAAAAAGAGGCGCATTTCCCGGCAAAGGGTTGTATGCCATGGCCGGAGGGTTCTTGGATAGTGCCGAGCCTATACGGCATTGCGCCATAAGAGAGCTTATTGAAGAAACGGGAATAGAGCTTGAGTACGAGGCTCTGGACAAAAGCATAAAAAACCACCAGGTTTTTGACGATCCGGACCGTGAACCTCGTGGCAGAATGATATCCCACACGTTCTTCTTTGACCTTCAAGCCCAAGCTCTCCCAAAACTTAAAGCCGCAGACGATGCCTCCGAAGCGTTATGGTTTCCCCTTAAAGATATTGATAAAATTCGCATTCAACTTGGTGGAGATCACTATAAAATCATAAAAAAGATGCTTTTAGGCCTCTTCTAGGGTTTTTAGCGATTCCTGCACGCTTTGTTCCGAGCTTGCTATCAAGGCTCGGCAGTTTTTGATCAATTCTGCGGCTTCTTTTACCAAATCTGCCAGTTCATCTATGCCAACATTGGAACGATCTATGCTCTCCAAAATCTCTTCCAATCTTTTGACAGAAGCGCTATATTTTATATTCGTAGGGCTCATAAGGGTCAAAAATAGCATTTTTTTTAAAAAAATTGATAAAAAAGTTGTTTTTTTCAGAAAAATTGCACTATTTCCCAAAAAAAAATGTATTTTCAACAGAACCACTTGGAGTATTTATGGACTTGTTGCAAAATCTTGAAAGTGAATTGGAACTGTTTAAGGCGGAGTATGCCAAATTTGGGCGCGGTAACAAAACTGCCGGCACCCGGGCACGCAAGCACTTGCAGAATATTAAAAAAATATCCCAAGAGCTGCGGAACTCAATACAATGCTCAAAACTGCAAGAGGAGAAAGAATGAACAGAAGCATTAAATCCATGAAAATAGCAGCGGTTGCAATAGCCATCGCTTCTTCAATGGCTTTTGGCGCCGTTTCCGATAAATGCTCTAAGGAGCTTTCCGAGGCGGCAAGTTCAAAGAGCTTTGATGAATTTGCGACTGAGCTGGGAACTGCGGTAGCAACGGTAAAAACCTCTTGCAGAACCAAAATGACTTGTCCTGCCGATAGCAAAATGATGGATGTTGGGATGACAGCCGGTTGCATAAAACAGTTGCCTTCCACTCCGAGCGGAATAAAAAAAGCACTTAAGGATGCCGGAGTCTCTGAGGTGAGCAACGCCCTCAGCGGCGGTTACGATTCGGATGCTAGTGCTGGCGAGTCGTCATATGGCAGCGGCGATGAAAGCGGCTCAAGAGGCGGAGCTTTCAAAAAGCAGGGTCCAAAGAAAATTCACGTTCCCAGAGACTATAAAACCATAACCGATGCGCTTGGAAACGCAGATGCAGGTGATACGGTTTTTGTCAAGCGCGGCGTTTATAACGAAAATGTAACGCTCATCATGGATGTTGTGCTAAAAGGTGAAGATCCTTTAACAACTATAATAGACGGCGGTCGCAGAGGGCCTGCAGTCATGGGTGTAACAGAATCCGAAATATCCCACTTCACAATTCGCAATGGTCTTGAAGGAGTCCTCTGTGAGAATACAGGTGGTCTTTATATCCACAACAACATCATTTTAGATAATCATGCTACCGGTATTGCGGCCTTTATTTCCTTGCCGGAAATCGCGAACAATGTGGTTTACGGAAATCGCTGGAGCGGCATTCTAGCTTGGGGTGCTAAGTCTCTGGATTCGAAAATAGAACAGAACGTGGTGCTTCGCAATGGCTACTCAGGGCTTGCACTGAAGGGGCCCTCGAATGTAGTTGTTGTGAACAATATCTTCATGGAAAACCATTACTACGGCGTTTTTGCAGATCCGGCTTCCGGTCAAACACGTATGGATTATAATAACATATATAAAAACTATTATCCGTTCAATCGCTTTATCAAAATTAACAGAACTAATGTATCTTTGGATCCGTTATTCAAAAATCCGTCTGTTTTCAGCCCGAATTTTTATGTGCAGCCCAAATCTC
Source organism: Candidatus Fibrimonadales bacterium (assembly GCA_009787645.1). GTDB lineage: Bacteria > Fibrobacterota > Fibrobacteria > Fibrobacterales > Fibrobacteraceae > Fibrimonas. Next base: position 7,020 of record WQSZ01000032.1, on the reverse strand, counting down.
CGATGGTAAAAAGAGGACAAGGTCGCCGCGACATAGGTTTGATAGATGACATCTCCGTTGTTCGTCCGAAAATAGTGGTGGACGAAACCGGGGTAGTGCAAAGAATACCGGAACCCGAACCGGAAATAGAATTCAAGCCGGACGAACCGGAATTTGTTCCGGAACCGGAGCCGGAGCCGGAAGAGGCACCGCCGCCGCCGCCACCTCCACCAAAGAAAGTGTTTGTGGTGGAAGGAGTTAACTTTGTCAGCGGAAAAGCCGACATTACAGATGAATCATTCGGTAATCTCATGGTAGTTGTAGAAACCATGCAGACTTATAAGGAAGTATCATTTAGAGTAGTTGGACACACGGATAATCAGGGCAAAAAAGAAGCGAATCAAAAGCTCTCGGAAGCTCGTGCAAAATCCGTTGTGGATTTCTTAATCAGCCGCGGCATAAGCTCATCGCGCCTTGACTATGAAGGCAGAGGCGATAGCCAACCGATTGCATCAAACAACTCTGCTGCGGGAAGAGCTAAAAACCGTCGCATAGAATTCCAACGCACGGATAACTAAGGAGAAACTGAAAGTGAAACATATATTACTCTCCATTGCGTTAGTGTTTAGTTCAGCGAGCTATTTGTTCGCATCGCCATCTTATTCTCCGAACAAGTATCAGCAAAATGATTGGTTTGGTGAGTTTGGCGGAACAACCTCCATGTATGTAAATCCGGCTGGCATAGCTGAAAATGACCAGATGGAACTTACCGGTGGCTTCTTCAGTACCATAAGTGGTGCCGCCATGCAGGAATACCTTTCCTTTGTGTATCCTTTTGGCTATAATCATACTTGGGGTATTACACTTTTTGAAAACGGCGCTGTTGTTGATGCAAACTCCTCCAACGGCGACTATATGGAAATAGCCGCTATTGCAGGCTATGCCTATCGTGTGTTCCATTGGCTTGCTGTAGGTGTGAATGTATCCTTTTTACATGTGGATCAATTCGGCTACAACACACAGCTCACTAATGGTGTGGATTTAGGTTTAAGCTGGAATCCCGTAAACAATTCAAAATTAGGGCATATACAGGTTGGCGTTGCATTGCAGAATTTGGTGCGGCCTGTTATTGCCGGTGTAGGCTCTGATCCATCCGATGGTTATGGTTATGTTGTACCTATTGTCGGTAAAGCAGGCGATGATTTGGATGGCTATGCTATTCCAACCAATTTGAATCTCTCTTTGTTCTATCGTGGATTTAACCGTTCTTTGGAAGTCAAGGGCGAAGTTAGCTTTGTAGATATCTTTCACGATAAAATAGAAGGTGGCGAAGACATGATGCTGGAATTCGGCGTTTCCGCGACTTACTTTATAACATCGCATTTGGGTGTTAAAGGTCGCTTGACAAAAGAAGGCTATCCTGTTGTTGGCGCAACCATAAATGTAAAAGATGTGAACTTCTTCCGCTACCTAGGCTTGGATTTGGAAATGTCTCATGATGATTTGATTGAGAAAAAGAATCGTGGATTCTTATGGAATGTTCGCGCTACCGCTCGATTTGGCGATACCCGTGAAGAAAAGATTGGCGAAGACAGATACCGTCGCTTGAAGATTGAGCCTGAAAACGATTACCGTGCTGCGATGCGCTTATACCTGAACCGCGACTTTATTGCGGCTTCTTACGCATTCGGCAAAGTGCAAACAAAATACCCGACATTCCATTTGGTCGATCAGGCAGCATTCTATAAGGGAAAATCCTTTGAAAACATGCGTATGCACTTAGCTGCGCAAAAAGTATATCAAGATGCTATCAAAAGGTATCCTCATTCCGATCAGGTTCCTAAATATCATTTCCAGTTGATGAACATAGATTATAAAGAAGGCCGTTATGGTGAAGCTATGGTAAAATATCAGTTCATAGTTCAAAACTATCCCAGATCCGATGTTAAGCCGGATGCGGATTATATCGCCGGTCAGATAAAATTTGAACAGGGTCAGAACAAGGATGCTATTGAATTGCTTAACTCCATTTTGCCGGGCAATGCAAATTATTTCTATGCTCGCTACACAATGGGTATAGCATACAGCCGTTTGGAGCAATGGGAAGAAGCAAAGGGTTCCTTTGGTGATATTTTGGATCAACAGCCTGCTAACCAGTCTGAAAAGGATTTGCAGGATGCTGCAAAAGTGAAATTGGGACACATTCATTTTGCGGAACCGGAAGGCACGCCAGAAGCAGCGAAACTTTACGGCCAAGTGACAAATGTAAATTCTCCGTTCTACGAAGAAGCGGCTCTTGCTCTTGCATGGAGTTTCTTGAAGGTTCGCAAAACAAAAGAGGCTCGTCCGTTTACCACTTGGATTATAAGGAACCGTCCGAACTCCTATTTGGTTTCGGAAGCATATCTTGTTGAAGGGTATTGTGATTATATGGAAGGTCAATTGAGACGTGCCGATGCTAATTTGAAAAAAGCAGAGCAACTAGCAAAGAATCCGTCCATCACAAAAGCACAGAAAGACAGTGCTAAAGTTAAATACGATGGCATGAAGGAGAACTTTGACAGCGTTCAGGTTCGTGCTTTGGATTTGGCTCGCCAGTTGCCTACCCCCAGAGTTGAGCAGAAACGTGCTCAATTACGCCCCGAGTATGAAAGAGCTAACCGTGAGATTGAAACTTTTGCAGAGTTCCAGCAAAGGGTTATTCAGAGCGATCGCTTTGATGCCAGCAGACAGAGAGTGGCATTGGATGCTGGCTTGACCGCTGCTGTGGTTGCGCAAAAAATTGCTCAAAATCCCAGTGCTGCCGGTGGCGCAGTTGAAGATATTGGTGACCTTGGCGATCTCGATGATCTTGATGACTTGTAGTTGGTTTGTAAATTAAAGGAATGCGAAATATGAATTTAAAAGCGATCTTTTTGGGAACTTTGCTGCTGGCGAGTGCTGCTTTTGCGCAGTCTGGAGCATGCAAATCAGAAACCGATAAAGCGAAAACCATGCGCGACAAGTGCGTGAAAATGGGTAAGCAGTCTTCTGGCTTTGCAAAATGCGAAGCTGATTTCAGAGCTCAAAGGGCCAAAGCCGAGCAGGCATGCCGTTCCGGTGGTGTTAATACGGAAGCCCTTGAAGAAGCTATCAAGAGATTTGAAGAGCAGTCCGAGCAACGCAAATGTCGTGCGGCGGGAAAGAAAGATGGCAATTGCGCTCAAATTTTGCAGTCATTGGCTCAGAATCTTTACCAACTGGGTGAAGCTGGCTTCATGAAGGAGCAGGAAGAGTTTGAAAAACTTGTGCAATGGTGCGCAGACCGCGACAACGATGTCAAGAAACATCCGCAATGCTCTAAAGTGAGCAATCCGCCAAAGCCCAATCATGATCGTGCTTTGCCAATATTCCTTGATTATGTAAAATATTTCCCCGATGGTGCGGCTGCGCCGTCCATGCTGTTCCAGGCATCCTTTGTTTTGGAAGTTAAAGGTGAATTGAAACAGGCTTTGGATCTTCGTCTGAACATGGTGAAAAAATATCCCAATCACACATTGGCTCCAAGCGCATGGCTTCGCATAGGTGAGCATTACTATAACACCAGCAAATGGTCAGATGCCATAAAGGCATACGAAAAAATCACGAATATTCCCACGAATACTCCAAGAGAGAAAAAGGAAGCCGCTTACGCTTTGTATCACATGGCAGAAGCTTATTACAATATGGCAGATTACGAAATTGCCGCACAAAAATTCTGGGAATACATAGACGGCGCAGACAAAGGCAAATACATAAAGGATTTGCGTGTTGAAGCTATGGATTATATGGCAACATCGTTCTCTGATTTGGATAACGGTATTGAGGTTGCAAATAAATTCATAAAGCCCAAAAAACTCAAATATCAGGACTCTCTTTATTATCGCATAGGCCAAAAAGCAAAAGATCACGACAGAATGGATCAGGCAATACAGGCTTTCCAGTTCTTGATAGAAACAAATCCCACTTACATAGATGCTCCTCTTGCGGATTTGGCATTGGTTGATATTTACATTTTGCAGCAAAAGCCGGATTTAGCGCAAAAGCAGAGATTCAATGTTGTAGAACGCTACGGCAGAAATTCCGCTTGGTTTAAAAGGAACAGCAATTATCCTGAAAGCGTTAAGGCCGCAGAAGATGCAATGCGCAGGTCAATGCTTGAAATTCCCACCTATATGCATGCACAGGCCGCCGAACTTCACAAAAAAGGCGATACCGAAGGCGCAAAAAGGGAATATGCCAAAGCACTTGATCATTACAATAAATTTTTGAACCACTATAAAAACGAGCCGGACTGGAACGAATATAAGGTTTATATGAGCTTGGCTGTTATTTATAATGAACTTGGCCAGTTTGAAAGAGAAGCTGCCGCATTCAACTGGATAGCAGATGTTGATACGGTTCGCTATGGACGTCGCCCACAGAATTTCGGAGTTTTGATAACCAAGAACGATGCAGGCTATAACGCTGTACTGGCTATGGATAAATCTCGTGAAGCCGCTTTGAAAAGCAAAGCCGGCGGAGATACTGTTAAGGCATATAACCTGCCGGAAACAAAAGCATATTTTGCTCAGGTGGACAAATACATGTCCAAATTCGGCAAAGACACTGCAGCACCAGACATTGCTTACAATGCTGCGGTTGTTCATTACAATGCAAAACAGTATAAAAAATCAATTGAAGTTTTGCGCAAGTTGTCTGCAGATTTCCCAAAGCATAAATACACGCTTCTCATTCGCCGCATGTTAGCTCAGTCTTTATTGGAAGATGACCAGTTGGATGAATCCCAAAATGAGTTTGAATGGCTATACAAGCAATATACCGATAGAAACGGAATTGGGGTTAGGGATTCCAATGCGACTACTGCAGCTAAAGAAATTGAAACTTCCATTGCCGCAGTGCTATATCAGCGAGCGGAAAAAGCAGTTAAGAATGGCCAGCATGCTCAAGGCGCAGATGCATACATAGCGTTGGTTCAACGTTTCCCCAGAGCGGAGTTTAGCGACAAAGCCTTGTTTGAAGCCGGCGTTGCTTACGAAGCTGCCGGGCAAAATACAAAAGCCGCCACAACCTGGATGCGCATGCCAAAAGAATATGGAAAATCGCCGCTTGCAATTCGTTCGATTGTTCGTGCGGCAGTTGCTTATAAAAAAGCCGGTCAGTATGCGGATGCGGCAAAAGCTTATCTCTTTATAACAGATAATTTCCCGCAAGATTCCATGGCTATAAATGCGATATTCGCTGCGGCCGGCACTTACGATTCAATTCCTGCCAAAGATTCTGTGGGCATAAGAGCTAATAAAAAGCTCGCAGCTCAGACCTACGAAATTGCATTCAAGAAATTCCCGAAGCACGAGAAAACACCCGCATTGCTTTACAATGCGTGCTTGGCTTGGGACGATGCAAGAGAGACCAAAGAAGCTATTCGCTGCAACAGAGATTTGGTGCGTGAATATCCAAAGAGCTCTTATGCGCTTGATGCGGCATACAGCATTCCGGTGGCTTATGAAAATGCGAAAGACTGGAAGAATGCAGTTTTGGAATATGAAAACTTCATAAGGAACTACCAGTCAGACAAAGAGAAACTCATAAATGCCTACACCAAAACAGGACGTGCTTATTTGGAAACCAAAGACAGCGCTAAGGCAGCAGCGGCTTTCAAGAATGTTATTGCAACTTACGATAAATTCGGTCTTCAGCTCAAGAATCCGGATCCGACTTTTGCTGCAGAAGCTGCATTTATGCTCGGTGAATTCGAAAGAGTTACAATGAATCCGTTGGTAATCAAAGGTAATGAAAAAGCCAAAGCAGACATGATCAAGAGATTGATGGCCATTTTGCAAGGTGCTACAAAGCATTACACAAAATCTGCCGAATACACCTCTGAAAAGTGGACTTTCCGTGCAAAGAACAGCATTGCCGAATTGTTCCGCATGGTTTCTGCAAAAGTTCGTGAGCAGGAAATTGATGCTACCAGAAGAGACAGAAAAGGCAATCCTATATTGGATCCAAAAACAAAGAAGCCCACAGAAGACAAAGAAAAGCTTTTTGTAGAAAGAATTCAGGTTGTTCAGCAATTGCCCACTTATTACGAGATGGCACGTCCGCTGTTCGCTGCTAACATAGACCTCGCACGTGAGCAAGGTTATTACAACCCTGATGTGGTAGCTGCCCAAGACGGCTACATTGAAATGTTCTTCCGTGATTGCCAGACATTCTACGATGTTGGCAATGCATTTGCTGAGGCTCCGCTGCCTGATAGCGCTGCTATGGTAAAGGAATACATTGAATACGAAGGAATGGCCAAAGAAGATGCTATATTCGCAGTTCACGAAGATTTGGAAGCCTATCGCGAAGAGCTGGATAACAAGAGCCAGACTGCCAAGCAGGGTGCTTTGCCCCGTTGCGCATCCGGAATAAAAGCTGCGGCTCATTACGGCATTAAAAACAAATGGACAGACAGTTTGTTCGCTCTGGTCAAGAGAATTGATGCGGAAAGCGAAATTCTGTCAACCACTATAAAGGAATTTGACCCAAGTACTTTGTTCAGGGACGATGTTTACAATAAAACAAAGGCCCGTTTGACGCAAATTACGAACTCTGAAGACCTTACCCCTGAGGAAAAGCTGAAAACCTATAGAGAAATAGGTTCTGAGGCTAAGATTAGAAACGCCAAGCTTAAAAAAGATTTGGAGAATTTAAGGGCGCAGTGGAGAAGTAGAAGTGCTCCTCCGCCAAGCTATACCCCATAGGTAGGAGTTCAGAGAGAAAAAAAGTGATATAGATTGTTCTTTTTCAAAAAAAATAATCTATATTATAGAAGAAAAAAGTTCACCATCCAATAACCATAGGAGTACAAACAATGGATGTCGTCATAAAAAACACGCTAGCTTCGTTCAACCCAGCCTCAGCCGGTTGGCAATTTATGTGGATACTGATGATCATCGGCATGGCCGGTGTCGGTATTTGCATAGAGAGGTTCTACTACATTCTTTTGAAAAGCTCTAAAGGGCGCGACTTGTT
>WQSZ01000031.1 GCA_009787645.1 Candidatus Fibrimonadales bacterium | reverse complement strand
GAGAGATGATCTGCTGCGCCCAAAGGAATCAGCTTTGGAAAACGCTATGAACTTTATGAAGGAGTTAAAATGAAAACCGTATATACATGTTTTACAACCGACGTGGTTCACGATGGGCATTTGAACATAATCGCAGAAGCGAAAAAAATACCGCAGGCCAGGCTTGTTGTTGGCGTTTTGAGCGACAAGGCAAAGATACGCAGCGATAAATTCCCAACCTGCTCTTTTGAAGAACGTTTTGAGATGATAAAAAATACAAAAGGCGTTGACGAAGCGATAGAGCAAAAAGAGGTTCATTACGATGAAGTTTTCAAAACCATTAAACCAGATTATGTTATTCACGGCGATAATTGGAAGGAATATCCGAACTGCGTTATAAGAGACAATGTCCTTGAAAATATCAAAAAATACGGCGGCAAACTTATTGAGGTTCCATACACATATAATGCCGGAGTTGCGAAAGTAGATTCCATTTTAAAGGAAAAACTTGCAATGCCCGAATACAGGCGCAAACGACTCCGCAGATTGCTGGAGCTGTGCCCAATAGTGAAAGCGATTGAAGCGCACAGCGGATTAAGCGGCTTGATAGCGGAGAAAACTATTGTTGAAAGAAACGGCGAATTGGATCAGTTCGATGCTATGTGGGTTTCGAGCTTGTGCGATTCAACTATGAAAGGCAAACCAGATATTGAGCTTGTTGATATGTCTTCCAGAATGAGAACTTTGGATGAAATTTTGGATGTCACTACAAAGCCTATTATACTTGATGGCGATACGGGCGGGCAAGCGGTGCATTTTGCATACAATGTTAGAACCTTGGAGAGAATGGGAATTTCTGCGGTGATTATTGAAGATAAAATCGGGTTGAAGCGCAATTCGTTGTTTGGCACAGAAGTTGAGCAACAGCAAGACAGCATTGAAGCGTTTTGCGACAAAATTAAAGCGGGCAAAGAAGCTCTGAGAACCGAAGATTTTATGATAATCGCAAGAATTGAGAGCCTCATTTTAGAACAGGGCATGGAAGACGCATTGAGCAGAGCCTTTGCTTACGCAAAAGCCGGAGCAGATGGCATTATGATCCACAGCCGCCAAAAAAGCCCGAATGAGATTTTTGAATTCTGCGATAAATTCAGGGAAAAGGAAAAAACAGTTCCAATTGTTGTTGTGCCAACATCCTATAACTCCGTAACAGAAGATGATCTTATTTCGCATGGCATAAACATTGTTATTTACGCTAATCACTTAATAAGAAGCGCATTCCCCGCTATGAAAAACACAGCTATTGAAATTCTGAAAAATCATCGTGCAAAAGAAGTTGACGCAAATATTATGCCGTTTAACGAGATAATCAAACTGATAGACGAACTATGAAAGAAATTTCGATAATTATGGCTGCCGGATTGGGAACAAGAATGCTTCCGCTCACAAAGACCACGGCAAAACCTCTGATTCCCGTTTTTGATACGCCGATGATAGAAACAGTTATTAACGCTCTGAATGAGCGAGGTGTTTCAAAAAATTACATAGTTGTGGGCTATAAAAAAGAGCAGTTTGAGTATTTGAAAGAGAAATACAAAAATGTTGAGATTATTGAGAACAAAGAATATCTTGAAAAGAATAATATATCTTCGCTAAAGGCGGCAGAAAATGTACTCGGCACTGAAAACTGCTTTATATGTGAAGCCGATTTATACATAAAAGACAGCAGCGTATTTTTGCCTGAACTCAAACAATCGTGCTATTTTGGAAAATTTATTGAAGGATATTCCAACGACTGGATTTTTGAAACCGAGCAAGACAGAATTGTGAACATAAAAAAAGAAGGGACAAGTCTTTTCAACATGGCCGGCATATCTTACTGGTTAAAGGAAGATGCGGCGGAAATAGCAAAAGCACTGGACGGAGCATACAAAGAACACGGCCATGAAACGCTATTTTGGGATGAGGTGGTAAATCGGGTGCTTGACAAAATAAATGTCGGGGTGCACCCGATAAACTTAGGGCAAATTATAGAGCTAGACACTGTTGAAGATTTACTAAATTTAACTAGGAGGTAGTATTATGCGTTTACTGATTATTCTCGTTTCATTTTTGGCATTTTCCTGTTCACAGAAACCGTCTGTGGCTTTTGTTACACCACCACCTAACCCTGATGCGCCGCTGGCCTATATGGGAGAAGGTAATCTGAGCCCGGAGATGCGGCACGACTATGCGGCTGCGCTTCAGAATTTGGGGCTTTACAATTTTGCCACGGATAGCATCACGGAAGATGGAGTTAAGCAAGCTGTGGAGGTTCGCCTGCATTATGAGGAACCCGGAAAAAATGTTCATATTCTAAAAGCGGAACTGCTAAAAAATAATTCAGTCATATTAAGCACAACGCTGACTGAAGAAGGCAAAAATAAAAAAGAGCGCAGATACGCCCTTATGGAAAGATTTTTAGCCGAAGTGAAGAGAAGAGAATCCGAATGATATGGACATAGCCGAAGTTTGCATTCCCAACACAATTTTTAACAAGCTATCATACTTAGCAGACGAAAGCATTGAAAAAGGCGCAGTAGTTTGGGTCACCCTAAGGGGACATAAGAAAATGGGCTTGGTGTTGGAAGTGCATAATAATGCTCCGGCGTATGAATTGAAACCTGCAACAAAACACGAATCCGGTTACGTTTTTTCCCAGCAGTATCTGGAAACCCTGCAATGGTGCGCAAATTATTATATGTGCTCCACAGGAGAAGCGTTGACTGCGTTTTGGCCCGCAGATTTGGAAAAATATTTATGCAGTTGACCAATGAACAGCAAAGCGCATTGGAACAATTGCAATCCATGCTGCAAGGCAAAGGTTTTCGCGGCGCACTGTTGCACGGCGTAACAGGCAGCGGAAAAACGCAGGTATATTTGGAGCTGGCAAAAAAAGCACTGGACTTGGGAATGAAAATTTTAATTCTTGTTCCGGAAATAAATTTAACGCCGCAAACAAGAAAACGATTTGAAGATTTTTTGCAATGCGAAATTCCAATTTTACATTCGGGATTAGGCGCAAAAGAGAAAAGAGAAACTTGGAAAAAATTGTTAAATTGCAATGGCAAGGCGCACCATGCCATTACAATCCTCATGGGCACACGCTCTGCAATTCTTGCGCCATTTGAGCCGCAACTTATAATAATAGACGAAGAACACGATTCATCTTATAAACAACAAGACCCCGCACCACGCTACAATGTTCGTGAAATGGCGTTTCATATTGCGCATAAATACGGTGCATTGGTGGTTCTGGGCTCGGCAACGCCTTCCATGGAAAGCTATGAGAATGCAAAGAGAGGAAATTTAAAGCTGATAGAGATGAAAAAACGCCCGGGCGGATTGCCACTACCCAAAGTGGTAATAGCAGACATGAAGGAAGAACGCAAAAAACAGGACAAAGATTTAATGCTCTCGCCCATTCTGCGCGATGCCCTTTCCAAAACTCTCGCAGAAGGAAATCAGGCAATAATCCTGCTGAACCGCAGAGGCTACAGCACAACGAGAATTTGCGAAGAATGTGGGAACGCTTTGCTATGCACAGACTGCAATGTTATTTTAGTTTACCACAAACAAACCGGAATGCTTACGTGCCATTATTGCGGAAAAACTTTTGCAAAGGACACTCGCTGCAAATGCGGTTCAAATGAATTCGCATTTCTCGGCAGCGGCATAGAAAAAGCAGAAGAAGAAATAGCAGAGTGGATACCGGATGCAAAGATTCTTCGCATGGATGCAGACACAACAAGCGGAATTGGCGTGACAGAAAAATTGTTGCAAAAATTCAGAAGCAAAGAGTGCAATGTTCTTTTGGGAACGCAAATGGTGGCAAAGGGTCACGATTTTCCTGATGTTTCGCTGGTGGGTGTGTTGCACGCAGACATAGGGAGCAGCATACCGGACTTCCGTGCAAACGAAAGATATTTTCAGCTTTTAATGCAGGTAGCCGGCAGAGCGGGTCGCTTTTTGGAAAATTCGCAGGTGATAATCCAAACCTTTTGCCCGGAAAATCCCGTAATGCAACTGGCTATAAAGCACGATTACCTAGGCTTTGCAAAACACGAACTTGAAGAGAGAAAAGAAGCCTTCTACCCTCCTTTCTGCAAAATGATCCAAATAAGGCTGCAAGCCAAAAATAAAACCCGCCTGGACACAGTAGCAAAGCGATTGGCAGGAATTTTGCCTGGACAAGTGCTGGGACCTGCGGAGCCTTTTGTATCAAAGGTGCAAAAGTTGCATCGCTTGGTGATAACATTAAAGGCAGGAACCCCCGCAGACATTAAAAGAGCAATTGATATGATTGATGCAAAAGGCGTGGAGATACGTGTAGATCGTGATTGCTAAAAGGGGACGTTCACCTTATTACCCCTATCCTCACCCACTTTTCCTTGCGTTTGCCGCTTGCGAATTTTACTGTTAATCTTGCGCTGTACACATCGCTGCCAAGATTTGATAAATCTAATGGCTCCTCTGATTTTAATACGGCTTTGCTAAATACTTTGACTCCTGTTATGTCATAAATATCCAAAGTTATGCCGCTTGGAACATTGCCTATTCTGTATCTTATAGAAGCCCTGCCCTGACGAATAGGATTGGGAAAAATAAAGAACTCCGTAATTTCATCTACGCCTTTAAACTCAGAAGGCGCATTTTTAATAAATTCCTTTGCCTCCGGTAAATAAAATGCGCTTATGCCGTCTCTGTGCTTGGCAAATAGATAATTCAAATTGTGAAGGTAAAGAAGCAAAGTATCCGGTTTTTCATATTCAAAAATACCTGCGGAAAGCGGGAATTCATCTTTCAGCAATTTGCCGTCTTTAACCGCTAAAATCAAACCGTTGTTTGTGGGAATCAAAACTTCCAATGCTCCGCAACCATCTATATCCAATGCCAGCGGCTTTGAATTGAAATCCATAAAAGGCTCGCCGTTGGAGAGAATCACCGGATAATTTTTAAGCGGAACTCCGTTTGTGTCAACTGCATAAAGCCTGTTGTTGCCTATAAATATACCGTCTAAAACTCCATCGTTATCTATATCCTCAAGTATGCGTGTAAAATCCGGAGCTTTTGATGGCTCAAAATCCGCATCGGTTGGCGTGTATGGCCATTCCTCTCTGGGAATTGGCCTTGCGTATTTGCCTACCCATTCTATTTCAACCTCGTATTTCAAGGCTCGCCAAGTGATTATGGTATCACCTATAATTCCGTTGAAAGATTTTTCCGGTGTTGCGCCTGAGGGAATTTTCGCAGTTATTTTAACTCCGGAATATCCGCCGAAAGTTGAAGCGGTGTTCGCATAACCCGTGTCAAATATGGAAAAAACAGTATCTGCGCTCTTCATTCTTTTATGCGGAATCAAATCACTGCCGGAACCAAAATAAAAAATGCTCTCACCCGCAGAATTTTTGAACTCCTTGCCAAGCCCCAAAACACCGCTCGCCTCTTTTAACGCAATGCCAAACTGATGATCTTTTTGGTTCGGGCCATTCCACGCATTTATTGCGCCTTGAGGAAGCAACTCACGCACATACCAGTCATTCACATGCCACACAGCAATGCCGCTAGCAGGAATTGCCGCATCTATTTGATCTATGTATTCCACAACGGAAACAGTGTCTAAAAACTTTTTTGAATATATGCTGTCAACAAGCATGTCCGTTGTTCCAACCATCACTTTTCCATCTGCTCTTGTTGTTCTTTGCCTGTTCTCAAGCAAAATATATTCCCTGCTGTTTATGGGAATTTTTACAACATCTCCCACGCCAATTTCAACAGTCTCTTTTTTATTTATCTCCCTAACTTTAGCCCAGCCCTTGTGAGCCCTCATCCATGCGCTCGGCATGCTGGGGAAAAAACCGTTGCCCGCATTGTATCCGGCAAAATCCATTCCGTCAAAATATCCCAGCCTCGAATAACCCTTTACAACATCAAACGAATACGGAAGCCCAAGCTCACGCCCTATCTGGCTTGTGATTGTGCCGTTTATACCCCAGTTTAAGCCGTCTTGCGAAGCCGTTTCGCTCGTGACAATTACGGATTTTATGCTATCTCCGGGTGCTACTTCAAAGCCCGGCCAAAACTCACCCCATGTTGAGTCTATGTAAGTATCCATAAAATCGCCGGGAGTATTTGCGCCCCGTGTTCCCATTGTTCCGCCGTCAACCAAACGATTTGCGCCTGCATGCGCTATCATTATAACTCTTTGTTTTCCCTGCTCCCTAGGCGTGATGTCGTTTTTTGCAAGCTCAAGAACATCGTTTATAAATTCCACATAAAGCGCAGCTCTGGCAGAATCAAAGGCTTCCATTTTTTCGCCTTTTTTGCGGCTTGTGCGATTGTATTCTATCATGAATTTAGGCAGGGTGTAAATGCCGTAATATTTGGCATCAATTGAAACTTTGCCGCCGCTCAATTGCTCAAAATAATTCTTTGCAAAGTTTATATGTTTTTGCCAGTAATCTACTTCACCTCTTGATTTTTCAAAAAAACCTCGCCCTGTTGTAAGAGAATTATCCGTTTCTTCATAGCGAAACTGAACCCTCAAAACTTGAACATCCAAAGTTTGAGCTAGGAGTGTGACTGGTAATATTATTATAATTAGTAGATAGTTCATCAGTTCATTGCCTTAGCATCTTCGTCTCTTTCGGAAGAACCCAGGACTTGTTCCAACGTGGTCACACCGGCTTTGGCTTTTTCCATGCCGTCCATGCGCAAAGTGCTCATGCCCTGTGCCAAACACACTCTTTTTATTTCATCGCCGCTGGCTCTTTTCAAAATTAAATTGCGCACTTCTTCGCTGGGAACAAGAAATTCATAAATTCCTATACGGCCTTTGAAACCTGAAGTTTCGCACTTTGGGCATCCTTTGCCTTTGTAAAACTTAACATCTTCCGGAATGCCCAATTCTTTTCTCTGCTCCGGGCTTATGTGATCTTCTTCTTTGCAGGACTGGCAAATTTTGCGCACAAGTCTCTGCGCCAACACGCCTTTGATAGCCGTTGCAACTAGGAATGGCTCCAAGCCCATTTCCAGCAAACGGGGGAATGCGCCCGCAGCATCGTTTGTGTGCAATGTGCTGAACACCAAATGGCCCGTTAAAGCGCTTTCTATAGCCATGCCGGCAGTTTCTTTATCACGCATTTCACCTACCATTATAACATCGGGATCTTGACGGAGAATAGCTCTTATGCCGGCGGCGAATGTGAAGCCTGCGGCATTGTTTATTTGTCCTTGATTAACCCCTTCTATATTCATTTCCACAGGGTCTTCCATTGTGGTGATGTTTATGGTGTTGTCTAAAATTCTGCGAATAGATGCGTAAAGTGTTGTTGATTTACCCGAACCTGTTGGACCTGTCACAAGCAAAATTCCGTTTGGCAAGTGAATTGTGTAATCCAGCTCCTTGAACACAGCCGGTCTGAATCCCATGTGTTCAAGGTCTATTTGGCCGGAAGACGGATCCAAAATACGCATAACTATTTTTTCCATCTGTCCTCTTTTGCGAAGAGAGATGGGAAAAGAGCTTACACGCAAATCAACTTCTTTGCCACGTGCACGAACAGTGAAACGACCGTCAAGCGGCCTGCGTTTTTCTGCGATGTCCATGCGGGAGAGCAGTTTTACTCTGGAGAGCACCTGCGGCATTAGGCGAGCCGGTATAGGAGGCAAAATCATTAAATCGCCGTCTATGCGAATGCGCAGTTTTAAAAAAGTTTCCTGTGGTTCCAAATGAATATCAGATGCTTTGCGTGCGATTGCATCTTGAATAATTGAGTTTACCAGTTTTACAACCTGCTGGCCTTCTTCGTCTGAGAGTTGTTCTTCTTGAGATTCCGCTTCTTTGTTTACGGTTTCAATATCGTCTTCGCCTTCGCTTAGGCGAGCGAGTTCTTTCATAGCTTCGCCGCTTGCGGAGCCAACATAAGCACGGTTTATGGTGTCTGAAATTTCTTTTTCGCTTGCCATCACCGGCTCTATTTCCATTTGAACTTTGAACCTTATGTGGTCAATAGTTCTCTGGTTGCTAGGGTCGTGCATGGCGAGGGTTAATACTTTGCCTTTTACGGATAAGGGGATAATCTTGTACGCACGGCAGAAATCTTCCGTTAAAAGGTGCAACACTTCCGGTGCAATATTCACGTCGCTGAGCGGCATGGAAGGAATTTCAAGCTGTGCGGAGAGAATTTCTATAAGTCTCTCTTCCGTCATAAAGCCCAGTTGCATCAGCATTTTGCCGAGTCTGAGCCCTGTGTTTTTTTGTTCTTCAAGCGCTCTATCACGCTGTTCTACGGTTATGTAATTTTTTTCTACAAGCAGTTCACCTATTCTTTTGTGTTCGCTGGCCTGCAGTTGTTCGCCCAAAACAAGAGTCATTTGCTCTTCGCTAACCATTTTGAGGCGAGTTAGAACTTTGCTTAAATGAATGCCTGTACGTTTTTGCTCACCCACGGCGTGGGCGAGCTGATCTTCGTTGATAAGACCTTTCTGAACCAGCAAATCGCCAATTTGCAGCTTAGCGGGCATTTATGGAACCACTCTCCAAGCTACTATTTTTATGGCTCTGTTAGAGCCGGATTGAGCCGGGGCTTGATCCGGAATAGCCATTAAATAATCATTAGTGGTCCAAGCACCACCGGAGGCATTGTTTGTGCGAATCATATAATAAATGCCTCTTCGATATTCAAACTGATCTACTCCTCCATCCGTTGGATGGAAGCGCAGTTGCGAAGTATTTTGTGGAGGCATTATCCCCAGCGGAGGCTGATTTATCCAGCAAGCAACTTCACTATAATTATAGTTGCCTGGTGTGTATGTGGCATCTTGATCGAATGATGTTATTATTTTTGCAGCACTTCCCGCTTTAAGAGTACCTGCATTTCCGCTGGCATCGTAATAAACATTAGCAGCGCCAACGGTAGGTGTTCCTGTAGCGGAGTTGAATATAACGCCTCTAGCTCCAACATCCGTTGAATTCAGAGTTAGAGTGTCTCTGCCATCAAACTGAATCTTTTGGAAAGTCAACACCACAGCAGCACTTGAGCTTGACACGCTGGAAGAACTGGGAGGATTGCATATATTCACATTTCGCTTAAAGCTATCCCATGCTGTGGCAATGGGGTCTGCCTTATTATCCATATAGACGTATGAAACTACAGAATATGTTTCGCCATCGCAAAATTGCTTGCCAATCTGACGTTCTTCCCTAAATTCATAATTCGACAATCCTTTTCCGGCATTATTTCCATTTATATTTACACCATTCAACTGAACATCAATGCGGTCAAATGTCATCTCTTCAAAAGCTGATACCTGAACTATTATGTCCAATTCTGAACCAGCTTCATTCAATGAAACTGACACTAAGTGTGTGGATATATCTGGGCTTATTACAGCAGACGAAGGTGGACGAACTGCCCCGGAAGATGAGCTATCGCCACCACCAACGGAATTGCTGCCGCTATCGCCGCATGCAGCAAGGATTGAAACAAGGGCGGTCAAGGCCAAAGCCATGAACGCCACAACGAATTTTGAAGAAACTCTGAACATAATATACCTCTCTTATAGGAATATAGTAAAATTTCCTTACTTTTTCTTCTTGGCCCTCTTAACACCCAGCATTTCTACCTGTTTCTCAACCTTGTTATAGGTTTTGGTCAGCTTTTTTTGCTGCTTAGTGTCTGTGTATTCAATTGTCCAATGGAAATCATAAACCTCTATATAAGCACCTGCGCCCACCCAGCGATTTTTGGCATCTTTCAAGTTCCAAGCTAAATAAATGCCTTTTGGCGTACCTGAGGAGCTTCTGCAATCAGCATCTCCAAATGCCGTAAATATCGGATCTGTGCAACTAATCTCCAATTTTTGGCTTTCAACCACATAGGAAGCGAGATTCGTATGATAATAGGCTTTGGCATAGAATTTGATGTCTTTCGCATCAACAATTACACCTTCACCCAGCTTGGTTATTTCACCTGCTACATCAGGCGTTAAGAATATGCCCACAGAGCCTGGGAACTTAACTCTAATGGAGTCTGCGGTCCAAATTTCTTCAGCCGGAATAAACGCCACCTGCTTGTTATCTCCGAACAGAGTATCGGCAATATCTTTACCGAGTTCTTTTTCAATAGCCTCCTTGAGAATATCTCTTTCCGGATCAATTTCCGCTATGCGAACTTCTTCAACAACAAACGGATTAGCACCATCCAGACGTTTACCGATTTCTCTGGGATTGGGCAGATTACCCACCAAATCCGTAAAAACCCACTGACCCAAGCCGGCCCATACAAACCTCACCGAATCACCACCTATGGGAGTATTGGTGGTATCTCTTGCAGCTCTGAATCTTTCATAGCTCAAATTGAGGACATCGCCTTTTGTGTTGGAACGTATATTCTTTGCCAAATCTATGGTTTCGTCAAAGCGCTTGAAACTTTCAGAGCCCTGAAAACCACGACTTCTCAGCAAATACGCAAATGGAGACATTCTCACATTTGGGGGAAGCACATCTCCTTTGGGATCCAATTCTATAACAGGCTCGGAAGTGTAAATTGTAACCAAATCTTTGCATGTATTGGTTGGGCCGCTTCCGCATCTGGTGTTTTTATCCGCATCGTAAGTGGCCTTAACAACTATAGCCGGAACGCTGTCGTTTATGTTAGTACCCAATGGAAAATCCGATGGCGTGGTTTGCCCTTTTTTCGTATTTACAAAGGTTGCCCAGCTTGTAATGCTTGCGGGATTCTTTGCCTCGGTTTTAATCATATTGCTCAAGCTATCACCATAAATCACCAAAATGGATCTCACCAAAGTGGAGTCTTCACTTATAATAATGGACTCTTGCTCTATCTTTGTCTTGAAATTTCTCACATCGCAACCACCATTCCAGAAATTATAATCTGTTTGCGCATTGCCGCTGGCGGTCCATGATATTGTATCGTTTCCGCTTGTCACCACATTTCCTTTCCCAAATCTGAAGACTTCTTCCGGATCCCAGAAAACTTCTACAACGGAAGGCAAGGAATCCAATATACCCGCTACGCAAGTCGGTCTGGCAATATCAATCTCACATTTAGGAAAGGCTCTGTCGTACACAATGCGCAGAGAATCGGCAAAACCATCTCCGTTTGCATCATAAATAGCAGACATTGTTGGGTAAGGCACCTCAGGTTTTTCAAATAACAGCGAATCCCATTTTGCAAATGTCTTCTCTTGTGTTGTGTTGGGCCCCATAACATTAAAGTAAGCGAAGAAATCCGGAGGATCTACCGGAAATAATCCTCTGGCAGCAAACGAAGCAACGCCATTCACAAGATCAGGGCTGGCTGGTGTAGCTTGCATTATTTTTGTACTGGGCTCCTGTATATTAACACCATCTTGTTCTACCCAGGCATTCAAAGACAACTTGAAATTGCATGTTGTGCAAAGTGACATCGGATTTGTGGAGATATCATAAGCAGCAACTGCCCTAGGCATAACTTCACCTATCATAACTCCCATATTCTTTGCGCCTCCGAGAACCGGAGTTAAAGAGAATTCACTGCCTTTTGTTTGCGAATTTACCGTAAGCTGCGTGGGGTTGGCATTAGCAATTGTTGCCGGATCTATGAATGCCAAGCGAGGCAAGTAAACTGTAACTTTCAAATCATTGCCAATTGAGTGGGTTTGATCGTCTTCGGCTCTGTAATCGCCATCAACCCAGTAAAGCAATATACCGGGAACAGGACCTTGGGTTATATTGGCAGGAATTTGTTCAGTAACAGGGCGAGTTATTTCGTCCGGAGAGGTTTCCGATGAATAGAATCTTAGCTCGGCGAATTTGCCACCCGGCGTTGTTGCAGGCGCTGGGATAGTTGCTATAGCACCCAAAGCACCGCCTTCGTTAGCCGGAGCTGAATATACTTCAAATTCGCATCCTGCTAGTCCCTTTCTGTTATCATCACTACAACGCCATTCACCCATGGAGAAGGCTATAGGCACTCGTTTGCCGGAAACCGTATATTTATGCTTTGGCCCTAAGGAGTAAAGGAATTTGCCGCTATCATCGTAAATATCACCCCAAATAATATTCAACTTTGACCCGGCAGTTAAAGAGGTAATATACAGCGGTTCCGCACCAGGATAGTCACTTTTGAAACTCGGCTTGACATTCGCATAAACCTTATATGAGCCAGCCAAACCGTTGTAAGTACCTGTTGTTACAACTTTCTCTACCGCACCTTCCGGACTTGTGTAATAATTGTTCAGATATACGCCGTTATAGCACTGCAAGTCGTTTCCGTTTTTTTCGCACGCAGGATTGAGCTGGTTCAAAAATAAAGTATCTCCTCTGCGGTTAATCATATAATAATCCAGTATGTTACCGAGTTGTTGACCGCATTTTGTACCGCCCAAGCTTGCGCTGCCGTTCATAACACTGGCACAAGTGCCTGTGTTTCCACTGCTCTCAATGCAAACCTGCGCACCACCAAGTTGTGTATTGCCGGCAACGCTCAAAAGGTTCTTTTGCGCAAAATACATATCGGTTGTTATGCGAACATTGCTCATGGTTAAGCGGCGGTCGCAGAAGAAAATATTTATGGGATATTTCTCGCCGGCTTTAAGCTTTCCTCCAGCAGCGAATTGCCTTGGGTTGCCATCATCATCTTTTGTAACTGCCTGAGCTTCTGGCGAAATTACCAAGTCATCCAAGTTCACATAGCCCGGTGCAGCCAAATGAGAACCACCCAAGTCTATCACAAGCTGGTTGCTTATATATACCCAAATGTCATCATCTCCGCTAAAGAAGAATTGTTGCCCAGGCTCGTAGGTAAGCTCCGCCGGAGTACTTTCAAAGCAAAATAAGGCGTTCTTGTCTGGAATAGTCGGACGGGCGTTCCCAGGCCAAATATTGTTGTCCCAATTCCAAATGGCAGGGAGGTCACCATTGCTAAAATTGCCCTCGGCAAACTCAGCTCCGCAAGCCGTAGCTGGATTTCCTGATGTTGCAGTGCCATTCCGTCCTCTATCGTAGCAATACTGGCTAATTGAAGTGTTTAATGGAACAAAACTCTCTGCTTGGTGTCTGTTGCGACAAGCATCGCATTGGCTGTAATCTCCATCGCCGACTATTTGCAATTCATCAGGGAAAAAGCCATACATAAATCCGCCATTGCTTGAGCAATTCCCATCAAGATCCACCGCATTATTAAGTCTGCAAAGCTTGTTGCTGTTGAATTCCCACAAGCCTTCCTTATTGCGCTTAAAAGGCATATCATAGCAACGCACAACATTTTTGCCAGGGGTGGACTTAAAAGCGTCTATAAAATTCTGCTGTTCCCAGCCATTTTTCGCCTGATTGAACTGCATTTTCATTACACCTTTTGCGTCCGGAGCCAAGACATTTCTAGGAATATTTTTTCTAATACCTGTTCCGCTCTCAGTATTGCTTTGTCGGAAGGAGCTATTTACGCTACCATCAGTGTCATAAATTATAGCGGCAAAGTTATATGAGCAAACTCCTTCTCTGCCTTGATCCGTTTTGCTCCACATGGGGTTGCCACCGGCAGGTATAAAGAACAAATCTCTTTCCGGAGCAATGGCTGAAGAGTTAAAAATCTCGTGTAGATTGAACGGAGTTGGCATTCTAGATGGTCCCCAATCCTCCTCCTCCTCCTCCATACCGAGAAGGCCAACCTTATCGTCTCCGCCCCTGTTCAGATAAATGTATGTATCAGTATTAGGAGTTACTCCATCAAGCCACATTGTTTTAAACCAGCCACAACGGGAGTCAAAGGTAAGCTTCAGATACTGTAAAGATCCATCAAACCAAACCAAATAAGGCTCACCGAGAGTCCATTCCGGAGTAGAGGGAGGCAAAAAGTAAAGCGTTTTGGCTGTTGGCGGCTCAGCACTTAGTACCGTCTTGCCGGTGCCGGTGCCGGAAGAGGACAACTCTTCGTAAATATAGGAAGTGTCTTGAAAGAAATCACTGCAATTGAAACTATTTTGGTTACTAACTTTATCATAGTCTACTGAAGTAATTCTGCGATTTGTGCCATTGTCATTGTTTTGCATTGTAAAGTTAATACTTTTCCCTGCATTATTAAAATTGTTACCAGCAGGAAACGTAAACCTCAGCCAATTACCTATAGGAGTCAACGAAATGGGAACCACATTGTCTGACTTGACATATATATTATCTTTATTCCAGTCGCTGGGCAACTGAATAAAAACCGTTTTACCAGTGCAAGCTCCTTGGGCCGAAGCATTGCTAAACAACAACGCCACAGTGAAAAGGATTAATGCGAGTTTTTGAATGGGATTCATAAAGCCTCCGTTTTGAATTTGAGTTTGCGAGCAATTTTCTTTTTTACATTGTTTTTGCTCGCACGAATTGGTTTTTTGCCGTCTAATTCCGCAATAAATTTTTCTACACCATAATCATGAATAGTCTCAAGCATTTTGTGAGCTGCCCTGCTACCATGAATATTAAATACAGCCCTACGACGAGCAACACAATTATTTTTACCATCCTCAATCAGCTCATCCACACCATAATCATGGATAAACTCAACCATCTCATGCAAAAGCTTAAAATTAGGCACTTTGTACCTCCGGATTAATTCTTTCAATAATATTTTTAACCGCAGCAAAGCCTGTATCTATAGTATCCGTAATAAGAACGCAATCATAATACCCAGCTAAATGAAGGGTATCGTAAAGTATATTGTAATCCTGCAAAAACTTCTTATCCAACTTTGCCAAATGCTTTCTATAAATATCCACAGATACACCTTTTTTACGACCACGTTCATTGCTCTTCGGCAAACCAATACCTTTCAACTGCAACCATGTATCCAAAGCCACAAGAGCACCTCTATACGCAATACCGCTAGCAGAGCTAACATACTTGGGGTCATTAAAAAGCTTGCCGTTTCTGACTGCATTTTTCAAAGCATCATTAGCATTTTCCAAATAACGCATAGCCAGAGCATAGCCCTTGCGTTTAATTTGAATCTGCTCTTCTTTGGTCATAACACTCCTCTGGGAATAATTCCCGCAATATAAATATAGATTTTTTTTTGAAAAACGTAAAGAAAAAAAGCATTTTAGGGCAAAAAATGCATTTTTCTGTGATTTTTGCAGGGATTTTTGACAAAAAAGACGGTCTGAACCGGAATTCTCAGAATTATCAGAATTTCCGGAGTTAAGATTTGCACAATTCTGTTAATCTTGCGAATCCTGTGAATTCCGGTTTCAGACGGTTGGTTCCGGTGGGGGTTCTACTTTTAGCCTAAACGCTCAATTTCATCTTTAGGCAAACCAGTAACCCTTGAGATCAAATCAAAGCTCATTCCTTCTGCTTTCATTTGCCGTGCAGTCCGCAAAACGCCTTTAGCCTCGCCAACAGCGATCCCTTCCGCTTTGCCAACAGCAACACCTCTAGCCTCACCAATAGCAATACCATCTTCCCGGGCCTCTTCCTGCCACACACGCTTCGCCGTATCCCAGTTCCATTCAGTAAAAAGCATATTCCTTACCTCTGATGCGTTGTCACGCAAAAAATCTCTCAGTATGTCCTGCCGCATGCAGTCATCCACGGCCTTCTGAATAGCTAAACTGCGGCTCATGGACTTCTCATGCTCTCTTACAAAATATACAAAACTTTCGTACCCTTTCAATGTTTCGCTCCGGCTGGCAAGCTCCTCATTGAAGCCCTTGTTTATGTTGATGATTTTCACAATGCACTCCATGTTGGGAATCTCGCCGTCGCAAAAGTCCTTGAACGCATCCGACAACTTAAGCTCCTGCTGCTCGGGTATCTTGTCCTTGCCATTGTAAAGCACTATGATCTCCGGCTTTGGAAGCGGGATCTTTTTTTCTTGGTAAATACTTTCCTCCTTCAGCAGTTTTTCGTATATCCTGCCCAAGTATATGGCTGCCCTGATGGGCATGTTGTAGTTGACTGTGGATTGCTGCTCGATCAAGACCACAACTTTATCTTCTATAACAAAGGATATGTCATTCATCCTCTCCATGAACAGAGCATCGCTCAGGGTGGTTATGAGGACTTCCGTGTCCTTGCTGAAAGTTTTGTTTTTCAGAGCACCGTAAGTTTCCAGCAGGTTCTCTTTTTTGCTAAGCAGTTGTATCAGCATGCTGCTTTT
>WQSZ01000030.1 GCA_009787645.1 Candidatus Fibrimonadales bacterium | reverse complement strand
TCTTTATTTTTATTATAGTTCCAAGCTACTATAACAAGCGGATTCTTTACATTGCTGATTTTCATATCGCCAAACACGCTTGTAAGGGCATCTCTGGCAGGTCCAGTTTTGTAAGATGCCAGCTTAACAGCTTCCTTAATCCCTCCTTCTTTTGTGAATATTTTTTCCGGTAATTTAGAGTTAAACAATCCCTGAACTTCTGCTGGCGACATGCCTATTGCATAGCAAGCTGCCAATATGGAACCGACCGATGTTCCTGCATAGCAATCAAACTTCCAATTCCCTGCGAGTTTGGGGAGCCAATTTGCGACACCGATTCCGAATAACCCGCCACCGTTGATTGCAAGCAATGTTTTCATGGGAAGACCTCCTTTTTTATAGAACCTAAAATTAATATAGAAACTGGAACTCTTCGTTGATGGGATTGCTTGGCTAATGCGCAAAAAAATCAAATTGCACAGTGCTAAGTTCGGCAAGGTTATAGTAGGCATTGTTTTTGCTGAAGAAAGTAATGCTGCACTGTATAAGGTCGCCGTTTGCAGCGGTTACATGGCTTTTCAGCCAAGTTTCTGCTTCGCTGTGAATGAGCTCCAAGTCTTTAGTGGTTGTTACAGTTGGCATATAAATTACTGGGATAAGCGAATGTATGCCAAAGGCCATTTGCCTGGCATAAACAAGCTCAATATTTACCGAACCGAAGTCTTCCCAAAGTTGCTTGACTGTTTCTGCGAAATTATCTTTTGTCCATAAACCATAATTGATAGGCCTTCTTATTTTTACAGCAGGCTTCAAGCAACTGGTGAATGTGGATGGCGGTGTTTGATAAATAAATATCGGATTGATGGAGTCTATGCCGGCGTTGCGAGTAATTGTGACATTTGCATTGGTAAGATTTCTTTGGGCAATTTGATAGCCGCCAAATGAGATTTTATAACGTATGGCTTCCTGCGCAAACTCTTTTGGCAGAGCGTATGTTTTTGTTGCTTTATCATAAACAAGGTCAGTAAAACTTCCATCCTCAATTTGAACGGCAAATTTCGGCATCTGCTTAAGGTTGCTGTCATACACGGAGATAACGCCTTCGGAGCGCTTTACTTCAAATGCAAAGCGTTCTGCCTGTGTATTTGTATTTTTTTCTACTGAATGTTTTTCCAACGCTTTGGCAATTTTATTTACCGCCTCTACAAACTCTTCTGCGACCTCTTCTGATTCAAGCTTTGACAGCAATGCTTCCCTGCGGTACATATAACCGGCAAGAGCTGTCCATAAATCGGATTGTGGTTCTCTGATCAAACTTTCATTTCCATCAATTATTTCCACAGTAATTATGTCTTGCGCCGCTGTTTTGTGGATCAAGCGCAGCTCATAATCCCACGAAAAGAGCTTTTTGGGTTCCTTGCCGGATATCCATGCGGATTCCCCTGAGTGAGAGTGCAATTCGGCTTTATCTGGATAACGCTTGTATGGCAGGGGAACATCGATGGTAACATCGTTTTTGTATGGTGTAAGCAGAGACAGATAGTTATAATCACCGTTTGATTGCACTTCCCAATCCGTAAGAGTGTATGTCAAACCGATTTCCATTTTCTTTTGCGCGGTTATGTCATTCACACGGACGGGGATTGCCACCGGTTTGTTGCGGGTTATTTTTCCTACGGAAACATCCACGCTTGCGCTGACTTGCCCCACATAAGCCATTCCGTCTTGTTGCGGTGTATCTGTGGAGTTAAGCACTGCTACAGCATCTATTTGCCGCCCAAGATGCAGATTGCGCAACATGGATTGATGAAATGTATTTTTAGCCGCATCTTTTGCATTGGCAATGTCCCCGGTAATATTTGTAATGTTTGTAACAAAGCCGGCGAGCACATTTGCCAAGTTTTTTTTGGAAGATAGCAGACCTTCCAAATATTTTTGATAATTTTCATTCTTGCGCAAGGCAGAAGCCGGAGATATAACCTGCTCCACATCTCGCAAAAAAACATCCATCCAGATTTCCGGATCCACATCGGCAAAACTTACCTTGTTGCCCTTTACATCGACATTGGAAACTGTGATAAGAGTTGTGGAAAGAGGCGGTACTGTCCAATATGAGGGTTGCGAAAAGGATGGTTTGACTATAGGCACTAGATAAACAGCGCCATTGCAGTCTTTGGCCAATCCAAGGTTGTTCGCCGTTTCGCCATCAAAAATAATCGGGCAAGATATCACCCTGACAGGTTCTCCGGCCAGATCATCGCGCAGTGATGGGACAAGCAATTCTTCGCTCCTGGTAATGCGCAAAACTATATCTGCCGGTAGAGGAGCGTTGAGCATTGTTGATTGATTTGTCGCAATGCGAATCACTGCGTCTTGTGGTTTTTCTCCACCTGCTATTTTCCCTAAAAAGTTCACAAGAGAATTCTTGTCTTGAATTTGATGCCAAGTGCCGAATGCCAAAACGGATAATTGCGCATCGCTTTGTTTCAACTGGTGATAGGGCGTATCCAAATCCGCATCGCTATCACTATCCTCCACGTATGTGAATTTGAGTGTAAGCATTACCTTGTTCTCTTCGCAACTCAGCCCGTAAGAACATTGGGTGTTGGGGTAAGCTGATGGAGGAATCAGGTGATCGTAATATCCGTATCTTTTTGTCAAAGATAAACAGTTTGCCGTGCGGTTGCCCAAAATATCCATAAGGGCAAAGTTCAGTGTGAAATCAGCTTTATCCGCAATGCCTCTGTATGGATCGTCTCCGTCTATAAAGCGGTTAACGGGTACAATCTGCTGATAACGCCATATACCATCGTTATTATTTTGCGGCATAACAGGCAGGCTTTCTTTGCTCTTGGAAAAAATTCCTTTTTTTTGCACGGAGAATGTTAGTGTATTGAAGTTATTCTTAAGAGGATCTGTTTCTCCGGGTTCCGGCATGGAAAGAGAAAATGCCACTAATCCTTGCGGCAGAGCGGGCTGCGATACTTTTTTATCATCAATGATAACAGGTTTGTATTCAGTGCTGTCAAATATATCTGCTTTTATAATAATAGCGTTGCCATCTTTTTTGCCATCGGTTTCTACCAGAATAGTCAAAGTTACGCTGCCGTCTTCCGCTACATGATCTGGTATTTCGCAATGTAAGAAATATCCGCGTGAATTTACAAGGCAAGCATCTGACAATAGATTGATGAATGTCTCTGATTGCGTATTTGCCCATGCGCTGTTGACAAATTCGTTATTTGCTTGGCTTAATTCGGGTTTTTCCGCTTCAAGGCAAAGGTTGGAGCGATAAAGAAACGCATTTTCAGATTCCAAGCGAATCAGTTCCGTTCCTTCGGGAATATCATTGCTCTCGGAGCTGTGGTCAATCTCGTTTGTTTCACGATAAAATGATATTGTGGCAATGTTAGCTCCTTTTAATCGGCGCAGTGCTTCCATGGAAGCTTTCCCTATTGGGCAGATGCTGTAAGAATCATCATTTCCTTGCAGCAATGGAATGCGCACTGTAAAAACTGCAGTGTGTTCAAGTTTATGCTCTGCGTAATCTTTGTCGTAGTAGGCTACATAATAATTCTTTTTTAATAGAAAATCATCTAGTTCATATAATAAGCCACTATCAAGAGCAATGGGTGGTTTTAATTCGGTTACCGCTTGTTTCCAAAAATGCAGAGGAAGCATTTGCGGCTCAGGCAAATTGAAGCTTCCCGTTGGATATGCCAAATCTTCATTTTTCAAGGGTATAGTAAGCGACTCTACAGCACTATAAGTGCTAAATTCATTGTCTCGCTTGCCAAGCGCAACCCATGCCGTATTATTAAAATTGGAAACAGCCAGGCTATGCGCCTCGGCTTTTGGATCTGCTTTTGGGTCTAAAGCGGTTCCGTTAAACTGCTGGTGGGCGAATTCATACAGGCTTATAAGACCATTATCTTGCGGAGCACGCAGGCCACCCATCAAAAATCTGGATAACTGGCCGCTGATATTATCAAGAAATGCATTCTTAACAATTTTATCTATTAAGTTAGAGACTGTCATTCCTCCTTCTGCTTCCAGTAATTTTTGAGCCTGTGCAATGGACAGTTTTGCGAGCATATAAAAATAGTCGCAGAACAAGACGGTGGAAGCGGAAAGTATGCTGTTCCTTTTGCTTTGTGCGTATGCCGCATCGTTTTTTTGTGTTTCAAGAGTGCTTAGTTCTTCAAAGTATTCTCGTATAAGTTTAGAAAAATTTTCCGGTACTTCCGGTTCAACGCTGAGATCAAAAGTAAGTTCTTCTTCTCCTGTTTTCCAAGAAAGTTTTAGAACCGGCGGGCATGGCATGGGTATGCCGTGGATTTCTTCGCCAAAGCCGCTATCCTTTGAATCAATCAGGCAAAAAACGAGATTTGCTTCAAAAAATCTGTCTAGGTGTTCCATTGTAAAACCTTCGTGCCCGTTTACGGCAAAATCCTCTTCTAAAGCGGAGATAATTTGCGTATCAACATTGCCGCTTATGCCATAAGAATTGAAAATGCGCAGCAAAGTTGCCTTGACCAATATGGCCAAAGGCGTGGTTGTGCTCAAGCATGCAACCCAACCGATTTTGTGCCGCCCACCTTTGCCATCCAAAGGAATTCCGTCATAAGAAAAATACGGCACAAGCTCTGCTTCAAGAGTTTGAATATCGCCAAGCACATTTTTGTCAGACCAGTTCACTCTAAAATCAGGTTTGTAATCCACTGTTTGCATTGCAGGTACTGCCAAATATGCGTCCCAGGGCGCAGTTTCATTTTTGCCGATTGTAAAGCTGTCTTTCCATGTAAATGAGAATGAAAAACTTATCTTTACAAAAAGAATCTTCACGTATGCGCCGACTTTTAATTCAACGCTTAATGCAAGGTTGCCGGCTCTATAGCTTTCCAGCGTAAGCGCAGCAGTAGCGGTGAATTCAATGGAGAGACCTACGGAAATAACTATAAAGTCCACCTCGCCGGAAATTTTCGCAGTGAGGCCTACCGTAGCGGAAATGCGATAAAATGTGTAGCTGTCATCTTTCCCCGGCGGAGTATATGCGGAGAACACACCTTTGAATATGCCGATCACGCGAATGTATGCTGCCGCCTTGAGCGGTCCTTTCCGAATAGTCCGTCCAATGCCAGCCGAAACGCCAATGCCAAGTTCCACTACTGTGCCAAAATTGCCAGCACGTACCTTTGGCACGTTCTGCGAAGTTTGTCCGTTCAGCACGCCAAGATAGAATCCGCCTTGCCCGGAAAAGGGGCCAAACTCCAAACCAAACGATCGTGAAAAATCGTTGTTGTGTGGGAATCCCAAGTCTATCATAAAGTTGCCGTTTGTATAGATAGCGAGGCTTATTTGGCCTATGGTAATGGAAACTGCTCCCAGTTCAAATCGCCTGAATTTTTCCGGAATTGAGAGAATCCCTTGAAACACGCCTATGGAATCTGTCACCTTGCGGTAAAGCACAACAAGTTCCAGCCCTGTGAATTTTTCCGTTATGCTGCTGCCTTTTTTAATGCCAATGCGCAAGCCATAAAAATTTGGGTCGCACATTAAAACTGCCGCTTCTATGGAATTCAGCAGGAGAATATCCATGCCCACAAGCCAGTTGTTAGCCATATCCAAAACCGGAGCACCGTCTTTTTTTATTGCGCTTTTCAATTCGTTCAGTGCTTTCGGAATAGACTCTCCGTCAATAACATCGGGCAATTTTACGGAAACATGTTGCCCTATGCCAAGATAGTTCAGTTTGAACAGCGGGCTGCCGAGGAAATAGAAATCTGGGAATTTATTATTTAACAAATCAAGCGGGAAATTACCGCTTCCTATTTGCTCAGGCAATCCTGAGAGTTTCAAATCCAATTCAAAAGTTTCATCCTTTTGATCATAAGTAAGTTCAATTGCTTCTAATGTGAAGAAAAGTATTTTTAAATTCGGGCTATACGTGGCGATGATTTTTCTATTTTCGTTGTCAAATTTAATTTTCAGATTTTCTAAAGTAAAATTTTTCAGTATCTTGAAAGGCCACGGCAGATACCAGTTTGAGTTACGGGATATGATAATTATTATGCCTTCTATCAGTTCGCCGATATTGATTCTTTTTATGTCAAAGACAATTACTTTGTTGTTGCCATACGCTTCTAAAGTATTGTTCCTCAGCACTATGCGGAATTTATAGTTATCCAGTTTCATGTCGCTGCCATCGTTCTTTAGCTCTACGGCAGCTGCTACTTTAAATTTCATCAGAGTGAGAATGGCTTCTATGGAGAGATTAGTATGTTCGCTTGTTTTGTTTTTGCGCCAATTGAGCAGGAATGTGGATTCTATGGTTAAGTCGTTATCGTTTGGCAGAATATCCCAGTGGAAGTCCACGGCGCAGAAGAATGTAAAGCTGCGGTTTTCGCTATTCGAGAGTTCTTCGTTCTCGTTTAACAATGCGGTGTAGCTTAGGCGCAGTGCGGAGATATTGAGTTCAAGGCTTTCCGGCAGGGTAATGCCGAGCATATTATTTAGAAAAGCGGATAGCTTTAGTGGTTTATACAGTCCGCCGCCAAATGAGACAAGAGTTTGCTCGCCTTGTTTTTTATAAGTTCCGCTTATATAGAAGTCCGCTTCAAATAGTTTAAATCCAAGGGAAAGGGCGATTTCCAGTCCAAGCGTTGAGTAGCTGAAGCCACCTTCTGCCGATGTGATTGCGAATTTTTTGCCTGCAAACGGGAAGGATATGCCGGTTTCGTTTTCCAGAGCTATGCCAACGCTGTAGCTTTCTTCACGGAAATCGCCGTAAACACGAATATCTTTTATGCTTAGTCCGAGGAATCCGGGAAATATTTCGTTTCCTTGCCTTGCTAAAAGAGCGGTATTTTCTGGGTCTTTGAATAAACGGGCTTCCACTATCCACTGAGGCACAGTCACATTAAATGTTAACGCATATTCCCGCCATTTGGCTTTAAACGCAATAATAGCCATTGGCGGAAAATTGAGGGAAAGTCCGTCCCAATGGATAAACAGGGTTACTTTTGAGCCGCTTTCCGCATTGAAAAAAGGAATTGGGATAGATGGCAGAGCAAGTCCCATGCTGATTGCCACGCCATCCAGCAAACCATCGGCGTTAGCACTATTCTCATTGCCATGCCACGCCGGTGCTTCTCCGATATTTTTTTGCATACGGAATACAAGTCCATAAACGGCAATATTTTTTAAAATAAACCATGATGGTAATTCCACCATTTCACTTCGTCCTGCTAATGTGGTCAGCAGGCCTACAAGATTTTCTATTGAAAAACCATCTTCACCGAATGTAACATCAAGATCGAAACGCTGTGCATGGTTAAAGATATTAAATGATACCCAAATGTTATTAAGTCCATTATATTTTAAATCCACACGCCCTTGCCATTTAAGCGTTGTCATGCATATTTGTTCCCGTTTGGGGTCTAGCGGATAATTACCCATATCCATATCGTCAAAAACGTTGTTATCTATTGTAAGAGCCGCTTCTTTTAAAGGAGTTACATTGGCAAATGGCAGTGCTGCCGAGATTGGATAGTGTCCCGTGAGATTTAACAATTTTTTTCCGTTTGCCATTGGTTTTTCCACTGCGCCTGAAAAGATAACCGTGGTATTTGCTTTTGGCATAAGGATAGCGTAACGTTGTACAAGTAGATTTTCATCTGAAAATTTAAGCGAGATTTCCATGCCGGCTTCATTGTGAAGAGTATCTGCCCACACAATGTTGTCCACAACTTCAATATGTTCAAACCACTTTGTTTCACGTATGCCATAAAAGGAGTCTGCAGTACGTGCTCCCGGAATGTCAAATAAGTCTAAGAGTTGGCCGCCGTTGCTGTGCGCACGGATTTTATAATGATAGCGGTTATCGCCTGCGGTGACATTGATTGTTATGTGCAATTTTTGACTGCCGTATGTTAACATGCCGCTGGCTTTAAATGAATTGCGGACAGGTTCGTATAGCGTGAGCTCAGAAATATTTAAAGTATCTAATCCGAGCAGAGAAGCCACCTGATCAATGCCATGTTCCGAAAAGCTGTTGCTTTCCTTAAAATACTGGTACAGGTCGTTGATGTTTAGAGCCATTCAAGCATTCCTTATAAAAACTCCACCTTTTCGACTTCGTATTGGTTGCGTCCGGCTATAGGATTTGAATGATATGTGAAATGAATGTTGTTGTGAGTGTCAACAGGGAGTGGCTGTGCTGTTGGTGCTGGCACTGATGGAGGCTGAGGCACTTGATAAAAAGTTGTATATATATGCTTATCAATAGATAAAGGCGAACTAAAACTGCCAGTAGAAGTATATACAGCATAGCTGTGAGGAGGAGGATCAGGAAGGCAAGCGTACTTTACTATGTTGTCTCTAAAAACATTAAATGTACTTTCGCATGGATGATTGTGTTTCATCTGTGCACTAGCTGTGGCAACATTTGGCTTGTAGTTATTGCAAATAAGATGGCGTAACGAATAAAACCCTGGAGGGTGACCGTCAGCCATGGTTGTAAACGATCCATGGTGGGGAATTGTTATATATTTGACTTCTAGTCCGAAGTTATAAGGATAACTTATTGGCGGTGTAGCATTAGGGTCAGATAATTCGTCTAAATTTAATAGCCTGCGAATAGTCCAGTTTGTGGCATCACCTGTGAGCATGGCGGAGTACAACGGACCAACGCTACGGTTTACTACAGAAAGCAGGAGGATCGTGGAGCCTGTGTTTACAAAAACGCTGTCGCTTAAAGTACCCATCCAACTAGGAGGGTTAATTTGCGCTTGTTGAATTAACACATTGCCTTGAAGAAAATGATGGTCATCCAACAGGTGGGTAAAAGAGATGGATGGAAGCGATGGCTGCGGTTGCGGCGGAATATAAGGGTTGCTGCC
Organism: Candidatus Fibrimonadales bacterium; assembly: GCA_009787645.1. Taxonomy (GTDB): domain Bacteria; phylum Fibrobacterota; class Fibrobacteria; order Fibrobacterales; family Fibrobacteraceae; genus Fibrimonas. The sequence continues at coordinate 7,293 of WQSZ01000030.1, read as the reverse complement.
TTCGTGTTTATGGCAGGTTGGTATAAACAGGCTGTTAGTAACTAGATATCCCCAGCTAATTAATGTCGTTAGCATTAATCCATGTTTTCCAATTCCTGACGTATGACTATCCCTTCGTTCTCCGCCGATTACAAGGTTACTAATGGTTATTTTTGAAGTGTATTGCTGCTGATAAAACTCACTGAGAGATTGAAACAAGTTGTAATGATCATCGTCCAAATGGGAAATGTATACCCAGTCTATTACCCCTTTTTTGTAGAGCAGCAAAGGATGTAAATAGGAAATAACCGAGCTTTTTGCTTTATCTCCGTGCGATGATGTACCCAAGTCAACAATAGCTAAAAAATCAAGAGTAATACTATCTGGCAATGTAGGCGGAGCATCATTTAATATAAAAGGCGCAGTCGACTTATACACCTCAATCACATTCGCCTGACCCTGTCCGCAATACAAAGTGCTCACTCTCACCGCAAATGGCATATCATCCTCCCACAGCTCCGTACCACCCGATACGCCGCTGCTCATCCGAAATTAAATACAATGTCCCATTATCACTGCTCGGAAACCGTATCCCAAGAATCTTCAACGCAAAATTGCGAAACAACATGTGATAACGCACCGACTCCGCTGCTGTCCTGTGCAACTCTATCGCATCAAAAGTCAATGTCATCACACCCTGCAACGGCAAACCCCAATCATCAGGGCTCCCCGCAGAACCCAAACGTATGCCCGTATATGCAGACCTCACAGGCTCCACCGATGTTGACCTCTTAGAATCCGGCTGCCATGCAGTCAAAATTTCTATCGTAGAATTTGCGCCGGACAAATTTCCCAAATCACCAGGATTTATCTCCCACAAAATGCCATACCAATCCTTATAGCTAATATCCCCCTGCTCCGCACCCTGCACCCACAACGGAGTGTACCCGCTATCCTGCGGAGTCGCGCCCGTGCGGCGCATAATCTTTATTGGCGTAGCAGGAAATTTATTTACAAATGAATTATCCCTTGTCTCTCCAACTGCCGGCTCAATAAATATATGCTCCGCATCAAAAATAAAACTGTAGCCGGAACCGGAACTATTCATAATTATAGCCATTCCGCCGAACGGCAAACTGCTGTATGAAAGTATATCCGTTTCACCGATATTATTAAACCGCAAAACTCCGCTAAATGTAAAGCGGCAACCGCTGCTGTTTGCCAACAATGCTGCGCTCTCCATGCATACACCGTCTATCAAGCTGTTTTGTATGCCGTATTCCTCCGGCTTGTCCAAAACAAAAACATAGCGACTCGTGTTGCCATCTGTTTGATAGCTGCCGTTGAATGTGACTGAATTTCCCGCAGTTCTGTCGTACGCAGAGGCCGGGCAGCCGAAGAGTTCATTTACCAGCAATTGCACCTTTGCGCCAAAATCATATACACGGCTGTTGCGAATGCACACTCGTAAACGCATTACCTTAAAAGCATAGTCCCGGTAATCTTCACAGCGCAGTGGTATATCATCCCGATAGTCTATCAATGCGCAAATTCTTGCGCTCTGCTCTTTGCCTGTGTCTGCAGGAAAGGCGATGAACTGCGCTTTGAATTTATCGCTGTCTATGCCTCCTGCCAAAAACCGCAACTCCTCCGGGAGATTTTTCACATCTGCCACGCAGTTGAAAACTACCGTGCCGCACCAGTTTTTATCTAAGAGTATCTCTTCTAATTCTCGGTTGGGAGTCTCTTTAAGGTAAGCTTCCAAATCTTCTATCGTTTTTTGGAAAGCTTTTGCTTTGCCATCATCCGGCGCACAGCTCCACATATTTGGAGTTTTGGCGAGATTTGATACGGAATCATTGTCCGTGAATTTCAACACCATTACCGCACCGCTTTTTTCCCAAAAAGAAAGGGAGCACAGAAAACGCCAACTGTCGGCAGTCACATTAAAATGATCACAAGCCCCGATTATAAGTTCATCAATGCTTGCGCCTTTTCTGCGAAGTTCGTCTTCAAAACTTTCCCTGTTAAGATACATGGTGCCGCATAATGCTCTCAGTTTTTCTGTATGTTGATAATCGTTGTTTTTAGCCAGATCAAGGTGAGAATTTGTTATGGAATATGGTGTGCCTGCATGCAATGGCGTTAGGTATTGAGGGTCGTTGAGCGGCATAAACATATTGTCTGCCAGCAAGCGGAGCAATAATTCATGGTTGATATTTGTAAGGGACATTTGCGGCATTATTTCTTCTGTAATAGCAAGGCGCAACCAAGTTGTTTGCCCGTTGCTTATGGATGTGCGCAGGCCGTGGCGAGTGGCCGCCTCTATGCTATCGTTTCCGAGCTTGTTGAGTTTTGATACCGCTTCTACTACTGTGTCCCGGCGAGTGGGATAAATATAATTCTGTTCCAAGCGCAACGCCGCTTCTGCGCCGGCTTGCGTACCGGAAAACGGCATAACGGGCAATACCACATTATCTCCTATTGGTGCGCCGGGCAATTCTTGATAGTGCCGAAGGTCGGTATCGCTTAAGTTTTCCGGCACACGATAATATCTGGAGTGCTTGGACTGGCAGTGGTATGCGCAGTCGCTTATGGATATGTACGGAACTTGCGGTTCTGCTTTTAGCGCAACATCTTCCCATAATGCAGGCATATCACTATGAAATTTCACCGTGTATTGCTTTGGCAAGCGTACATATTCCGTGCCCGAAAGGCCAAGCATAAACAAGCCCTCTGTTACGCCTTTGGCAATACCGGACGGAGCGAGGTAGAGATTGCGCCGTCCGGATCGTGTAGCTCTATGCTGGAACACAAAACGAAAATCATGCGGAAACAAAATCTTGATTGGCTCTCCGTAAATTGTGGTGAAACAGGTGGAGAGTTCGTAGTTCTGCGCAAGAGAAAAATATGTGTTGCCTGCGGAAAACGGCATGAATTGCACATTAAAATTTATCGGAGCGCTCATATTCAGCAGGGGAGAGCGAATTACAGAAGGCACGGTATCTCCAAAGTCCGGGCAAATGCTTGTGATGGCGTGTTCCAAACCTATGCCGATATTTTCCGGTGATGTTATGGTTATGCAAAATTTTAATGTGCCGTCTTTTTCTATAGTCAAGCCTTCGCCGGTAAATGTAAAAATGTCTGTCATAAACGCAAACTTGCCTGTTACGCAGAATCCTTCGCCGGTTTCATTAATAGATGCGCCCTTGCAGATAACGGTTTGGTATTCGCCTAGCGAGAACATAGCAGAGCGTGTAAGTACACCGTTTTCTGCGTAAAGCGATGAGAGATTCCAAAAACGATAATTTTCCGATGTGTTATCTATCCATGCTATCAGCGGCGCACGTGGTTCCAATAAGCTAAGCACATTCTGTTTAAACACGCTGAAGTCCTGTACGGGTTGTAGCGGGAACAGGCGTGGTTCGCTCATAAGCACCGTATATCATCACCCGCTAAAAGCGGCATATAGGATTTCGCATTCAATATAGGGCAAAGACCATCCTGACTTTGTCTTGAGAGAGTCGCATTTTTTGCGATTGCTGCGGATTCATGCAAAATATCGTCAAAAACAGTTCCGACCGATACCCAATGCGCAGAATCGTTCAGCGTGATTTTTATTTGCGGAATAACCGTCGCACGCCCACGAAAATCCATTATGCCGACTTTGGGTACAAAAGATTTGAAAGATGCGGAGTCCATGTATTCCATGGCACTATCCAGAAGTTGTGTGTTTGCGGCTGCCATCAGGCAAACATTGTCGTAGAATTTCAGAGAGCCTTCTGTGGCACTGCTGGTTACATTCTTTGGGTAGGCTAAGCGAATAAATTGTGCTTTCATCCCGTCAAAGAGCAAATCAAACACGCCAGCTCCGCCGCTGAGGAGGTTGTTGTCTTTAATCACATCGGGTGCTTTAACAGTGAGCCAATCATTGTCCACGAGGCTGCTGACAAAAGGCTCAAAGCGCAGATAGCCTTTGCGTTCCACTACTGATATGGCTATGTTCCCCGTGCCTACATAGCCATTTAGAGCGGCATATTCGGAAGCATCGCCTTGACCGAGAATGTTTAATAGCATGTCTTTGGGAATGTATTGGTAGCCGGCAAACTCCACGAGCAGCCGCATGCCCGGCCAAATATCAACATATCCGCTGTCCGGTTTGTAGTGGTAATTATAAAATAGCATATCTTCTGCTCGCATGGGCATATTTTCCAGCACGGCAGTGCGGATAGCTTTCACTTGCGCCTCATTTGCTTTTGCAAGTAGGGCTATATAGTCTTTATGGACATCAGACTGCGGATTGAATGCCTCTGCCGTTATGGTCAATTTTTTATCCGCTGCGATGAAAAAATTTCCGTTATAAGCCGGCAGAGTAATATTCAGCGTTAGCTCCATTTTGTCGCAGCTTTTTATTGGTTTTGTGTCGTATTTATAGAACAGCCCACTATTATAATATGCCGGACTCTTCAATTTGTATATGCATTCCGGTCCATAGGAGTTGTCGCGCACCATTCGTATTTTTGGATCTGTATTTGGGACAGATGTTAATGAGATGGTTTTACCAGTATATTGAGTTCCATTCACGTCATATACAGCTTCTTTCGCCATGTGAATTTTCACTCCAGGGTTGATATACTCACAGCTTTCCGGGATAGGAGCAACGGTTATCATATGAAAATTCCGTGACGGTTTTGACACGCCAAGATCGCCCTTTGCAGAAAAATGCACGGTGTATTGCGTTGCAGGATCCATCGTAGGCAAGCTTTCCCATTTGTATGAGCCGCTGTTATTTGTCAATTCTTCTTCGGCAATTGTGCTGTTTTCGCAATTCAGCGTAGCTAACAGTTTTGCGGGTGGTGATGTTTCAATTTTTGCAGTTAACATTGTTGTATAGCTCACGTCTTTTATAACAGGCGGTGCAATATGCATAGTAAATTCCTTATTCGGCCCGAATACATTGGCCTCAGCGGTTGCATCACGGTAGGAATAGCTAAGCTTTACTTCAATAGAGGCCTTTTTGTGTAGCCCGTAAGTCTCCAGATTTGCGCTCCATGCGATAACAGGGGCAGTGGCGGAGTCGCCGATGGAAGAAAACTTGCACCGCATATTAGCAGCCATCCCAGCATCCCTTGTTGAACGGTCTGTAAACAAGCGCAGGTCGTTCTGCTCAGTTACGGCATAACGTGAAATCTTAGGCGCATTGAGAAAAATACAGCATACATTGCTCAGATCATGGTTGCCGTTCTTCCCGCTGTCTATGCATACAAATAGTTCTTTATTAAATTTGCTTAAATCTGCACTGATAAATGTAGTTTCGATGGTTTTTCCTGTAAAAGTGAGTTCTTTGCTTTCCGCTGTTTTACCAAGGCCATTATAAGTATCTGCCCAATTTTCGGACAATATCATTTTGTGCTTAGAACTGCTTTCTTGGACTGAAGAAGCAACCAACTTAATGAGCATGCCACCGTTATCTTTCGGTTCTTGCTGAACTTCGACTATTTTTGCCATAAAAGTTCCCCTTTTTTCATTTTGTAAAGATTGTCAAAATCACGCAACCATTTTTTGTCTATCATATTGCGCAAACGCTCTCCATCAGGAGCTTGCATATTCTCGGATGTAATGCCTTCCACCGCAAAACCGTTTGCTATAATTATTCCGTTACCGCCTTCAAGTTGCAAATTGCGTACCGCTGCGCCGCTTGTGGGTTCAATGCGTTCCAGCTCTGCTTTTCCGTTATCCATAACTATCTGCATGCCGGGAGTTAGCATATCGGCAGGCATGGGGCCTTCTGCTGTTATCACCGGATGGAATGCGGAAACAACTATGCTGCGGCCACCCTTTACTGTAAGTTTGTACAATTCACAGCATTCATCCAACTCAAGTACCTCTACCACCTTGGAACCTCCGGCTAGAATTTGCCCGGCTTTTATCTTTTCAATCTGGATTGCCGTACCGTCTTTCAAAGCGACTGTTGTTCCAACGGCTATGCAGTCGTAGTAATATTTGATGATCGGTATAATTTTATTCACGTTGCTTTCATGCACATTGGGATCGTTTGACACGGTAAAATAATAGGTAGGTTCGTCGTTATTTAAACGACACTCTAATTGCAAGTCATAAATAACTTCGGAACTTTGGCGAAACGGAGAGAATCCCCAATCTTCCGGGAAATTCCATTCGACTTTGTTTCCACTGTACGATACGCCTGTTGCATTTGTATGTTTATGAGTTTCTTTTGTAGTTAAATTAATAAGTCTGAGGCAACCAATTTTTGCCGAGGTAATAGTAGGGTTAAAGCCGCTATTTTTCAGGGTAATGCTTCCTTTGGATGGCAGCATAAAGAAAGTTGTTTTGCTATATACATAATCTGCGGTAGATGAATCTCCTCCTCTCCAGTACGAATAAACAATTTTATCTTTGTTTTCTCCGGTGCGAGCCTTCTTTATCGCAGGATCGTTTACTTCAAAAGTAACTTCGATATCAGGATCTAGGAGTCCGATATTAGATAAATTTTCCCGGTGTTGCGTTTGCGTTACATTGCCAGAAACTACAATGCCAGACATATCAATCACACAGTTGTCTCGGTATTCGGCAGGGATCGATATGAAAAGCGAAGCGTATCCGCCAAGGAAGCTTGATGTTTTAGCTGTGGCGATTGTTTTCTGATCGCCTCTTTTGCATCTGGCTGTCACTTCAAATTGCTTGTAGAATGAAGGTTGGGAAGACATCTCCGCAGTGATTTCAATAGTCTTAGAGTCTCCTTTTTTATACCCAGCCGCTAAAATATGCATATTTGCATCACCAGGCAGAGTATCTAGCTCAGGACTAGTGATAGCTTTGAATATTTCAGGAAATAACTCCCTGCACCGCTCTTCACCGCCAAATTCGGCTATGACATTATTCATATTAAACCCTCGCTTTTTATAATAATATAGAAACCAATCCTCAATGCAGCGAATAAAAAGACACGCAAGTAACCTTATTCCCATTCTCCATAAACGGAACCGGCTCCAAAACATCGCAGCCTGTGATGTTCGCTTTGAATAAATACGGACTCACCCTGTCGAATGTCACCTCTTTCTCAGATTTGAATGCGTAGTACAGCTTAAACTCCTTGCCTTTAATTTCGCTTGCCGTAAGGTAGCCAAAAAGCGCGTGCTCAAAACTGTGCAGGCAGGTTTTCCATGAGTGAATCTTTGGATACTTCATGTCTGGCTTGTTGTCTTTTGCTCGCACCATGTACCAAACTTCGCCATGCTTCTTATCCACCATGTAATTAAACCAATACTTGTAAGTGTTGTTGAGATACTCAAG
>WQSZ01000029.1 GCA_009787645.1 Candidatus Fibrimonadales bacterium | reverse complement strand
TTCTCAATCAGCGTCCCCCCTTAACCTGCGAAATTTTAACAATTTCACAGGTTGTCCCCCCGTTTTTTCCGCCCGGAGGGCTAACGGGGGGAACGCCGCATATACAAATTTTTATATTCCATCTGTGCCACTGCTGCTGCTTATGCTTTTTTCTTCCATTGTCTTTGCCCAAATTCCGGGTGAAACACCTGCCTTAATCACGCAGCATCAACTGGTGGCAATGCCCACATACACTTACACAAGAGCACCCGGAGCACTTGGCTTGCAGGCAGAAGAAGCAACTTGGGCTCCGGAAAAATGGAAGGACCGACGGATTTTTGGGCGTTTTGTTCCCATAATGAATTGGGATGTACCATCTCCCAGACTTTGGTTTTACACCGGAAACGAACTCGGAGACCAGCTTTGGCAGGAACTCGCAGACGATAGCAGGCGGCCAAACTCAACGCCCATGCTCTACGGTGGCTTCACTACCCCACACTTCAAGGATTTTTATGCAATAGCCCAGTTCAATCAAATAGACCATTTCAGCGAATCCAGCATGGATATTCGCAAAAAACGCATAGATAATTCGCAGAAATTTTCATGGTTTGGCGAAAATTTGCCCGCATATTCAGGGGTGTTTGGCGGTTTTGGCTATAAGAATGCAAGCGTTTTGGTTGGCTCCGAGTATGCTTGGGCATTAGATGAAAAAGACACCACTTGGGTTCCCATACGCATTAGCCCCAGAATTGAAGGCAACACATGGTTTGAGTTTATGGAAAAGAAGGTTGAACTGCATGGTGCCACGGAAAAATTTCAAATACAGGACAGTGCCGCAGAAACCCGCAATAATTTTGGGCTCAGGCTTAGGGGCGAAAATACAGGCGGCGGTTTATATGTGAGCAAAACAGAAGATAAGGAGAGCATCATTATATGGGCGGAGTTCAGCCATAGCTTTTTTGAAAGTTTTACAAATAAAGGTTTCATAGAGTTCATGGTTGATAGCCTTGCAATTACTGATAGCCTGGAATACAAAATAAATATAAGCAACACCACCGATTTGATCATAGGAACGCTGTTTAGAACAAATGCTGTAAAGGTATATAGTGAAACGAGTTACGACTTTAAACCCTTCTCCATGAAGACAAGAGCTTACAAAAACTACTCCGCCGATTTTCAGTCCATAGGCATTGACAGCGAGATGGCTTACAGGTCTAGAATTGCAGAGGCAGGTGCTGCGTATTCAAAGGAATTTTTTGATGATTACAATGAGAATTCAGCCAGGTTGTTTTTGAAATACCGGTTTTTGCAGAATCTTATTTTTGCCCATGAATGGGTTTATCGTGAGCATCCCGATACGTGGTTTTGGAATGTTCAAATAGAGCAGAAAATCCCCAAATTAAATGCCTCTCTTTATGCTGTTTGGCTGAATGCCCTGTCTAATAACACCAAGGATTTTTCATTTGGTGGCGTAAACAAGGCTAGGTTTTATTGCGGCAGTACCATATTATTCTGATTCCTGTCCTTAACCTCTCATTCTGATAATTTCGTTGTAGGCTTCCATCGCTTTGTTGCGAATTTCGAGCATCAGGTTGAAGGCAACCTTAGCTTCGCCAACGGCAAGCATAACCTGATGAACATCTTTGATTTCGCCTGAGACCATCTTTTGGATTGACTGGTCTGCGTAATTTTGCATGTGGTTTACATCGGTTAAAAACCCGGTCAGCATTTCGCCAAAGCTGGGTGCATCTGCTTTTTGCGGCCCAATGCGCTTGGGATCCAAGCCGGGCGCAAGCGGTTGAACGGTGTCGCTCAACGGCTTTGAATTTGAAACAGGACTGCTAATATCGCTATACATATTCACCTCTAATTTAGAAAAATCATGCCCTTACATCTATGAAGTTGCCACGTTCGCGAACGGGTAAGCCCTCTGCGCTCCTTTCACGCAAAGCGCCTACCCGTTCCTCTATTGATCCTTCAAAATCCGATGCAACTGCCCTATTTTTATTTTCGGCAGTTACAGGGGAAACTTTAACCGCAGTTGGAGCTGCAGGCTCAAGCCCGATTTCCTTTCTTTTAGATTCCAGTAACGCACGCCAGTCGGTTTTGTCGGTTGCTTTGGCCGACGCTGCCTGTTTGGCTCTTGCGTTATCACGTATTTCCATGAACTTTTGAACATCAATTTTCATTTTCTATTCCTCAATTAGCCAAATCTAATGCTTTCATCAACATCGCTTTGGTGCTGTTGAATGCGGTTGTATTGGCCTCATATGCTCTTGTTGCTGTTATCATGTCCACCATCTCTTCTACAATGTTTACATTCGGCATGTGCACGTAGCCGTTTTCGTCTGAGTCCGGGTGCCCTGGGTTGTACACCAGTTTATTCGGACCTTCGTCTTTGCTTATTTCCAGTACTTTTACGCCGCTGCCTATGTTTTCTCTAGACACAGGCCATTGCGGTTGCGGTATGCGGATATGCCCGTCTTGGGTTTTTGCTCCGCGAATTTTGTTCTGTTCTTTTACCAAGAATTGGTCAAATTCATAGGGGTCTGCTTCCAGAACAACGTGTTGCCTTTTGTAGGGGCCGCCGTCTGGGGTGCGTGTGGTTTCCACGTTTGCTATGTTTGAGGCAATAACATTTTGCCTTACACGCTGGGCTCTTAGGCCTGTTGCGCTTATATTCAAACCGGAAAATAATTCTACCATAGCCATAAATTAACCTCCGCCTCCCCTGCTGCCTTTAATTGCTTCGCCTATTGTGCCGCTGCGGTCTTTTATGAATGCGGTGGCAAAGCTAAAAGCGATTTCATTTTCAGCAAGTTTAGCCATTTCAATATCTATGTCCACATTGTTTATTTCGCCGGGTGTTGTAAAGTCGTTTACTCTGTACCCTTCGCTTTTCACATGTTCCAGTTCGGGTCTGCCTAAAAATAAGTGGTTGCCGTGTGTGCGGTTTCCGGCCATATTGAGTTCTTTGTCCAGCGCTTTGCGCAGTTGTTCTTCAAAGGAAACCTCGATGCGGCGGTAGCCGGGAGTGCTTACATTGGCGATATTATTAGCGATTGCCCTGCCTCTATGGGTATAGGCGTCTAATCCCTTGCTCGCCACAGGGATGCTCGTTTTGTCCAGAATTGCCAGTTTTGTGAGCATAGTAACCTCATAAATGTTACATGCAAAAACCGTGCCAATTTGTATGAACCATGAATTTTAATTACAGCTTATTGGCGTTGGATTTACGCCTTCTACGCTACGCCCGGCGTTGAGTTCTCTAATCCATGTTTGAACTCTTTGCCCGCTTGTAGATAGCTGGTGATTTATATTTGTGAATTCAGGAGTTGCCGTTCCAACTGCCGGGCTATTGCTTAAAGCAGCAGAAGACTCGGTAAGCCTTGCGAGAGACCAGTTAGCCCAAGACAACCCAGCCGCTTGCAGGAAAGACATCCAGTCATTGTTGGCATTCCAATCTATAGTGCCGGTTCCGCTTGCAAGGGTGGTTCCCCATTCGCTTATGAATACAGGAAAGTCTGCGCAATAAGCTTCTCTAAGCCGTATCGGGAAATTACCGGTAGTAATAGAATGAGTGCTTGCATAGAAGTGCAAAACATACATTATGTTTCTGGCATTTATAGGATCAGCTCTAGCAAGGTCAATACGCTGAGAGTAACCTAAAGTACCAACTAAGATTATTCCATCAGGATCATTGCCACGTATTGTGTTTATTAAATCCTCAGAATAAGATTTTATTTGGGACCATGATGTTAAAGTATTACAGCTAGCTGGCCTACTATCATTAGTTTGCTCATTATCGCAATCATAAACAGGTTCATTATAAATTTCATAAAAAACATGGGTGTACCCTTTTTCTTTTACATAAGCAGAAATTGCTCCGAAAAAGTTCTTTGCAGATGCAGTAGGGGCAGGTCTATGGGCTATATGAGTATGATTATCTATAATCACATAAATGCCGGCTTCTTTGGTCCAATCTATCATCTCTTTGGCTATTGCAATAGCCTCATCAGTCTTACCATGCACGCTGCCTATGGCAGCACGCACAAGATTTGCTCCCCAAGTGTCTTTATTGGCAAGTTCCATAACCGTTTCTTTGGTGTAAAATCTATTGCCGGATGTGGCAGAAGTTCCTGACCAAAAACCATTAAACCAGTACAAGCTCATGCCACGCAGTACAACTTCCTGCCCGTTTTTCATAATTTTGCGGCCCTCAACAGACAACTTGCCGTCGCCTTTATTATCTCCTTCGCCGCCTTCACCAGGTTCAGTTTGATTACAATCATCTCCCTCACAAGGAGGGGGATTGCTTGTTGACGTGGAGCAGGCAAATAGCCCGGCGAGAACGAGAAGGAGTAATTTTTTCATGAGGGCCTCTTGGTGCTGGTTCTATTTCAGAACAACATTAACTGTCTGTGTGTAGGAGCCGGATTGTACCACTGCGTAGTAAACGCCGGGGTTCTGACCCATAAGGCTGAACACGCTGTTTCCTGCCTGAACACTGCCGCTAAGAACCTGTTGACCTGCAAGGGTATAAAGGTTTACTGTAGCTTTTTTGTCAGAGGAAATATGCAATGCACGACCATGAGTAGCTACAATCAAGCCAGCAGCATGATTAACTTTCAGGACTGGAGAACCACCAGGGCAATTACCGGAACCTTGATTAGGACAAGCTGAATCCCAGTACTGATTCTCACCGCCTTTGCAATCAGTAACTTGTGCTTCCCCATCAGGATCGTCGCTCCATATGTCCCAGCATGTTCCTGGTTTGTCCGTATCTGCCCATTTGCAGCATCCCAAAGAAGTTCTGCTCTCCGAATTGCCCGCTCTCCAAGTACCACCAGCGGTTTTGCATTGTACATTTTGCCCATATTTATTACTTGGATTTATTGAACTCAGATCGGGATTATTAATGTCGGTAGGAGTAGTCTTCTCACTAACACCGGTATATACCATTCCATCTCTTATGCAGTCGGCAACTAATGTAGCACAATCTGAACTTAAGTTCTCATAGATATTATTGATTGTATAACAGCCTGTTCCATGTTGGCAAAATGCCTTTACTCCTTGATACCCACAATTGCAACCGCTAGGATTAGGTGCATTGGGATCTGTGGTATTACCGGCACACTCCTGTGCCCCAACCTGTGAAACAAACATCGCAATAGCGATCATCGGCATTAAAAATACCTTTTTCATAGAAAATCTCCTGTTTAAACCATTCCTATTACATAATATACATTCAAAAATGACAAAGCGGTCAATTTTTTTGCATTTTTTGCATTTTTTTTGTTTTTTTTACCAATATTTCACTTTTTTTTGTCACTTTTTTGAAAAAAATCCTTAAAGTTGCGTCTAAATTCCAACTTGAAATAAAAATACAGAGGTGTGTGAACCTCTGCATTTTGTAAATCTTTGTTCAGATTATTTCATAATTGTAACTTTGACGGTTTGTTTTTGAGTTCCGGCTTGTACCACAGCGTAGTAAACGCCTGGGTTCTGGCTCATAAGGCTAAACACTTTGTTCCCTGCGCTAACAGTGCTGCTTAGAACTCTCTGACCGCTTAATGTATAAAGGGAGATTTTGGCATCCCTGTCGGAAGAGATATGCAACGCACGGTTGTGAGTTGTGACTGTTAAGCCTATTGCGGGTATGATAGCACCGTGTATTGAGCTTGTACCTATATCACCGGTGTTTATTGTTATGCTTTCAGCCGGTTTACTGTCTGCAACAGGATCACCGCTTGCGGTATAGCAAATAACATCTGCGATCATAAGATCCTTCTTTGCGCCTGAGACATTATCGTCAAAGGTCCATGTAATTTGCGTAACTTTACTCAAATCAACTGGTATAGCATCCACATTGCCGTTTCCACATCCTGCTCCGGTCCAAGTTCTTGCTAATTTTAGACTAGCAACGTCTATGAATACCTTTGTCCAAGTTGTAGCAGCCGGAGTTACCGCTCTGCCCCATTTGTTATCATCAGCTTTAGTTGGGTCAGAGCACTCAGATTTCGGGAATTCCAGCAAGAACCAGTGTGGGTCTCCTTTATAGTAATAGGAGATTCCTTCTGTGCAATCTGCTACCTTTTTGGTGGTACCATTTTCAATGCCCAGCATTGCGCCTGAGTATTTAGCTGGAGCAGCAAGAGTAACGTTTTTTAGTTTAGCCACACCTTCATCAAACACTATCATGCCTTCTGCATTTGTTGGGTTGGCAGAAGTTGCCTCATTATATGCATTGCCCCAAATATAGTCACCAAAAGCAGTCAGGCCATCTTCAGAATCTGCGCTATAAGCAAAAATAGGATAACCATTGCCGCTGCTCGGAATAGGAGGCTCACCACCGCCGCCTGTTAAGCAGGTTATATCATCAATATCCAAAGTCCCTGATGTTGCAACGCTAGTTACCTTATTGCTAATAACCCATTTTAATATTGTTATGTCGTTCAAACTAAATGTCTTTGCTGTTCCCCAACCTTCTTCCTGTGCCAAGTTTGCAGGAGTTACCGTGGTTAATGTCCAATTAGCTTGTGCAGGTTTAGTCGCCGTTTTAAAAACGTTATAGTCTGTAACTGTTGATAGTTCTGTAACAAAAATATGCGCAGCACCTTTATATCTGTATGAAAAGCCGCCAGTGCAATCAGTAATGGGGAAATCAGGAGTAGGTTTTAGTGCATCACTTCCATCGTTAACGGAAATCTGATAAAGAGCTTGATTATCATCAGTAGTTCCTTCCAGAGCATAATTAAAAGAGAAAAAACCTCCTGCACCTTCATTTCCGGCGTATCCGTCTCCATATCCAAACGAATAACTACTAAAGGCTGTTGCCGTGCCGTCCGCAAAATCAGCTATCACTTTATCAGCAAAAGCGCTATTTGCCATGAACCCGAGTGTGGCTAAACCACACAATAATTTTTTCTGCATAAAACACTCCTAGTGAAAGAAACTTTACACAATATAGATAATAAAATGAAGAAAATGTTTAAAAAGCATGACTTCTCTACTTTTGCCCTCTGAAAATCCCCAATAGACCCTCCACCTCAAGCTCGGCTGTGGAAAAACCAAGCTCAATAACCGCCTGCAATGGCTGGGTGGCTAAAAAACGCAACGGAAATTTGTCGCAATTCGCATATAAATCTGCGATAACCGGTGATTTTGCAGTTATTTTGTCTGAAAAGGTCAAAACCGCAACGCCCTGCTTGCGAGCTATGCCAACCACAGAGAACTTTCTAGACAAAATACCTATCTCTGCGCACATCAACAACATCTCAGCCGGTTTTGGAACCGGACCAAACCTGTCTCTAAGTTCCTCCAAAAGCGAAGAAATCTCCTCGCTCGCCTCAACACGGGCAATACGCTGATAAATGGAAATCCTCGCCAAACCGTCTTTAATCCATACCTCCGGCAAATACGCATCAACACGAAGCTCAAGGCGTGGCTTAACCAGAGAATCGTCCTTAACCCCTCGCAACTCCTCAACCGCCTCCTTAACCATTCTCACATAAGTCTCAAAACCAATCTCCTCAATAAACCCGTGCTGCTCCATGCCCAGCAAATTACCTGCGCCACGAATCTCCAAATCACGCACCGCAACCTGATAACCGCTGCCCAAATCCGTAAAACGCTCCATTGCCGCAAGCCTCTTTTGCGCAGACTTGGACACTCCATGCCCACCCTCCGGAGTCACCAGATACGCAAAAGCCTGCACCGCAGACCGGCCTACCCTGCCCCGCAACTGATACAACTGCCCCACTCCGAACATCTGGGCATTCATAATTATCATGGTATTGGCATTGGGAACATCAAGACCGGATTCAATCAAAACAGTGCAAACCAAAACATCGAATTCCTTGTTTATAAAAGCTGCCATGGTCTTTTCCAAATCGCTATCCGGCAACTGAGCATGAGCTACCGCAACACGTGCGCTGGGAACCCACCCCTCAACATCCGCAGCCAATTGCTCAATGCTCTGCACACGGTCGTTCACAACAAAAATCTGGCCTCCCCTATCTATCTCATCCTTTACCGCTGCGGCTAAAATCGCATCATCTCTATCCATAACCTTTGTTTCAACAGGCAATCTGTTCAGAGGCGGCGTGTTCAAAAAAGATATATCCCTAACACCAGTCATGGAAAGCTGCAAAGTTCTTGGAATGGGAGTAGCGCTCATAGCAAGGGTGTCCAGAGAGAGCCGCATCTCACGCAGCCTCTCCTTTTGCTTAACTCCAAACTTCTGTTCTTCGTCAATGATCAGCAAGCCAATATCCTTGAACTTAATGCTATCCATAAGCAAAGCGTGGGTGCCAACCACCAAATCTATTTTGCCCTCAGCAAGCCCCTTGTAAATTTCCTTTTTTTCAAAATTCGTTTTATAGCGGTTCACAAGGGCTATATTCACCGGCCAAGCGGCAAACCTCTCCGTAAAAGACTGAAAATGCTGGGCCGCAAGCACAGTTGTTGGAACCAAAACCGCAACTTGTTTTTTCGCATTTATGCACTTGAACATCGCACGCATGGCAACTTCGGTTTTTCCAAAGCCAACATCTCCGCATAAAAGCCTGTCCATTGGTTTTTGCTTTTGCATGTCTTCTTTAATTTCCTTTGCGCTGCGAACCTGATCCGGTGTTGGGGGGAATGGAAAATCGTTTTCAAATTCATCCTGCAAATTTGAGTCTTGGGGGAATGCAAAACCCTGAATGAATTCCCTTTGAGCATACAGTTCAACAAGAGCTTTAGCCACCTGCGCAATGCGTTTCTTAGCCTTTTCTTTGGCTCGCTCCCAGGTTTTTGTGCCGAGTTTGTTGAGCGGCGGCGGTGCATCTTCTTCGCTTCTAACCAGTTTTTCCAACTTGTGCAAATCGCTTACGGGGAACGTTAGCCTGGCTTTATCTGCGTATTCAATCACTGCGCAATCCACAAGAGCGCCCAGAGCTTCAATTCTGGAAAGCCCCAAGAACCGCCCAATGCCGCAATCTTCGTGCACAACATAATCCCCACCGAGCAGAGAATCCGCAAACACCGCATTGTGCAAACTCGAAGCCTTTTGCTTCTTTTTAATCAAATGCCCAAAACGATTGAAAATCTGGTGGTCGCTGAGCAGCGCAAAGGAATTATCCTTAAACCAAAAACCCTCAGAAATATGCCCAACCAAAATCTCCTTAACTTTGCTCCCCTGCGACAAATGGTAAAGCCTAAGTGCCTGCCCCTGCGTAGGAGCCACAAGATAAACATCACCGCCATAATCAGCAATGGATTTCTCAATCCCAGAAAATCCGGAATTAGAGCGAGTCTGCGGATAATTCTGTAAATTCTTAAATTCTGATAATTCCGGTTCAGACAATGGGGAAAAATCCACAATAGGATGTTTCTGAACTTCCTCAAAAATATCCTGCGGCAAATTATAATAATCATCTGTAACTATTGAATAATCTTTTAGAAAATCAAACGCTGTGCTATCGCAATCATCATTTAAATTCATAGGGAAAATTTCAACGCTTTCCAAGCTGTCCAAAGATCTCTGCGTAAAGATGTCAAAGGTTCTTATGGATTCCAAAGTGTTGCCCCAAAATTCAAGGCGAATAGGTCGCTCGCACAAAAGCGGATTCACATCCACAATACAACCCCTTATGGAAAAATCGCCAACGCTTTCCACAACCTGTTGCTCCTTGAAGCCCCGTGATATAAAGATCTCCCTCAAATTTTCTTCATCTATGGGTTCGCCGGGTTTTAGGCTCAGAGTTTTTTCCTTCAATGTTTTCGCAGAAGGCAATTTTGCCAGCAAAGCATCTAAACCGGCAACAGCAATTTTCACAGATTTCGCATTTTGAATGAACCTGAGTCTTTCTTCCAGAATACCGGAAAAAATTCTCGCCTTGTTTTCATCTTTTGCGATGGGCAAAGAGAGCAAATCAAATTCCTCAATCTGCTCAGACAAATTTTCAATCCACAAGTCAAGGGATTTCTGATCTTTTGCTATTATTAAAATGGGTTTTGATTTTTTTAAAAACTGCGTAGCCACCCACACAGCCTGTACCGAAGTGCCCAAATTGCCGCAATGCAAAACTCCGCTTTGGGGAAAATCCTTAAACCCCTCCACAGATTCTTCTGTTAAAAACTGCGCCAGTGAGCGAAAAACCATATTACTTCGCCAAAATCATGTCTCTGAATTCTCCGAAAATATGTGCTGCATCGTGTGGGCCGGGAGCTGCTTCCGGGTGAAACTGAACGGAAAATACTTTTTCATTCTTTAATTTCAAACCTTCAACACTACCGTCATTTAAGTTCAGATAAGTGATTTCTGCTTTGTTTTCTATCCCCTGCGGCATAATAGCGTAATTGTGGTTTTGAGATGTGATTCCTGTGGCTCGAGTGGCATTATGCATAACAGGCTGGTTGCAACCGTGATGCCCGAATTTGAGTTTCTGTACTTGGCCGCCTATAGCAAGTGCTATAATTTGATGCCCCAAGCATATTCCCATAATCGGAATTTTGCCTATCAATTTTTTTGTGTTTTCAATAGCATAGCCAACAGCAGAAGGATCTCCGGGGCCGTTAGAAAGGAACACGCCATTTGGTTTCATGGCCAGAACTTCTTCTGCGGATGTTTTTGAAGGAACAACGGTGACACGCATTCCGGCGCCTTGCAATCCCCGCAAAATATTGGTTTTAATTCCAAAATCATAAGCTACTACGTGAAGGTCTCCTTCAGATGAAAATTCGTAGGATTTTTCGCAAGAAACAATGCTAGCAGAATCAAAATTATCCAGCCCACGCCATTCTTTAGCCTTTTCAACCGCAGAATCAGCATCTATTGCGCCGCTTGTGCATATATACGCTTTTTGAATCCCCTGCTCACGCAGGATTAGGGTAAGGGCACGTGTATCTATGCCTGCGATTGCGGGTATATTGTAGCGAACAAGAGCATCTTGCAGGGACTCTTTGCTTTGCCAATTTGAAGGAGGGTTCATCTCTCTAGTTATAAATCCGGCGGCAAAAAACTTTCTGGATTCCATGTCATCTGGGTTTGTGCCGTAATTGCCAATTTCTGGCGCAGTCATAACTATGAACTGCCCCGCATACGATGGGTCGCTCAAAATCTCCTGATAACCGCACATTCCGGTATTAAAAACCACCTCTCCACAGCCATCAACAGGAGCCCCAACGGAATATCCGTAAAAAACTTCACCGTTTTCAAGGGCAAGGAATGCTTTCCTTTCTCTTTGCGTTTTGAAATCCATGTGTGGAATATAGTAAACTTACCCTTGCTTATTCACCAAATGGACCGGTTCTCTGCGCACTGTGCGGGAATATGAGCCGCTGTTGCCATAAGTTCTCCACGCCTTATCTCTGGGATCGGTATTTTGGGTCATTATGGTTTTCATGGTCTCTTTGATTATGCTGCGTGAAATTTCCAAAAGCTCCGAATTGGAAGCAGACATGGTTTTCACATCAAACACTTCTTTTTTCAGTTCCAAAGCTGCTTTTTCCAGCTTTGTGCCATCGTATTCGGGATATGCTTTAACAATCTCTCGAATGGTTTTTTCTTTCAAATCGGCATTTTCAATCAGTATATCCGCATTGTAGGCTCGGCGAACATCAAGCCTGCTTATGTTTTCGTTGATCTGCTCTATTTTAGGCAGAATATCGGTTAGTTCCTGAATGTCGTTGGCAATTATGGCCGCACGCTGTTTTATCAGCAACTCTTTGAATTTAACGTATTGCTCCTTCATTTTGTCGAGCACTAACGTCAAAGCGTCAAATTCCTTTTCGAAGTTCATAGAGCATTCTCCTTTAATTGTTCTCTGTATTGCAGAACGTTTTTAACATAATTCTCGGTTTCTTTGTATGGCGGAATTCCACCGTACTGTTCAACTGTGCCGGGGCCTGCGTTGTAGGCTGCAAGAGCTTTGGCTTCGTCTCCATTGAAGCGTGTAAGCATTTGCTTTAGGTATCTTGTGCCGCCCATAACATTTTCACGCCCGTTGTATGAGTTTATAACGCCCATTTCCTTAGCGGTGGGATCCATAAGCTGCATAAGTCCTTTTGCTCCTTTCTCGGACTCTGCAAGCGAATTTCCGGCACTTTCCTGTTTAATTACGGCCTTGATCAAATTTTTATCCACACCCAGCGATGCCGATGCTTCGTTTACCCATGTTTCAATCTGTTTTGGGGAGGCTTGGCTAGGCTGTGGGGGAACAAGTTCCTTGTAAATTATCTGAGCCAGGCCAAAACTTCCGGTTCTGCTGGCGGTATTTGCAATCTGTTCGTCGAGCATTTCCGTGAAAATTCGTCTTCCGGAGCTCATATCTTCGTCTTTTGGAACGGTATTTCGCATGGATTTGAGCATTTGATGTATAAACATAGCTTCAAAATCCTGAGCAACTTTCCATTTTTGCGCATCAACAGGGGCAGCGTGTTGCGCACGCATTCCAAGGCCATTTGTTCCTGAGATAGACATATCAACAGGATACTTGCAAAAATCGTGCCAGAATGTCTAAAACCAAATGTGCAACGCTACGCCGCCGAGCAGGAATACGCCTCCTAGGCCATAAGATATGTTCCTCATCTTTTTCGCATCTTCAACATCTTGATAAGCGGTAGCGTAGATTTCCGGACTCTGATACTGAGCCATATTTTTGTAATCTTTGTGATAGTCGCCGGCTTTCATGTCAAAATAATAACCCATACCCAATGCTGCCACACCAATTACATCCAGTCCAATAGCTACCCAAGACGGAATCTTAAACTTTTGCTTTGGTTGCTCTACATTCGTAGGAATTGTCTGAGGGGCATCTTGCCACTGCCATATGTTAGCTTGCGACTGTGCTGCGGGAGCAGGCTGGGCAAGCGGTGCCTGCGGGGCAGGCGAAGCAGGTTTATCCTGTACATTGTTTTTGGTAATTCTTGCGAACAGGGCCGGAGCTTGTGTTCTTATTGCGTTGAGCAAGCCTCTTACATCGGGACTCTCCATCACTATGCTGCCGAGCAACTTGCCGCCCAAGCTTTCATAGAGTTCTATGGTGAGCGTAAGGTCTCCGCTGAAGAGACCTATGCTGCCTGAGCTTATGAATTCTGCGCCTATGGCACGGCCTATATCCACAGCGCAACTTTCTGCCAAGCATTGCTGGGCTTCTTCGTCTTCGGGCAATAGCGAGATTATGTTGTCTCTGGTGAGAACTTTATAGCCTTTGTCCGGGAGCGCAAGCACCGCTTGTCTGCGGAGCTCGTCCGTTAAATGCCGCATTTCCTGAATGTTTACTTTCATATCATTCATATCGGAGCTTGGAACTATTTCCAAAACGGCAAGCGTGCCATTTGCGAATACAGTCGCTGTTAAAAGCGTTGCGAAAGCGATTGTTTTGACGATGTTTTTCATATATTCTCCTTCTCCTAATCGCATGAATCCCAGCGAATGCTTTTGAGGGTTAAAGTGGCTTTTGCTCCGGTAACCGGTGTTGAAGTTACAAGTTTTCCTTGGAATTGTATTCCTCTAGAGTGTTGTTTGGCTTCTTCTAAAGTTGTTGCTGGACCCCAGCCTTCTTGTTCAAAATCATTGAATTTAAAAAACTCTTTTCCAACTTCAGATTTTTTAGGCATGAGAATTCTATAATGATCGTATTCATATTTATCGCCGGCTTCTATTTGCACAAAAAAATTCCCCTCACCTTCCAGAGCGTATTCTACGCACAAGCCTGTATGAGTTCCCCAAACTTCCGGAGCTACAAGCGAGTCTGGTCGCCAAAAGAAAGCTACTCCTCCGAATGCCATCCAACTTCCTCCATTGTATTGAGAATAATTTATGGTTATGCGACCATTATTGTTATCTATCCACGGACAAGACGTCGCAGAACAACTAAAATCTGCGGGTGAAGCATTTTCGCCAATATCTTTATACCAAGAGCCGCCGGTTATCACTAAATTTCTATGAGTGTACAAATCCCAAATAAGGTTATCGTGCCTCACGCAACGCACAGAAGAGAGTATATCTGCGTTATTATTAGCAGTCCAACTTATGTCTTCTTTTTCACCTTCAATAGTATAAGTTTGAGCAGTACTCCATAATTTGGCAGTGATTCCCATACTCCAAAATCCATCATTGCCTGCTGCTATTTGAGCTTCTGTTGCTGGAAAATAGAATCCTGATGGCAAAGCCGAAAAACCAGATTCATCCGTACTATTATTGACTTTCCATAAATCGGAATTTGCCTTCAGGTTAAGCCCGGCTTTATTACGTCCACCTGCATAATTAATTAACACAGTCCATTCATAATTGGTTGGTAAATGCCAGCCAGCGGGGCAAGCTTCTTTTGATGCATCCCAACTATATAGCCTGCCATAAGTATTGCAGTTGCTCTCTAAATCTTTATAACACCTGCTGCCTTCAGCGGCATAATTCATGTTTTCTGCCATCCAAGTTTGATTGCCTATTTTAAGGGCCTTGTACCTCTTGCCATCTCTGGAATCGGTAACAGTTTCAAACAATCTCTGCTCATAAGGAACTTCGGCATATTCTCCGCAAGAAAATATTAATACCATAGCAAGCAAAAAACTTGCCGGCAAAAACAATTTAACTCCTTTCATAAGTACTCCGAGGGGGTTTTATGAAGGGAATTTAGAAAACTAAATGACGAAAAAGTTTTAAAATTAAAAATCCCCGCTTGGAAATTCCAAACGGGGATTTTGCTAAAAAATGTTAGCCTAATCTCTTTTCAATCTCAACGAGTTCGTCTGCAAGTTCTTTCGGCAAATGCTTTCCGAGCTTTGCAAAGTGATTGTCACGAACATCCTTGATCTCTTTCTTCCAGCCTTCCACATCAACTGCGAGAAGCTCTTTGAGAGTCTCTTCAGAAACGCTAGCTGGTCTGTCTATTGCAGAAACATCCGGCATAACGCCGATCGGAGTGTCAACTGTTTTGCCAACACCGTCGCACTGCTCAAATACCCATTTTAAAACACGGGAATTTTCGCCGTAGCCGGGCCACATGAAATGACCGTCTTTTTTACGGAACCAGTTCACAAAGAAGAATTTAGGCTGCTTGGTGACCTTTTTGCCCATTTCTACCCAGTGTTTCAGGTAATCGCCCATGTGGTATCCGCAGAACGGAAGCATTGCCATCGGGTCACGACGAACATCGCCAACCTTCAAGTCAACTGCAGCAGCGGTAATTTCTGAACCGGCAATGGAGCCCATAAATACGCCGTGATTCCAGCTATGAGCCTCGTGAATCAACGGGATTGTAGTTGCGCGACGACCGCCGAATAGAATAGCATCAATTGGAACACCGTTTGGATCTTCCCATTCTGCAGCTATGCAGGGGCACTGGCTTGCAGGAGCGGTGAAACGTGCATTGGCGTGAGCCGCAGGTTCCTGAGCTTTGTTGCCTTTGTCTTGGTGCCATTCTTTGCCTTTCCAGTCAATGAGCTTGCCCGGAGCATCGTGGCCAATTCCTTCCCACCATACATCGCCGTCTTCGGTCAATGCGCAGTTTGAGAAAATGGTGTTTCTTTCAATCGAGTGCATAGCATTCGGATTGGATTCCATGTTGGTGCCTGGTGCAACGCCAAAGAAGCCCGCTTCCGGGTTAATTGCGTAGAGCTTGCCGTCTCTGACTTTCATCCATGCGATATCATCGCCGATGGTCTCGACTTTCCAGCCCGGTATTGTTGGAATCAACATGGCGAGGTTGGTCTTTCCGCAAGCACTTGGGAAAGCCGCTGCCATGTATTTCACTTTTTTGTCGGACTCTCTGGTGATTTTCAAAATCAGCATGTGTTCGGCGAGCCAGCCTTCGGTGTGGGCTGCTACGCTTGCGATGCGGAGTGCCAAGCACTTTTTGCCGAGCAGGGCGTTTCCACCGTAGCCGGAACCATAGCTCCAAATTGTCTTNTCTTCCGGGAAATGAGCGATGTACTTTTTCTCAATCGGTGCGCAGGGCCATTTGCCGTGATCGTTTTCGCCGTCTGCCAAAGGCTTGCCAACAGAGTGNAAGCAAGGNATGAATTCGCCGTCTGTGCCTAAAACNTCCCAAACCTTTGTGCCTACACGAGTCATNATCTGCATGTTTATAACAACATAAGGAGAATCGGAAATCTCAACGCCGATTTTTGCGATCGGGGAGCCTACAGGGCCCATTGAGAANGGAATCACATACATTGTTCTGCCTTTCATACAGCCTTTGTAAAGGTCAAGCATTGTTTTTTTCAGTTCAGCCGGATCAATCCAATTGTTTGTNGGGCCGGCATTTTCTTGGCTTTTGCTCGCNATATAGGTGCGGCTTTCAACACGAGCCACATCTGAAGGGTCGGAGCGGAACAAATAGGAGTGTTCTCTTTTTTTGAGCGGTGTGGCGAGACCTGCATCTACAAGTATCTTAACCATCT
>WQSZ01000028.1 GCA_009787645.1 Candidatus Fibrimonadales bacterium | reverse complement strand
AGGAATTCCCATATATCAAAAAACGTAGATTCTTTCATAATTTATTTTCTTATGCAAAGTTCCTTATATTCTGCGGTTTTTTTGTATTTCTCCAAATTCGGTGATGTTTTGAATTTTACTTTATCAATGAAATAATCGTCATTATCAAATGACATCAACCTTCTTACGTCGGCTCTATTTTTTACCTTTAAAAGCATAAAATCCTTTACTGTTTTTACTGAACTTTTTGCCATTTTTGCTCAATCTCCATTTTGTTATAAAAATACAAAAATCACAAACTATCGCCAAAATCCTGCCTGAATTTCGCTATTAGCTTTGACTGCCAGTCCGATACAGGCTCAAGCCTGCCGTAAAAGAACCTCAAAATCTTCGGTTCTTCATAGAATCTCAAGCCCTCAACCAAGCGGCGATTTTCATACAGCCACTCCAGCCTGTCAATGGCATAGTTCACCTGCGAAAGCGTAAATACTCGTCTGGGCAATGCAAGCCTCAGCAGTTCCATATTCGAATAATGCTCCTTGCCGTCTTCATCTCTCTGCTCGCTCAGAGTGCCACGCTCCATGCCACGGATTCCACTGGCTATGTAAAAAGACGATCCGAGCGCACCGGCAGGATACTGGTTCTGCGGAATATGATCCAAGAATGCCATAGCATCTACGTGGCAACCCAAGCCCCCGGGTGGCGTGATAACGGGAATGCCACGCCTGTCAAGTTCCTTTACCATGTAATCGATAAATATCGGCCCCTGGCTTATCATATCCTCGTCAAGCGTCTCCTGCAAACCAACAGCAATGGCCTCCATCTCACGCACCGACATTCCGCCGTAGGTCAAAAAACCTTCGTATAGCGGTATCAATTCACGCATTTTCAAAAAGTGCTCGTGGTCATTTGTGCATATACCGCCGCCACGCCCAAAGCCAAGCTTGCGAGCGGAAAAATAAATTATATCCGAGAGTTCGGCAAATTTCAGGACAATCTCGTGCAGAGTCATATCCTTGCAAGCCGCCTCACGTTTTTTGTTGAAATACAGATTATCGGCCAAAAGACTGGCGTCAAGCACCAATGGTATCTTATTTGCACGGCAAACTTTGCTGGTCTCCGCTAAGTTCTCAAGCGAAAATGGCTGACCGCCAACAAGGTTGGTTCCAGCCTCCATGCGCACATAAGCCACCTTGTCCGGGCCATGCTTTTTTATAACATCTTTAAGTTGCTCAATATCTATGTTGCCTTTGAACGGCAAGTCGCTTTTAATTTTGAGCCCTTCTTTGATTATAAGCTCCTCTACTGTGCCACCATTAACCGTGATCAACGCCTTAGCAGTTGTGAAATGGTAGTTGGTCGGAACCACGTAGCCCTTTTTTACAAACACCTTGGATAACACATTTTCACACGCACGCCCCTGATGCGCAGGCAAAAAATATTTGCAACCGAAAAAATTCTTCACCGATTTCTCAAGCCTTGTGAAAGTCTCGCTGCCGGCGTAGCTGTCATCTGCATACATCATGGAGGCAACCTGCCGGTCGCTCATGGCGTTTACACCGCTGTCCGTGAGCATGTCCATAAAGACATCACGATTATGGAGCAGGAATGTGTTGTTGCCGGCCTCTGCAATAGCTTTGCCACGTTCCTCTACGGGAATAAGGTTTAGCTTTTGGATAATGCGTACCTTGTGCATTTCCAAAGGAAAGGATTCACCGGTATAAAATTTGACTTTAGCCATGTCAGTTCCCTTGTTTAAAAAACAATATAGAATTTTTTTGAAACCAATACCAATCCGGTTATGATAAATATTGAAGGTAGCAGGTTCACCACATTTATTTTCTTTATTTGAAGCATGCTAATCCCAATTCCCGCAATCAATATGCCGCCAACTGCGCTGACTTCCGTGACAACAGCTTCAAGTTCCGCCGCACTGAGAAATGATGTTATCAACTTTGCCGAGAGCGCAATAGCCCCTTGATACAGAAGCAACGCCCCAGCCGAGAATATCACGCCGAATCCGAGCATTGTGGTGAGCAACATTGCGGATATTCCGTCTAGCAGCGACTTGGTATATAATATAGTGTGGTCGCCTCTGAGCCCGCTATCTATAGCTCCCAGCACAGCCATAGCACCCACGCAGAATAGGAGAGTTGCAGTGACAAACCCTTCAGCCACGGTGCTTGTGTTCCCCGGAGCCATTTTCTTCACCGCCTCTTGAAGATGTTCTCCGGCTCGTTGCAGCCGCATATCCAGCCTCAGCATTTCACCTGTGGCTCCACCAGCCGCAAGGCTAATTATAACAAAAATAAAATTTCCTGTTTTGATTCCCATTGATATTCCCAAAAACAGTATGGCAAGCCCCAGTCCCTGCATAATAATGTCACGTATTCTATCCGGCATTCTCGGCAAAAGCACGCCGGCCAAACAACCGATAATCACGGCTCCGGCATTTACAAATGTTCCCCAAAGTATATCCATCGTTTTACCTTTGGCAAAGGTAGAAATTTTCTATCTTACTCCCAAATGTCCACTCATACTCCTCTGCCTCATGGCTTTAAAATAGCACCGCTTACCAGCGGCTCCGAGGAGTTTTTTGTAAATATGGGGCCGCAACATCCCAGTACGCATGGTGCGCTGCGCCTTGTGCTACGGTTGGATGGCGAAAATATCGTTGAAGTTGTGCCTCACATGGGGTATATACACAGAGGGTTGGAAAAACAGGCTGAGGGTGAAAGCTATATTCATTACATCCCGCTCAGCGATAGACAAGATTACCTAACATCGCACCAAAATAACCATGGCGTTTGCATGGCAATAGAAAAAGCCATGGGAATTGGCGTGCCGGAGCGTGGCGAATATATAAGAGTTATGCTCTGCGAACTCAACCGCATTGCTTCGCATCTGGTTTTTTATGCCTGCTTTGGCGGAGATTTGGGCGGGCAAACCGCATTGCTTTACGGATTCAAAGAACGTGAAATGATTCACGATATTTTTGAAGAAGCTTGCGGACAGCGACTCACAATGAATTACTTTAGGCCCGGTGGCTCTACCAAAGATGTGCCGGATACCTTTATACCCAGGGTCAAGGCGTTTTTGGAACACCTTAAACCAACAATGCAAGATTACGAAACGCTGCTCTCCAAAAATGTAATAGTCCTGTTCCGCTCACAAGGCGTAGGGGTTCTCTCAAAAGAAAGAGCTATTGCGCTCGGCTGCAGCGGACCGGTTTTAAGAGCCAGCGGCGCAAATTATGATGTTCGCAAAAATGACCCGTATTCAATTTACAGCTCCTTTGACTTCAATGTTCCCGTTGCCACAGAAGGCGATTGCTATGCTCGCTACATCGTTAGAATACAGGAAATTCACGAGTCCATGAAAATCCTGGAACAGTGCATAAGCAGATTCCCCAGCGGCCCTTACCGTAGCGCGCCAAAACCCAGCTACAAACTCCCGCAAGGCAGATACTATACTCAAGTGGAAACAGCCAAAGGCATTTACGGAACCTACATAGTCGCAGAAAAAGGCGACAAACCGCATCGCATACACACACGTAGCCCAAGCTTTGCCAACTTGCTCTCCTTAAACGAGATGAGCAAAGGCCACAAAATTTCCGACTTAGTAACTATAATGGCAACGCTAGACCCGGTGATACCGGAAATAGATAGATGAAAATTCTGAAAATCCTGTTAATTCTGGAAATTGCTATTCAGACAATTGCCTTTGCAGAAGATTCACTGAAGATTTCCAAGATTTACATAAACACCAAAGATGTTTTTGACGATGCTGTGGTACACACTCCATTTGAGCAGAAATTGTACGAATTCGGGAACTGGTTTCACATTGAGACTAAAGAATCTGTGATCCGAGGAAAGCTGCCTTTTAACGAAGGAGAGACCGTTCCATATTCAAAAATACAAGATACGGAAAAAAATTTGCGAGCTTTGCGCTATATAAGCGATGCGAATATAGAGATAAAAAAAGATTCGCTAGGAAATACGGATTTATATATTGAAACTAGCGATAACTGGACTTTCGCGCCGGAACTTTCACTCGGGAAACCAGGTGAAAAATGGCTTTGGGGCGTGGGGTTGCTGGAGAGCAATTTGCTGGGCTTGGGGCATACCATAGGATTTTTTTATAAACGCACAGAAGAGAGAGACCTCAAATACCTGATTTACAAAAACGACGATTTTATTTTTCCGCACAACAGATTCAATTTTTTGATAAGCGAAAATTCAGATGGTTTTTCCAGGAATGTTGGGCTGAGTTATCCGTTTATAAGCAGAGCAAAAAATCAGTGGTCGTATAATGCGGATTGGCTTTGGTCGAAAAGAGATGAAGATTATTACAAGAATTTAAGGGAAGATTCTCTGTCTTTTTGGGTTTCGCGTTCTTTTGGCGGAGTGAAGTTTAAAACATATTTAGGAGCCGGATATGATTATCATTTGCTAGGTGAGCGTGATTCGCGAGTTGGGGTTTCTGTTGCTGCAGCCAATATCAGGTTAGACAAGAGATATAATCTGCACAGGGTTAAGTGGACAGAAGATGTGGAATCCGGTTATTACATAAAAACAGTTGTTGCTAAAAATTTTGAGGAATTGAACGCCGAGCATGACGATTGGTATTTTGAGCAGAAAATAAATCTGTCGCAAGCCATAGAAAAGCATTATTTTGTGGCAAGAGGACTTAATACATTTTATTATGGCAACAATGAGATTAGAGATATGCACAGTACACTTTTTGGAGAATACATTTTCAAGCCTCAATTGAAATGGTCTTCGGTTTTGAGTACGCAAATTGATTCATGGCAAAATCAAACTTTTATTCGTCGTCTTTATCTGGACGGCAATACTATATTCCCCGGGGCTCCTACAAATTATCTTTCCGGCGAAAATACATTTGCATTTAAAGCGGAGCAAAGATATTTTCCTCCCGGCATTGAATTCTGGACTCAGATTCCGTCTTTCACAGCATTTGTGGTAGCGGGCCAGGCAACCGAGAGGTTGCGAAATTTTGAGCCACGTGATTTGATTTACATGGCAGGCATTGGCATGAGATCTTCATCTTCAAAATCTGTGCAGGGAATTGTTAGCCATATAAATTTGTCTTGGCCGCTGAACGGCGATTTGAAGAATGGGTTTGTTCCGAGGTTTTCTTTTATTGGGAAGATGGAGTTGTAATTACTGAACTGGCGTATCTATATTCTTAACACAGCGAACCGAAAACGAGAACGATTTATCGTAATTTGTTCTGTACGCATTGTTGTTATTATGGTATATGTGCCTACGGTAGGCGTTGCTGCTATTGTACTCTGTGGAACTCCACCAAACGCCATAGTTACCAATGCCATCAAAATTTCCATCAGAGAGACTAGCGCCACCTGAAAAAGCTGAAAAATCATAATCATCTGTACCGTTCCCATTTTCTCTAGTTCTAAGTTTTTTCCCGGCAACTTTACCACCACCTACGAAATTTGTCAATGTTGTCCACTCAGCATCGCTAGGTAAATGCCAGTCATCAGGACAGGCATTTTTTGCTTCTTCCCAAGTGTATAAGCGTCCGTATTTTTCACAATTTGATGGATTATTGTTGTAGCATTTGCCACCCTTTGAGGCATCATTCAGATTTTCTGCCATCCATGTTTGCTTGCCTATGACAATAGGTTTAATTGGTTTGTTTTGAGGAACGGCAATAGGTTCTTCCTGTAGGGTAGATGCAGCTTTGTCGGTTTTTGTATCGCCAGAGCTACAGTAATAAATAACGAATGCCACAATAGCTATTATAACAATAATACAACCGCAACCACCGGCATCGGATGAAGGTTTTGATCGCTCCTTTGGTCGTTCTGTCAGGTTTTGTTTACGTGCAGCACCAGCTTCATTTACGTATTTTTCCACCAACCACGACAATGACATAATTCCATGTGCAATAGCACCTTTGGAAACAAGGTATCTCACAACCAGAAATTCTGTATCTTCTCGTAGTGTGTTAGCAATAGCCCACCATAATGGCGTATGACCTTCAACGTAAAAGCTGTCGTATTCTTGTGCATTGATATCTGCCCCATTAGAAATAAGGCATTCCAGAGCTTCAACTTTTTCCAAAGCAGAGGATCCGAGATTGTGGACTACTAAATGCAATGGTGTACACTTACAGCCACCTTCCTCTCTTGCATTGACATATGCACCCTTGAAAATAAGGTACTTCATTATTTCTGGCTTGGATCTAGCGGCGGCGTAGTGTAATGGTATCCTACCTTTGTCATTTTTTATATTAACATCAACTCCTTTCTGCTCAATAAAAAACCGAACATCCTCGACCGTTCCTTTTTCAACAGCCTCAAAAATATTTGCAAAATTCGTGCTTGTTTGTGTCGCTTCTTCCAAACATCGAATCATTGAAGCATTTCCAGAATCCTTCGCATCGCTCAGCGGAGTATGATCCCATTTATCTATCGCATTAACATTTGCTCCAGCCTTAATGAGAATTGCAGCAATTTCAATAAGTTCATGCATTACCGCCAGATGAAGTGGTGTACTGTCATTATTGTCTTTTGCGTCAATTTTTGCATTTTTAGAAATAAGATATTCGGCAATTTCAATATTTCCACTCCACTCTGCTGTCACATGGAGCAGTGTATGACCATTATTGTCCTTCGCATCAACATCTGCTCCAGCCTCATAAAGATATTTAAATACTTTAGCTCCGTTACGCCTTCCCAAACCATTTATCATAGTATGGAGCGGGGTCTGACCATACTTATCTTTCGCATTAAAATCGGCTCCAGCATCAATTAGATATTTCGCCGCTTCAACACTATCAGCACAATGGAGTGAAGTTTCGCCACCAACGTTTTCTGCTTTAACATCTGCTCCTTTTGAAATTAAGAATTTGATAAATTCTGCATACCCACTCATTGCTGCTGCATGTAGTATGGAGTAACCGTTGATACCTCTAGCGTCAACATCAGCACCTGCTTTAATGAGGAAAGCAGCTATTTTAAGACTATTTTCATTATTTTCATTAAACATCGCCAAGCAGAGCGGAGTCTGACCATCGTCATTTTTTATATCTACTTTAACCCCTTGTTGTTCAATAAAATACCGAACATCCTCAACTGTTCCTTTCTGAGCAGCCTCAAAAATATCTGCAAAACTCATGTTTCTTCTCCTTTATTTATCGCTATAGCAGAAAATGTAATGTCATAGCGATAAATATATGCTTTTATTTCTTTGCAGCGTCATGCCGCCGCTGTTCGCTTGCTCCCTGCCAATTCGGGCAACTAGAAAATTTGCTTGATGACAGACAATAAGTTTGATGGTCATAGCCTGATTTTGTTGTACCGGCTATGCCACAGGTATTACCGTTTTTTAGACATGGACACATGATAGACCTCCTTCATGTTTTTTCTCCATTCGGGTTTAACCATAACTGCTCGTGAATAGAGAACCGAACAGTCTGTTTCTGCCGTTATGGCAAATTCTGAACGCAGCGAACCGATAAAAAAAAGCCTTGACTGATAGCGATTCGACCCACTCCGTCAATTTTATTGCTCATGCCTCTGCGCCAAGCAGTGCCATTATCACTGGCTGTAGAATTCCACCAAATACCAAAGTTAGCAATCTCAATAAATTTATTAACATTGGCATAACCGCCAGGCAAAGCTAAAAAGCCGTATTCATCATTGCCGTTGCCGTTTTTGCCATCGTTATCATTCCAACCTTCTTTAGACTTGAGTTTTACTCCGGCAAAATCTGCGCCTCCAACAAAATCCAATAGCGTTTGCCATTCATTGTCGCTTGGTAAGTGCCATCCTTCAGGACAAGCTACCAGTGCATCTTTCCAATTGTACATTCTGCCGTATTTTCTGCAATTAGCATCATTATTGTCATAGCATCTGCTGCCTTTCAAATTGTAATCCAAGTTCTGAGCCATCCAAGTTTGATTACCTATTTTAACGGTTTTGTAGGTTTTGTTGTCGCGAGAATCGGTGAAGGCATCGGTTCTGGCTTGACTTTCCTCAGTCTCTGTTACTTGTACATTATTTTTTTCCTTAGCTGGTTTTGCTTCGTAATTCGCAATAGTAAATGCCACAAAGAAAATGAAAATCATTCCGACTACCGCCGCTATGATTACCCATAAAGATTTGCCCCAATTTCTCAAAATGCGGACAGTAGGAATTATAGGTCCAGTGACTGCTCCAACTATAAATAATAAAATTCCCATAACTAATGCAGTTTTAAACGTATCGAATATTGCATCTATAAACTCTTTACCTCTCATCTCTTCACGTAACTCTTTAAAAAGATGTGAAAGGAATAGCCATAGATTTCCTCCAACACCCATACCAATCCATGCATAAAACAATTTATCATGATATCCAGCCATATTTATCCCAACGATAATCCCAATAATAGAGCTAATCGCAATCATAATCGCAGAGAATTTTAAATAAGCCGCCCTATTTTTTTCGCTTTCATCTGGAGCATCATGAGAACCATAAACTGCCGGATCAACATACGCCGGATTTTGTTTGCTTTTTAATTTTTCAAGTTCCTCTCGCACTAATGCGGCATTTTCAGTACCCGTGCCGAGTTCAAAAAATTTCTCATAATCACGAATAGCTGCCGGTATATTGCCAAAATGCGAATACAAAATACCTCTTTTTACATACACATCTGCATATTCCGGTGCTAATTCAATAACTTTATTGCAGTCAGCGAAAGCTTCGTTAGCCTTCTCTAAGTTCATATAGGCAAGCGAACGATTAAAATAAGCATTCTTTTCATTTGGCATAAAATCAATTACTTTAGAGTAATCATCAATAGCCTTTTGATATTCATTCATGTTTAAGTATGCAAGTGCACGATTATTGTATGCCTCAACAATAGTTTCATTCATTTCATTATGAGCATGAAGTTCAATTGCTTTAGAGTAATCATCAATAGCTTTTTTATATTCGTTCATTTTTAAGTATGTAAGTGCACGAATACCGTACGCTGTAATACAAGTTTCATTAGGAGCATGAAGTTCAATTACTTTGCTTAAGTCATTAATTGCTTTGTCTGAATTGTGCAAATGAGCATGTATCGCTCCACGTTTAAAATACGGGTCTGGGGCACTAGGATCTATTGCAACTGCCTTATCTAAATCATTAATGGCTTTTTGATATTCCTCCATTTGCATGTACATCTCTGCACGATTAACATATGCGAGTACACGATTAGCATCTAGTTCAATAGCCTTGGTAGAATCTTCAATAGCTTTTTGAGAATTTCCCATTTTTATGTATGCATTTGAACGGCAAATATATAACTCCGGATCTTTTTGGCTTAGCGCAATAGCCTTGCTGAAATCATCAAGGGCTTGCTGTAAATTCTCCCCTGATAATAAAGATAACGTACCCCTGGCTATGTAAGCTTCAAGAAAATTTGGATTTTCCTCAACGCATTTATCAAGATAACCTATCGCTGTTCCGCCGGCTTTATATGCAGCCTTTGCCTGCGCCAATAAGTCATTGTATTTGCCTTCGTCCATATTAGACCTCCTTGTTTTTTGTTGTGAAATTTTGCTGAATAGCAACATTTAAAATTTTTTCAGGATCTACCCATTTGCCGTTTTGCTTTATGCCTAAATGCAAATGCGGCCCTGTGCTGCGTCCCGTGCTGCCAACTTTGCCAATCGCCTGGCCAGCAACAATGTTTACACCTTTTTTAATGCCCATTTCCTGTAAATGGCAATAATGGCTGCTTAAACCGCCTGCATGAATAATAACAACATAGTATCCGCTCACATTGTTAAAAGCAGATTCAATAACCGTGCCATCGGCGATGGAATAGATTTCATTGCCTTTTGCTGCGCCATAATCAACACCTTCATGTTTTTTAGGTTTCTTTAAAACTGGGTGTTCACGCATTCCGAATTTGCTGGTTCTTCTGCAAGAGCCTTTTAGAGGAAATACATAACTTGAATTTGTGGTAAAACAACTTCTTTTCGCATTTTTTCCAGCTTCACTTTCAACATATTTATAACCATCTGCTTTATTGTTTCGCAAAAAAGCCGATGCATCCGAAGAGTCTATCATATAGCTAACAACAACAGGGGTCTCTGCTTTATTTTCTTCTGTGAAAATGCCTATGCTTTGTCCTTCTTTTATTGCATCTATGCCAAGGCTGTCTATTATTTCCAAAGCAATATTTACAGCTTGTTCTTCGCTAATTCCTTCTTTCAACAAAGCATCTATAATTTCAATGTTCGGATTTTCGTCTTCTTTTATTTTCGGAATTTCAACGGTTTTTATATTGAGCGAATCCGGAGATTTTGGCAAGGAGGTGCCTGGAACTTTAAGGAAAGAATCCCATCGCTTTTTTGCATATTCTCTGAAATATGCTTCTCGTACCTCAATAGCTTCTTTTACATACGCATCACGTTTTGCATAAGCTTCTTCTCTCTTTTTTATATGTTCTTTTGAATATGCATCTCGTAGTTCCATAGCCTCTTTTATGCGAGCATCACGACTTTCAATGCTTTTTGAATTTTGCGCAAATGGCAAAATTGCAGAAAGCAACAATAGCATTGTAATAATTGAAAGCCTATTCATAATTATTGTAACAAATCGCTACCCGTAAATGTTACAACCATGCCATCTGAAACCGAAATATTGGATTTAACAAACTGATTCCCACTGGTAATTGATGTAGAAGAGCCTAGTCTAATATCAATGCTACCAGCAACCAATGATTGTGAAAGCGTGAGTGTTCGCGACTGCCCATCTGATATAGTGGTACTACTGACATAAGAACCCCAATCAGTTGCAGATGATTGTTTCGTATAAAGATAAGATAGGCTATAGCCAGTTTTATTTTCAATAACAATAACCGGAGCAGCAGTAAGAGGATTATCCGCATCGGCTCTAGTAAACATTAACTCCAAGCCATCTGTTACCGTTACATTGCTCTTAGTGTATGTATTATTTGGTTCCGTTGATCTCATTTGAATATCAAACACGGTGTAAGCGGATGGAGGAATAGGTATTGTAGCTGTTCCGCTGTTATTATTTGAAATGCTGCTAAAAGTTTTTCCCCAATCAGCAGAACCTGATGGCCTTATGTAAAAACCATTTAAGGTTGCGCCGATTCTATTTTGAACCGTTATTTTTGGATATTCGCTTTCATCGTTTAAATCTTCTCCAGTAAAGGTTAAAACCATGCCATCTGAAATTGTTACACGATATTTTATAAATATATGCCCACTGCTTAGGCTCTGTCTCAAGCGAATATCGTAGACATTGTTATCAGACAAAGATTGAGGAAGTGTATATGTTCGTGATTGCCCATCTGATATTGAGTTCGATATAGAATTTCCCCAATCAGTTGAAGTTGGGGATTTAATCCAAAGATACCCTATATTATAACCAGTTTTATTTTCAATAACAACAATCGGTGAGCCGATAAAAGATGGATTGTCTGCATCTTCTCTTGTAACCCTTATAACCATGCCGTCTGTTATTGTAACATTTTTCATTGTGTATGTATTAGTAGGGTTTGTTGACCTCATTTGAATATCAAACTCTGTGTAACTTGACGGAGGAATAGATATTTTTGCCGTTCCACTGTTATTATTCGAAATGCTACTAAAGCTTTTCCCCCAATCATCGGAAACCGATGGCTTTATATAAAATCCATCAAAAGTTGCGCCAGTTCTATTTTGAACAGTTATGCTTGGGTAATCGCTCTCATCATTTAAATCAGAAGCGGTAAATGTGATAGTCATATTATTTGAAATTGAAACACGATATTGTATAAATACATTAGAGCCGCTTGCTGATGTTTGTGTTCTAAAATCATATTTGCTGTTAACTGGCAAAGATTTATTAGAAAGAGTTACTGTTCGCGACTCTCCATCTGATAGAGTGTAATAAGGGCTGATATTAGAACCCCAATCATGTGAAGTTGATTGTTTCATATAGAGATAATAATATAGGCTATAGCCCGTATTATTTACAATCGTAAAAGTCGGATTTATAAGCATTGCAACACTGCTTGAAGATGCTCCCGTGCCATTGCTGCCGGAAGATGTGCCTCCACCGGAAGATGTGCCGCCGCCGTTGTTACCTCCGCCGGAGGATATACCGCCGTTGTAGTTATTGCCGTCACCGCTATTATCCATGCCACCGGCAGGATCGTCTGCGCATCCGGTTAAAGAAAACACCGAAATGGCCGCCACTATTGCTGCCACGCTTGCGAACTTCAAAAAAACGAACTTTTTCATTTTTTTATCTCCTTTGTTATTTTCTGTCCATAAGACCTTTTCTAATTCTAACTCCAGCAGCAATGGATATATATGCCGCTACACGACCTTGAAACGGCACTATGTTGTATAGCCCTTCAACGGAAAGACCAAAATCGTCGCCACCTAAAAGTAAACCGCCTCCGCATCCAAATACTGGGGTTGAAAAACTTGCCACGTTAACTTTCTTTGTATCGCCACCACTCTTATTCTCATGGGAATCAATTTTGTACCAACCCCAAGAAGCACCACCAGACAGGAATAGGAACTCAACCGGGTGCAATTTTAAGGAAGTGCCCAGCTTCATATTGAAAGAAAATATACTATCAGTAATAATATTTGGGCGCCTTCTTACAATCTCATCTTCATCAACACCGATCATGCCCATTTCAAAATGCAATCCATAACGGATAAATCTAATGTCTTGCCTATAAAATTCAGCAGCCATTAAAAAATGTCCACCCGATGATTTATAGAGGGTAGGGTCAATGTCGTCCATATTTAAGTATCCACCGAAACCAATTATACCCCATATTTGCCATGCAGTTCGCTCTGCCTCCGATCTCCTTGCTACAATCAATTCGATAGTTTCTCGTCTCCGTCTCTCCTCTGCTGTTTCCGCTTCTCTTCTTCTTTTTTCCTCCATCATAGCCAACCATTCTTGGCTGTCCGGCATATTATGCTTATATGTCACCGTCTCCTTGTGCTCCAATCTAACCTTTGCTTTCACCCTTTCTCGCCCCAATTCAATCTCCGCACAAGTAGCAACAGTACCGCTATATGGCGTTTCCCCAACACGCTTTCCATTCACAAAAACAGGCTCGCTGGACGGCTCACCGTCACGCTCCGTACTTAAAACCAAACCGCCTTGTTTTTGTTTTATATGCCTAGCTATATCAAAAATCTCGTGACTCCCCTTGTTTATGCCAACTTCAAAACTTATGTCCTCATAACATCTATGACTCAACTTAACTCTGTATTTATCAGGCGAAAGTCTATTCTCCAAAGAAAAAACCGCTTTATCATTTATAGTCAAATTCCATTCCTCATGCCTACCCATACCATCCGAATATGCAGATCTTATATCCAAAACTCCGAAATTCGGCTTCAATTTAATGTTTATGTTCTGATTGTTACGCTCAACAGAAACTGTTGTATCTGCTATTTCATATTGCTCCAATGCTGCAATTATGCGAATTTTACCTTCCGGAAGCTCCACTCTGCATGGAGATTGAGCACAACTGGAACTTGGAAGCCCATTAAAACTTAAAGAGGCACCGGCAGGCTCTGTTGCCAAATTCACCAAACGACGCTTGCCCGCATCTGCTTCCCAAGCTCCACCAACACTCTGCACGCCGCTAATGCCTCCGACAATAACAGGAGCACCGGGCCCAGCTTGGGTAGCTCCGGGAATTTTTCTGAATACAACGTCGGGAACGTTTTTGTCTATCAATTCACTTAAACCGTAAATATTATCCGCATCACCATTGAATATACCCACCAATCCTTCAGTGCTAACATTATACAACTCTACTTTAAGCCTCATTTTGTTGCCAAGCTTGCCAACACTGGCTTGAGCAACATAATCAACTTGTGCCTTTTTACCCAAATCCACAATACAGGAACTTTCTTTGCATTCCTGAACATAATTTTCTGCGCCGCCCAAACGAGCCATAACAGCATTTTGAGTTAGCAGAACAAATTTTTCAGATGGTAAAACTTTTAATGCCATTTCACGCACTTTATCCGTAAGAGCATTTTCTTCGGCAGCGCTAAGCGAAGCACCTGCACCATCGGAAGGCAACACTGCAACCGAAGTTTTTTGGGCAAATGCGATGTTAATTGCAAACGCCAATAATAGCATTAAACCTAGCTTTTTCATAACTCTCCCCACAAAACTTGCGGAAAATCATTTCCCATTTTTCCTGTCAGAATAGCTTGAACATGCAAGCCGGAATCCAAAATAAAAGTTTGAGGCAAACTTGGGTTTTCACCCTGCTTAATTAAACCAAAGGATTTAAACAAAATAACATTAGGGTCAAAATAATATGGAAAAGTATTTCCGGCATATTTTTCAACCATCTCTTTCACCTTATCGCCATGAGTGCGAATTCCCTCGCCCACACTTATCAAATAAACAAGAACTCCTTGTTTTTTCAGTTCATCCTTATTCTTTTTGAGAATGTCAAATTCCTCTCTGCAAGGAACGCAATGGGTGGCAAAAAACGAGAGAACCACTCGCTTGGCTCCAGTTTTTTTCACAGCTTCTTTCAAATCATCCCTGTACAATTCATCTATGCCGTTAGGTTCAAGCACAAAAAAATTAGGGATTATGCCCTGCTTCAACTCATTGGGCAATGCCAACCTAGCAGATTTTTGAGCAAAAGAAAAAACAGAAAGCAATGCCATCAGCGCAATGGACATTCGTATTATTCGCATAAAGGTCTCCAAAGTTGTATTTCCTGTATCCATTTATCCCAAAAATCCGCAGTTTTCAATCTAGTTTGCACTCTTTCCAATGCAAAATCTTCTCTCTGATGAGCTCCATCAACGCTGTTTTCCAAAAGCAAATACTCTATGCTATCACAAGAAGCAACAGACAAAGAAGGCTTATCGGAACACGTGTATAAACCGAACTTGTAAGCACAAATAGGCTCAGAGCCTTTGTAAGTTAGAGAAATGCCATCGCCTTGACACGTAGACTTCTCTATTCTTAATTTTTTAGACAACACGGAAAATGCAATTTCAGAATATTCGTTACCCTGTTTTACATTCCAATGCAATTTCGCATTCTGGCAATAATTTTTGTAATCCTCTTTTGTTTTTGAATGTATTTCTCCTACGGAATTGAATAAATCCGTTCTTGCCACGCCAAAGCCATCAAGCATAACTTGAAGTCTTGTGAACTCGTTCCAAAGCGTTTGCGTTCTGCTCCAAGCCTCATTTTTCTGCTTGGGGTGCGTTATGCTCGGCAATACTTGAGAAACTAGGCTCAAAGAATCTGCGACTAATCGCTGGCGTTCAACAAAACCTTTAGATGCATCGGCACGGCTCATGCAAACTACAACGCCAAATTCTTTCCCTTGCTGTTTTTTAAATATAATTTTAGCATCGCTTGCATTATTCAGATAACTGACACTGCTTATCTGTTTTTTCCAATGCTCGCTATCAACTTCATTTATTAATTCACTTTTATGCTCTGATTGCACGGAAATAGAACTCTGAATTTCAGACGCAATCATGGCTCTTGCCATATTAGTCGCTACCATTTCATCTTCTGCTATCCCATGCCC
Organism: Candidatus Fibrimonadales bacterium; assembly: GCA_009787645.1. Classification (GTDB taxonomy): domain Bacteria; phylum Fibrobacterota; class Fibrobacteria; order Fibrobacterales; family Fibrobacteraceae; genus Fibrimonas. The sequence continues at coordinate 827 of WQSZ01000028.1, read as the reverse complement.
CCTAAAATTCCCCGAAGGGCATTGTTGTTGCGTTAAAATTCCATGCAACAACTGCTGCTCTTTGGGCGGTGCGCCAGAACATCCTAGCAGGAACGCTAAACATATAGATAAAAAAATCTTCAGCATTATTCCTTCAGTTTTCCTATGGAATTATCTATTATGGATAGAATGGCGGCGGCTGTAGCTGTGGACTGCAAAGCCTGATCGGAAGAAACAGAACTTTGCAAAGCCTTTAGCGCTTCTCCTTTGGGAACCGACACAATCCTATAAACTCTGTATTTGCCTTCTTCCTTGTTATATTGAGTTTCTGATGCTCTAACTTCAACATTGTTTACAGAAACCGCAGAACTTTGTCCCCACGCAGAAAGAGCGGCAGAAACATCAGCATCGTTTTGATCTACGCTGCTACCGCCGCGAACTTCTCTTATTACGTCTTGCTTCATCTGTAAAATGAGGTTTGCCGTTGCCCGGCCTTGAGCAATATCTCCTGCAGAACCGGCCTTGGTAGAAATTCCTTCTGCCTGCCCGCAATAATGACTTTTGAATTCTTGTTGACATTTCATTAACATCTTATCTCCTACCGAGAAGTCGCCGAATCCATCTATCGTCGACTTGCCACCGGCGCAGCCAAATGTTAATACCAAGGCAAGCACTACGCCTGCCGCCACGAGAATGGATTTTGTCCTATTCATATTAGATCTCCTTGTTTTTGGTTGTGAAATTCTTGACTGAATTGTTCAATGAAAAAGGCAAGTTTTTTGCCTTGCCTCCATTGAATTTTGCAAATTTATATAACCCCTTATACTCCGAAAAATTTACATGGGGGG
>WQSZ01000027.1 GCA_009787645.1 Candidatus Fibrimonadales bacterium | reverse complement strand
AACAATTTCACAGGTTGTCCCCCCGTTTTTTCCGCCCGGAGGGCTAACGGGGGGAACGCCGCATTACAGAACTGGACTTTTTCAGCGGCTACTATAGTAAAATATAAAACCCCGATTTTCAAGATTTTAGGATTTATATTAATCCTTTAATCCCGAAAATCGGGGTTCTGACAGTATTTTAGCGTATTGCTATGCGTAGCGTTTGTTTTTCGCTTCCGAAGGATACTTTTGCTATGTACATGCCTTTTGGCAGGTGTCCTAGCTGTATTGTGTAAACTCCGTTTGCGAAGGTTTGTTTGCTGACCATGCTTCCGTTCAGGTTATAAATTTCAACTGCGGCGTTGTTTGCGACATGCAGGTTTATGCCGTTGAGCGTTTGCGTAGCTTTGTTGCCTGTAGCGATTTGCGGGAGGCGGATTGAGCTTTCTGCGCTTATTGAAATTGAGAACGCTTTTTCTGTGGTGTTGCCGTTTGCGTGAGTTGCCTTTACTGTAAAGTTTGCGAGGCCGCTTGCATCAGGGGTTCCGGTTATTTCACCGGTGCTTGAATTAAGGGTTAATCCGCTTGGCAGGTTTCCGCTGATTATGGCATAAGAGATAGTTCCACCGGCGTTTTGTTCAACGGAGGCTTGAACCGATGCGGAGTAGGCTTGGCCTATTGTGCCGTCTGCGATTGTGGTTGCGTTTATGCTGATTGTAGCGGCAGTCCATTTTGCGGTTAGCGTTACATTTTCGGTGACAAAGTCATTTGCGAAATTCCACAAGTCATTGCCGTTATACCAGCCGGATAAAACGAATCCGGTTTTGGCAAGTGCAGCAGGCTGTGTTGCGAATTTCCAGTTATCTATTGTCTGCGAAGGCACATTTGAGCTACCATTGCTGTTGAAGGTAACGGTGTACACAATCTCTGTGAATGGTGGTATTTCAACATCGGATTTTTCGTCGGATGTTGAAATGTAGATATATGTGGAGTAATAATGGCCATCATTATATGTGCTATAGTCGGCATCGCCAAATGCAATATAGTATGGCGTATTGGCTACAAGGGGAGAGGAAGTGTAGCAATAATCTATTATATCACGACCTTCATCATCATAACCACCCCATGAACAATCAATCCAGATATCACCGTTGACACCTTCCAGTGAAGAGTCAAATTCACTGTCTTGTTTTATATAAACATTTGGTCCCCAGTTGCTAAAATCTCCGTGGAAATAAACTGTTGCATCTTCTTCTAATTCAAAGGTAAACGCTTTCAAATATTCATGCAAACTGCGAACTGCAGTTGAGGGAGTGAAGTCCAGTCGTTCTGTAAGGTGGGGGATTTCAATCGGCTGGAATGTAAGAGCAGTTGTAATTCCAAGATTGACAAAGGTACTGGCGTAATCCTCGTAGTCATTATCATAAGCATAATAATTGTCTGTGAAAACAAGGTAATATGTGCCAGCTGATAAGGTGTATATGTCACTCCACGGATGCATCTCATAGACTTTATCTTCCAAATCTGCATTTCTGTAAATACTCAACCAAGAGCATGTTTGTTGACCACATCCATAGTACATTATCTGCACATCATCTTCAACATCCAATTCGAGTCTAAATACCTTTTCAATAGAACCATTTCCGTTTATGCTAGAATTAAAGTCCTGATGGAAATAAAGGGCTGAAGAGAAGGTTGGGTTAGCTTGGTTAAGAGTAATAACTTCCGGCTCTTGCAGTGCTTTTACAGTGATTTTAATATTAGCGGTGAAATCATAGGATTCGTAATTTTCCCAGTACCAGTCACCTATAACTAAATAATACTTTCCCGGAGGTAAAATTGTTGAAGAACCATTATAGCCGTTACCAACCCAACTCAACGACATAGGATCGCTTAATATATCAAAGCAAGGGCGATTGCTGTTGCTACCGAAAGTTAAAACGGTTGTTTCCGTCAATTCAAACTGATACATGAAAACACGTGCATCCCATAAGAACTCTGTTTCACTGTCAAAGTCAAGTTTTGCTGTGAATGGGAATTTTGTTATATTCGTAAAATCATAACCATTGAATTTTTCAAGCTTTACGGAGGTGCTGTAATATCCACCATAGTCATTGGAGAAAGCAAGATAATATTCACCCTGTGGTAAATTAAATGTTTCCCATGACCGATAGAATCCTAACTCCTCGGTTAATTTTTCATCGGCATAAACGTATAGCGGAGTGCTATACCAGTTTTGATGAATATAACGTATTTGAGTATCTTCTTCCAATTTAAGCTTGAAAACTTTGAGAACTTCGTAGTTACACCACCACTCGTCGCAATTGGACCTTTCTATGGAATTATATTTCGGGTGGAAAACAAGAACTTCGGAGAATGGTTGGTCAAGTCCGTCAATCTCTTTAATGGCATAGTCTTCTCCTTGGAATGTATTAATTGTGAAATTAACTTTATAGATGTCGTCTCCAGACCAATCCCAAATGACTAAATAGTATGTCTCGGCAGGAGGTAAATAAATCATAGAATTGCTATAGCCATAATCTTTCTCGTCTTGCAAGAATGGATCTTCATACACTTCAAACCAAAAGTCATCATTGCTGTTGAATGATAAAATTGTCGGCTCCTCCAGTTTGAATTGATATAAGCAGGCACGTTGACCATCTACAGTAGCAGTTTGATCGTTAAAAACACATTCTGTTTTTGGAAGCGGGAAACCAATTTTTGTAAACTTTTCGTCAATGGAGAAATTGAGAGTATAGTCGTCACCGCCTTTGTCTTCATAAACTATTAAATAATATGTATCGGTAGGTAGATGCATCATAAGATTGTAATCATCCCAGCCATACCAACTATAATAATGATAGCCGTAATCAATATAGTTGAATTGCTTTCCATACAACTCAAACCAAAAGTTATCATCGCCGTTGAATGATAAAGTTGTCGGCTCATCCAGTTTGAACTGATATACGAATACACGACTTTCCCATAAATTGATAGTAGTTTCGTCGCTAAAATTAAGTTCTGCTTTTGTAAGCGGAACATTGATTTTTGTAGGTTTTGATTCTTCTACTGAGAAATTGACGTTATAGTTGCCATCTCTAGCTTCAACAACCGCAATCCAATGTATTCCAGCAGGGAGAAGATTCGTAAGATTGTTATACTCAGAATAGCCGTTCAATGAAAACAAAACATCATTATCGCTTTCGGCTTTGAGTGATAAAATTGTCGGCTCATTCAGTGTGAATTGATATAAGCAAACACGTGCGTCCCATACAATAGCAGTTTGGTCGTTAAAAACACATTCTTTTTTTTGAAGCGGAACATTAATTTCCGTAACAGTTAAATCTTCAATTTTTTCAAGCTTGACAATGGCATTGTAATATGTGTCTTCGCGAGAATAATATGTATCATCGGTGAAAACAAGATAATAGATGCCGGCAGCTACTAAGATAGACCCCTCTCCTTCCCAATAGTCATTACCAACTTGTTTGGTCAATTCTTCGTCTGTATAGATATATAAGGGTGAATCCCAGCCATATTCATTGTTATGGCCCGAAGCATACCTTATAAGAGCTCCTTCGCTTAAATCAAGTTTGAAAACTTTAATGTATTCATTGTAACCGTCGTTCCAAGGGCTAGGAGACACTCTTTCCTGCGAATTACCGTCAAAATTAAGTGTTCTGCTAAAAGGAAAGTCTGATCCGGTTATTTCTTCTTCATAAGTATAAGAAGTTGGCGGTGCAGACTGAATTCCTGAAAAAGCCTGTATTCCTGCGCTAAAAGATTGCGGCTTAAGGGGCTTTTTCTTTTCTGTGCGAGCGTTTTTTTGCTTATTTTCCGGGCGTTTAGCCTTTCTTTCAGCTCTAGGCTCAGCTTTATCAGCTTTTTTCAGCTTCCTCTGCTCCATGAATTCAGCGGCCTTGGCTTTTTGCTTTTGCTGCTGCTCCATGAACTCAGCAGCTTTCGCTTTTTGCCGCTCTTTCCAGTGTGGGGTGGTGGTTTGTGCTGTAACTGTTGCTGTTAAAATAAACGTAGCTAAGACCAGCGTGACGAATTTGGGGAATAGGTTTTTTACCATTTTTGCTCCTTGATTGATTAATTGTTATAGAACACGTCAAATATAGCTTTTTTAATGCTTTTTGTCAAGGGCAAGTAAGCATTTTTTTGCCTATTACAGCTAACCGCCGCTAACTGTGCCAAATATCTTGCCCATGCCTACAAAGCTGCCTATTGTTGTCGGCAAACCTGGGCAAATAAATGCCAAAAATACACGGGTAAAACGATTTTTCCACCAACGGCTCGGCTTCCAAATATCCTCTGCCGCTGTTTCCATTTCAAAGACCCGTGGAGGGCAAAAATATGCTTGCACAAAGGCTACAAACATGCCCACTCCGATCAACGGATGCAAAGTTGTTAGAGGAGCTAGGCAAAGCGCAGTCAATATTGCAAAAGGATGCGCAAGCGCAATAATGGCACCAAATGCTGCGGGAATGCCCGTTGCCATTGCCCAGAAAATAGCGTTGTCTGCAAATGCCGAAGGGCCGAATTTAATTCCTATGTACACTAGAGAGAGAATTATTGCCGCTGGAAGTCCCCAGCCTATAACGGTACCCCAGTGCGAAGATGGCGGAATTTTGCAAAGATCTTCTTCCGGTGGAGTGTCTAAATCACCATTTATGATGGCTTTTATTCCGGGCAGGTGGCCGGCTCCTACTACTGCAAGCACTTTTTTGCCGGGGGCTTTTAGGATTCTACCCGCTAAAAACTGGTCTCTTTCGCTGATTAGAATTTGCTTGATTTCCGGGAATTCTCTTCCGAAGTCTTCCATCATTACCGAGAGGGTATCTTGTTCACGCATTTTGCTCAGTTCTTCTTCGCTGATTTTTTCCGTTTCAAAGATTGAGCCTAACAATGTATAGCCCAGTTTGAATTTGCGAAAAAACGGGGTGCTTGCCCAGGCACGTCGCAGAGTGGTTTTTACATCTCTGTCTGCCAGAACAAGGTTTGCTTTGCAAGCTCGAGCTTCTTCAACCGCAGCTTTTAGCTCGGAACCGGGTTCTACACCTGTGGACTCGCCCATTCTTTTTTGATATGATGCTAAAACCAGATTTGCGAGAAGAGAAGTCATCTGTTTTTTTCTCAAGATATCCTTTACATCTAGGTTTTTCCAGCGGTCCTTGTTTTCCAAAGCCTTAAGCCGCCCTTCGTCCAATTCAACGCAAACGCAGTCCGGATTCTCTGCGGCTATGGTAGCCCGAACCAGATCTATGGATTCCTGCGAAATATGCGCCGTTCCCAGCAAAACGATTTCCCGTTCCTGGCTTTGAATGCGAATGATGTCTTTGGTTTGCATTGTATGGAGGAATGTAGAAATTTGTATTTTCCAAGCAATGCTTTACATAGTCAGCACTCCGATAGGCAATCTGGAAGACATCACTTTCAGAGCAGTTCGGGTATTGAAAGAAGTGTCGCTGATTTTAGCGGAAGACACTCGCCACAGTAAAGTGTTGCTCGATCACTATGAAATTTCTGCGAAAATTGAAAGCTACCACGATTTCAACAAAGAACAGGTAACTCCTAAATACGTGGAATATCTGAAAAATACAGGCGACATAGCTCTTATAAGCGATGCCGGAACGCCCGGCATAGCAGACCCGGCTTTCAATTTGGTAAGAGCCTGCAAAGAAGAAGGCATACCGGTAAGAGCCATACCCGGAGCCAATGCCCTGCTGACTGCGCTAGTAGCGAGCGGCTTTGCAACAGACAGATTCAGATTTGAAAACTTTTCTCCCAAAAAAAGCGCGCAAAGAACACATCTGCTGCAAAAATTAAAAGACGATGCAAACAGCACATTGATCTTCTATGCCAGCCCGCATAACCTGATCAAATTCTTAGGCGAAATAAAAGAAGTGTATGGCGAAGTAAAAGTAGCCCTCATGCGGGAACTGACAAAAAAATTTGAAGAACATTTGATAGGCACTCCAACAGAACTCTTAGAGCACTACAAAACAAAAACCCCAAAAGGCGAGTTTGTATTGTTAATAGACAAGGTAAAAGATGAATAATCCTGTAAATTATTTAATTCTGGCTATTCTGATTCTGACTTTCTCCTGCGCCACGGTTCTTCCTCCGCCCGGTGGGCCGGATGATACTTTGCCTCCCAGAGTTAGCGGCACAACGCTTGCTCCAGGCTCAATAAATCAGAATTTGGATTTGGATTTGATTTTGCAGTTTGACGAATGGATTGTTCAAAAACCACCTCCCGGTGCTGTTGCAATTTCTCCTCCCATTTCCGGAAGGTTGCGACTGAAAGCTGATGGCGATAAACTGCGCATATATTCCACGGAACCTTTGGATTCAAGCACAACCTATACTCTCACGGTTACAAATGCCATAAAAGACTTGCGCAACAATCCGCTGGAAAAGCCTTTTCAGATTTTATTTTCAACAGGAAGTTATTTGGATAGCTTGCAAGCTGATTTTTCCGTATTACTTCAAGATTCTTTGACCAAAAAAAAGAAATTCCCCGTTGTTGCTTTTTATCCGATTGGCAAAGTTCGTGCTAATAAAAGGTATTTGGCAAAATTCAGGGATTCAACCTTGACCGCAGAAACGGATACGGTTCCGAATGTGTCAAAAGAAATTCCGCAATACATAGCCCAGACAGATAGCTTGGGGAAAGGAACTTTGCAGGGAATGCAGGCCGGTTTATATTTAGCCATTGCATTTTTAGATGAGAACAACAACCAAAAACTGGACGTAGAAAGTGAGATTACAGGCATTGCGACATTTCCGTTTAAATTAACAGAAGAAAAAAAACATCTGGCTTTTTCTCTCGGAGACTTGGATACTTCTTCGGTGACTCTTGATGCTATTTCACAAAGAGGAAATAGGGAAATTGAATTTTCATTTTCTCGCAGCATTGTTTTTGATTCCTTGAACTGCTTTTTCGCAACTTCAAAAGATACGCTTTTGCCTTTGGAAGTATATACGGAATCCGGCAGCAAAAATCCGGTGTTGCTGTTTGACAATTTGAAAAATGATAGCCTTTACACGGCAAACTGCCTGTTTGCAAAAGATTCTCTGGGAAGAAGGCTGGACACAACTCGTGCTTCCGCAAAACTGAAATTCAAAAGAATTCCCGATGATGAGATCACTCCGACCGCTATTTCAAAGATAGAACCTGCACGTGGAGCTGATGATGTTTTGCCGGAATTGCCGATAAAATTATTTTACAATCGCCCGGTTTCCGCAGATACTTTGAAGTTTCGTTTGTTTGTAAATGAAGATACCGTTAAAGCTGTGGTTAAACAGGTGGATGCGGTGAGTTTGGAAATATCGTCTGCTTGGGGAACAGATGCGAAAATCAGGTTTGAGCATGTTAAGGAAGATTCGGTAAAAATGTCCTTGCAGTTCAGTACAATCTCAAGATTGAAGCTGGCTTCGCTAAAAGGCAAAATTCCTGGCGGCAATGCCTCTACGATAGTGGTTTTGCAGGAAGTTACAGTCGGTAAAACGACAAAATCGTCAAAACCGTCAAAACTTGCGAAACTGGCAAAACGGGCAACAGGTGCCGCAAGAACTTTGGGAAAAGAATGGAGCGTAAAGAGTGATGATTCCGGAAACTTTGAATTCAAGGGTTTGCCCAAAGGTATTTACAGCATTATGCATTTCAATGATTTGAATGGAGACGGCCGTCTTACTTCCGGTTCTATCTATCCGTTGCAGGTCGGAGAACCATGGGTGATGTATGAGGAAGATCTGATTCTTAATTCGGGGGAGAATATTTTCTAGATTCCACATATATGACTGCGCTTCTCAACATGATTTGGTTTTTACCCGTTCTAACGGTCGTTGTAGGTTTGATTATACCTAGAGAGCAAGGCCAGACCATAAAGATGTTTCACGCTATATCTGCGCTAGTCAATATGGTGCTGTGCGTGTTTTTTACGGTGAAGATTTACGGATTGATTATGTGTGCCGGTGCATCGGATATTCAATATGTTACTGATGTGCCTTGGTTGCCTGCTTTGGGCATAAGGTTTATAATAGGTGCGGATGCGCTTTCAATTTTGATGTGTGTTTTGGCCTCTATTATTGTTTTTACCGGTATTCTTATGAGCTGGAATGTTGAGCGACCAAAGGAATTCTTTGCGATGATTCAGATTTTGGGAGCCGGAGTGTTTGGCGTGTTTTTGAGCTTTGATCTGTTCCTGTTCATGATATTTTATGAGATTGAAGCCTTGGCCATGTATCTTATGATAGCAGGTTGGGGCACAGGGAGAAAAGATTATTGCGGAAAAAAGCTTACATTGACTCTTGCGCTGGGCAGTGCATTTGCGTTGATTGTTATTATTTCCATGTATTTTGAGGGAGGCATTGGGAGTTGGGATATTCGCAACCTTGCAGTCATAAATTTTTCAGAAAGCTTTCAGATGTGGGCATTCCCGCTTTTGTTCATAGGTTTTGCAATTTCGGGTTCGTTGTTTCCGTTCCACAATTGGAGCCCTGACGGTCATAGCGCTGCGCCTACTGCGGTGTCTATGTTTGCGGCCGGCGTTATGATGAAGATGGGAGCTTACGGCTGTTTGCGTGTGGCTATGAATTTGATGCCGGAGGGCGCAAAGTTCTGGTTGCCTTATATAGTTGTGCTTGTTCTGTTCAATGTTGTTGTAGCAGCGTTTATTGCGATTAAGCAGCGTGATTTGAAATACATCATAGCATATTCTTCTATTTCTCATTTGGGCCTTATATTCCTGGGTTTGTGCGCTGCGAATTCGATTTCCATAAAAGGTGCGAGCTTGCAAATGCTTTCGCACGGATTTTTAACCGGTTTGTTCTTTGCATGCATTGGCATGATTTACGGCAGAACTCATACGAGAATGGTTGATGAGATGGGCGGTTTGATGAAGGTTATGCCGCTTATTGGCGTTGGTTTTGTTGTAGCAGGTTTTACGGGCCTCGGTTTGCCGGGTCTTAGCGGGTTTGCGGCGGAGCTTCCGATTTTTATAGGCTCTTGGCAGTCTGATAATATTGTGGTGAAGGTGGTTGCGGTTTTGGCTATTCTCTCTATTACAACGACTGCGGTTTATGTGTTGCAGGCTACGAATAAGATGCTGAACGGGCCTTTGAATACGATGTTTGAGGGGTTGCCAAAGGTGACTGTGCAAGAGAAGATTGTTTTGGGCATTTACTTCGTTTGCATTTTTGGAATGGGACTTTGCCCGGGCTGGATTTCCAAATTCTTGGATACAAGTTTGCAGCCTATTTTTCTAAATTTCTCTCCATGAGATACATTATACCGTTAATCGTTATGGCAGCAACTCTTGCGAATTCGCAAATAACAAAAACCTTTGGAGCCAGAATAAACCAGCTTGGCTACGGAGAGCAGGCTAAAAAAATTCTCGTATATAAAGCCACGGATGCTCAGGCTGTGGAATTCAGAGATTTGAGCAACGGAAAAACAGCTCTTACCTCGCCGCTCTCTGCGCCTGGAGTTTGGGAATATAGCGGAGAAACCGTGCGCAAAGCGGATTTCTCAGCGCTTAAAAAAGGATTGTATGCCGCATACATAAATGGAAACAGAATTTCTGACAATATAGTTGTGCAGAACAACGTTTATGAAGATGTTTACATAGCCGCTTTGAAATGGTTTTATTACCAACGTGCCTCAACAGCTTTGAGCCCGGAGTTTGCCGGCAAATGGGCCCGTGCCGCAGGCCACCCGGATACCGAAGTTTACTACTTTCCGGAAAATGGAAAACCGGCAGGCTGGAAAATAAGCAGCCCAAAAGGATGGTATGATGCGGGCGATTACGGCAAATACATTGTAAATAGCGGAATATCTGTTTTCACGCTTTTGCAACTTTACGAGCACTTTGAAAACGAAGTGAAAAAACTTTCCTTGAACATCCCCGAGAGCAAGAGCAAAACTCCTGATATTTTGGAAGAGGTGCGCTGGAATCTGGACTGGATGCTCACAATGCAAGACACCGATGGCGGAGTTTTTCACAAACTCACAACTGCGAGATTTTGCGGCCACATAATGCCGGATGCGGATACCGCCAAAAGATACGTTGTTATGAAAACAACGCCTGCCACGCTGGATTTTGCCGCAGTTATGGCGCAAGCCGCTCGCATTTACAAACCATTTGACGCAAAGTTTTCTCAGCAGGCATTAGCCGCCGCAGAAAAAGCATTTGACTGGGCGAGCAAAAATCCGAGCATCATGTTCAAGCAGCCGGATGGAGTATTTACCGGTCAGTATCACCACAATGCCGAAACAGGAAAAGACGAATTTCTGTGGGCGGCAACCGAGCTTTACATAACCACAAAGAAAAATAATTACAAGCAGGCGATTGATACAACTTCCTTTAACACTCATGCGCCTTGGTGGGGAGATGTAAACTTTTTGGCGGTTTACAGATTGGCAAACAGCAAAAACGGTTTTGATAAAAATTTAACAAAAGCTGCACAGGATACATTGTTGGTTGTAGCGAACATGCTGAGAGACGAGGTGGAAAAATCCGCTTATGCTTTGCCTGTGCTTAAATGGAACTGGGTTTGGGGTTCAAACTCGGTGATTGCAAATAACGGCATTGTGCTTTTGAACGCATATTATTTAACCAAAGATAAACGCTATTTGGATGGTGCTCAAAGAGCCTTGGATTATCTGTTGGGCGCAAACCCTATGGATATAAGCTATGTTTCGGGCTATGGCAACAGAACCATGATGGATCCGCATCACAGGCCATCGGAAGCAGACGGCATTTTTGAGCCTGTACCCGGCATGCTTGCCGGAGGTCCTCACGAAGGCGGCCAAGATATTAAGCCGGGAAACTGCGAAACGAATTATGTTCAAAAGGGCAAGCCTGCGCTAAGCTACATTGACCACAATTGCAGTTATGCGTCAAACGAGGTTGCTATAAACTGGAATGCGCCGCTAGCTTATTTGGCTGGTGCGCTGCATTTTTTGAACAATGGTGTGAAGGGGCCTTAATCAAACCCGTGCAGCACGTAAGTCGGGCTTACTCCGAGCGAATAGATATCGTCTCTTAGTTCGTTCTCTTTTACATTTCTTCCAACAACCAAGGCGGAGTCTATGCCGGCTATGTTGGCTCCGGCAATGTCTGTGCCAAGCGTGTCGCCTATCATCACTACGCTTTCTGTGCTGGGTATCAGGCTGCGGAGGGCTATTTGGTAGATTAACGGGAATGGTTTTCCGCAGAATAAAAGCTTGCAGCCGGTTTTTTCTTTCAAGGAGTGTGCGATGTGCCCTGTGACAGGAATTTTTTCGCCGTCAGGGTTTGGAGCGTAAACATCGGGGTTTAACACCAGCACTCTTGAATTTTCTTTTGACAAAATTTTCTCCGCTTTGCTCATTTCTTCTTGAGTCGGGTGTATGCCGGCAAGTATTACTATTGGCTCGGAGGGATTTTCTGAGACTTGTATTTTTGCTTCTTCCAGAAATTTCAATCCGCTTTCGCCGCCAAAATAATAAACCTCTTTTAAATCAACGGCTCCGCTGAGTGCTGCGAGCAAGCTGCCCGAAGAGATAATTTCATAAGCTTCAAAGTCCAGACCTGAAAGGCGAAGGTCATCTTGAATTTGCTTTATTGTGCGAGATGCTGAGTTTGTGATGAGCCTTATATTTTTATTTGCCTTGCGAATGGCGGCCATAAATTCCAGAACGCCTGGATAGACAAAATTGTCCTTGCTATAGAGAGTACCCCAGCCATCCAGCAAAAAAGAGCCGTAATGCTTTAAAAGCGTATCTATTTCCACCTTCCAGGGGTCACCTTTTGGTTTTAGCAAATTGGGAGCCGCTGTTTCCAGGTAGCTTTTATATATGGTAGCTTCAAGTGGGAGCATGATTAATAATATAGAATTTTCTAAATTTATGCCAGATTTAACTCAACCGAGGATTTTTATGAATATTCAAGGCAAAACAGCAAAGTTGGTAACTGCCGCTTTGTTAGCAAGCATTTCAATCGCAACAGCGCAAGAACCTGTTGTGAGCAAGGGTGGTACAAAAATAGAGCTGTATGGACAAGTACAGTTGAATACCGTATGGGAGGATCGTGTAGTGAGCACAGATGCTCCTAACTGGTCATATTATGCCCCAGTAGGGAATACCGAGGGTGGAAGCCGTACAATTATGAATGTAAATCACTCAAGAATCGGCTTAAATTTAATGGCCCCTCAAAACGAAGGCGAATCGGAAGTTTCAGGAAAATTTGAAGTTGATTTTAATAACGACAATGCTCGCCACAATAACGGAGTTGGCAACCTTCGTATAAGGCACTCTTATGGACAAGTAAAATTTGGCAGCATTGGCACGACCCTCCTTATGGGGCAAACCTACGATGTAATATCTCCGAGAGATCCTGCCGTATTGAGCGAAGGTACCGGTAATTACTCGGGAAACCTGGGAACACGCCGCCCGCAAATTCGTTTAACGCAACCATTTGGGCCTATTGAAATAGCTGTTGCTGCGTTGGATGATCGTGGAGCAGATGCGCCTAAAGTGCCTGCTGTACAAGGACGTGTGGGAGTAAAGGTTCCTGCGGGATGGGCTGGCGAAGATGAAAATTTTGAATTAGGTCTTTCCGGTCATTTTGCAAAAGAAAAGAATACCGATATAGTCAAAGATCAGCCGTATGAGAAAGTGCCGAGATCTTGGTCTATAAATGCGGACTTGAATTTGCCGATAATTAGCATTGTAAATCTTAGCGGTGAATTCTTTTACGGTCAGAATTTAAAGCACTACGGCAACGGAAGCCTAGGCTTAACTGCTGAAAATTCAACTGGAAAGGATTATGCCATAAAGACACTGGGTGGTTGGACTAATGTGGGTGTTAAGCTTCCTGCGAATCTCTCTTTTAACGGCGGTTGGGGCGTTGAAGCTGTCCAAGATCCCGAAAAAGTTAAAATCGGAAGCCGGAGCCATAATATGGCGCTTTACTCAAATGTAAGGTATCATTTTATTCCTAATGCATATTTGGGAATTGAATACTTCCGCATAGACACGGAAAGCACGACTGACGACAAAAATGCAGCGGAGAAAGGCGGAATAAATCGTGTTGAGCTGGCTTTCCAATACGCATTTAAATAACATACAACATCTTTTTTGTCTGAACCTCGATTTTAATCATGGTTCAGACAATTACAATTAACTGAAAATAAATTTCTTCTTAACCCAATTTTAACATTGGTATTCTAAATTTACATTAGATTTAACTCAACTGAGGGCTTTTATGAGTATTCAAGGTAAAATTGCGAAGTTGGCTGCTGCCGCTTTGTTGACAAGTGTTTCAATTGCAGCGGCGGAAGATATTCCCGTTGTTAGCGTAGGAGGAACAAAAATATCCTTTTATGGCTTTTTGCAATTCAATTCCGTTTATGAAAGCGGTAACAACAATAATGCGAATTGGACTGAGATAGTTCCTTCAAAAGCAGAAGACGGTGAAGGTCGTTTTATGTCAAATGTGAATCAAACCAGATTCGGTTTTAATTTAACCGGCCCCGGTGAAGACGGCGTGGAACTTTCCGGTAGGTTTGAAACAGACTTCGGAAATGATAATAACCGTACTTCCAATGGCGTTGGTGGTTTCCGTATAAGGCAATCTTTTGGACAGTTAAAATTTACAAATCTGGGTTTAACCGTGTTAATGGGCCAAACAAGTGATTTGATTGCTCCTTTGAGTGCTCCTACACTTAATCAGGGTGGCTTAAAAAGCCAGGGTTCTCTGGGTACTCGCCGTCCGCAAATTCGTTTAACCCAAGCTATTGGGCCGGTTGAATTGGCTATTGCCGCAACAGATGACCGTGCTAACAAACCAGTAATGCCTGCATTTCAGGGCTCTGCAAAAGTAAAAGTTCCCGCTGCTTGGGCCGGAACAGATGATAACGGCAAAGCAAAAAACAACATAGAATTTATCCTTAGCGGCCATTATGCGGCAGAGGAAGAAGCTGCTGATACCGAAGCTCAGGTGGATGCGAAAGATGCTGATGGCTGGGTAGCGCCACCGACTTCGTGGTCCGGCATTGCAAGTTTATCTTTGCCTGTTGTTAGCATTGTAAATCTTTCCGGCGAGCTATTCTACGGACAAAATCTAAATCGCTATAATAATGGAAGCATACGCTTAAGCGGTGCTGCTACCGGAAGAACAGGAACCGGAGTGCAATCTATGGGCGGTTGGGGCGCAGCAACTGTTAAACTAGGCCCCGTATCTCTTGCAGGTGGCATGGGCGTTGAAGCTATTGACGAAAACAGGGAGAGAAAGAGCACTGCTGAACTCAAGAATCCTAATCAGAATATGGCGATATTCACAAATTTAAGATACAATATAGGGAGTTCATACGTTGGCTTTGAATATGCTAACTTGGCAACTGATTATGCTTCCATGACGGACGGCACAAAAGTTGACAGCGGCAAGCTAAATCGTTTTGAATTGGTATTTAACTACGCATTTAAATAGCAAGCTATCTCCGTTTCTTTATAGTGTAGTGCTTTAAGCTTTTCGGATTTTTCTTAGGATAATCCGTTAAGCATTGAAGCCCTCTGGATTCTTTTCTTTTAAGAGCACACTCCACAACAAGCTTTGCGCTTTCCAAAAAGTTGCGAAACTCCAAATCTTCAATATCATCAAACTTTTTCAGTTTCTCCAGTCCAATCTTCAATCCATCCATAGAGCGCACAATTCCGCAATGTTCCCACATTATGGTGCGAATTTCTTTTTTCTGCTTTGTGAAAGTTGAGAGTTGAGAATTAAGAGTTGAAGGTTTAGAATTCTGTGAATCCTTAAATCCTGTAAATCGTGGTTCAGACATTTTTTCGCATGCCCTCAATGAAAACACTACGCTTTCCAAGAGTGAATTTGATGCCAAGCGATTTGCGCCGTGCACTCCGGTTGCTGAGATTTCGCCTACGGCGTAAAGACCTTTTAGCGTTGTTTTGCTGTAAGAGTCAACGAGCACGCCTCCGCACATGTAGTGAGCTGCGGGCACAACGGGAATCCAGTCTTTTGTCATGTCTATTTCGCATTCTAGGCATTTTGCGTAGATGTTTGGAAAATGTGCTTTTATGTCTTTTGCTTTGCGATGAGTTACATCCAAATACATATAATCTTTGCCGGTGCGCTGCATTTCTTTTAGAATTGCACGGGCTACAATGTCGCGTGGGGCGAGTGAGTGAAGAGGATGAACTTTGTCCATGAATTCTTCGCCTTTATGGTTTTTCAATATTCCGCCAAAGCCACGAACCGCCTCTGATATGAGGAATGTTTTTTTGAGTTGCGGCGCATAAAGGCTTGTGGGGTGGAACTGCATGAATTCCAAGTCTTGGAGTGCTGCGCCTGCACGGTATGCCATTGCGATTCCTTCGCCGCAAGCGTCCGGAGGGTTTGTGGAGTGCAGCCAAAGCCGTCCGGCTCCGCCGGTTGCCAGAACAACGGTTTTTGCGTAGATTGCGCCGTTGTTTGTAATTGCGCCTATGCAGCGTGATCTTTTTACAACCAAGTCCAAAACGGTGCTGTGTTCCATAAAGTCAATTTTGCATTGCTTTAATTTTGCGAGCAATGCCCGCATTATTTCTTTGCCGGTCAAGTCTGCGGTGTGCAGAATTCTGCGAAAGCTGTGGCCGCCTTCCAAGTGCAAGTCAAAGGAATTATTGTCATTTTTGTCTGGTGTAAAGTTAACGCCCCATTTAATTAATTGTTCAATGGCGTTGGGCGCATTTTTGGTTAATATTTCCACCTGTTTTTTTTTGCACAATCCGTCGCCTGCTTCCAAAGTGTCTGCGATGTGGCTTGCGAAGGAATCTTCCGGCGCAGTCACGGAGGCTATGCCGCCTTGCGCATAATTAGTGGAACCGTCCGGTTTTGCGCCTTTTGTGAGCAGCAAAACGCTTTGTCCGTTTTCCTCAGCCTTCAGCGCAACAGTCAGGCCGGCAATGCCGGCCCCAATTACCAGAATATCGTGCATAATGGAAAAATAGAAAAATATAAAAACGAGGTAAACAAATCGCTAACGGAAATTCATAATTTGTCAGGCAATAAAAAATTAGATTTTTTTGTGATAAATGTTCTAGCTCCGTATTTAACCATAGTTGTAAATAATTTTGATGTGAATGATGCAAATGAAAGAGAAATTCAATTTGGATTTGGAAGTTTCTGCCTATTTGACGGCTGCTATTTTCGGTGAGTATCCGTTTTTGGAATTGCGAATGTTAATAGAATGGGCAGATGCGTATTCTCGTAGGTTTCAGTACTGAATTTTCTAAATTACCCCATGCGGCTAAAAAGTCGCACATTATGCGTTAAATTCTTTGCATTCAGCTTTTTTGGCGGGGGCACTTGTAGCCCTCTTTTTGGCGGGGGCGTTCATGCCCTCTGGATCTTGAATTTTAACAACAAGGAAATGCATAATGGCTTCAATCAAACTTCAAAATTTATCTTTTCGCTACAATGCGCAAAAGCAAATACT
>WQSZ01000026.1 GCA_009787645.1 Candidatus Fibrimonadales bacterium | reverse complement strand
AACAATCTCCCCATAATTTGCAGGAGTTATTAGAAGCTTGCAATCGCCCACCATATAATCCTTTATTTTCTGAGGAGCAACAATTAGCTTTCCACTTAGGGCATCCATTCCATTCCACTTGTCGCAATTATTATCCGAAAGCGCAATGATATTATATTCCGCACAAATCGGAGCATAAAAATGATGGTAATTGCGACCTATGCCAAAAACAATTGCATTTTGTTTCACGCTATTTTCTTTCATGAGAACTAAAATAGAAAATTATATTACACAAGCCATTGTGACAACTATAGCCATACAAATTTCTATATTACAATCCATGGCAAGTTTAGTCAAAAAGGACATTGCGAATCAAATATCTGCCGGCATAGAAGCAAAAAAAAACTTGCTCTCAGAGCCATATTTGAATTTGATTGCCAAAATTGCCAAAATAATTATAACCGCATATAAACAAGGAAACAAAATCCTTTTATGCGGCAATGGCGGCAGCGCTTCGGATGTTCAGCACATAGAAGGCGAGCTTGTAGGCAGATTCAAAAAGGAACGCAAACCCTTACCCGCAATAGCGTTAACGGCAAATACATCTACAATTACGGCAATAGGCAATGATTATGGCTATAACGATATTTTCAAGCGTGGCATTGAAGCTTATGGAAACACGGGGGATGCTTTAATAGCCGTTAGCACAAGCGGAAATTCGAAAAACGTTATTCTCGCAGCTAAACAGGCCAAAAAACAGAAACTTACAGTTATAGCCTTGCTAGGAGGCTCCGGTGGAAAACTTAAAGAACTCGCAGATATAGCCTTTATCGTTCCATCCAGTGACACCCCTCGCATACAAGAGTGCCATATACTGATTGGGCATATTTTATGCGATTTGATAGAAAAAGGGGTGTTTGATGAATAAGGCTGTGTTTTTAGACAGAGACGGTACAATAAATGTAGATAAGCATTATGTTTATAAAATTGAGGATTTTGAGTTTATAAACGGAGTTCCGCAAGCGATAAAATCGCTCAATAAAAACGGATATAAAGTTATAGTTATTTCAAATCAAAGCGGTATTGCAAGAGGATTTTATACAATTGCAGATGTTGAAAAACTGCATAAATACATGGATAGCGAATTGGCAAAAATCAATGCAAAAATAGACGCTTATTACATTTGCCCTCATCACCCGGATTTCAGCGGTGAATGTGAATGCCGTAAGCCGAAAACAGGACTTATAAAGCAGGCTATTAAAAATTTTGACATTGACATTTCACAATCTTATTTAGTTGGAGACAAGGAAATTGACATGGAATGCGGGAATAATGCCGGAATAAAAACATTTATTACAAGCGAAACTTGGCAACTTAAAAATTTAATTTCTATTTTAACAGAAAATGGAGTGTAGATGGAAAAAGCAATTGTTTTTGGAATAGGTCAAATATATAAAACATGTGCCGATATGATTCGCTCAAAATTTGATATTGTAGGATTAATTGACAATGACAAAAATAAGCAAGGACAGATTATTGACGGATTTAAAATAGAGTCTCCGGAATTCCTTCTTAAAGGAAATATAGCCTATGATAAAATACTATTAATACCTCAAGTGAAACTCACCATACTTAATCAACTTATCAGTTTAGGAATATCCATGGAAAAGATTGATTGGTGCTATTTCAACGGAACAATTTGCATTCCGCAAAAAGAATTTATTCATGATAAATTAGTCTTGAGAGAAAATGGAGTTAAATTAATAATTGAAACCGATGGCGATGAAATATTGTTTGAAGATACTATTATTCGTAAGTCTTACGAAGTCAGCTTAAATGATAATTCGCAATATGTCGTTATTAATATAGGAGGTAACGTTGGTGACACAGCTTTATATTTTGCTTCTTTTGAAAATATTGTAAAAATTTATGCTTATGAGCCATTTAAGAACACTTTTAATAGAGCTTTGGAAAACCTGAAATTGAACCAAAATCTTGCAAATAAAATAGAGTATCATAATTTTGCGATCGGCAACAGAAACGAGGAATTGTTTCTTGATGATGTAGATTCTATTGGAGCGAGTATCATCAATCCTAAAAAAGGAACTACTAAAATCATAGTCAGGGACGTCGCTGAAATTTTAAACGAACTATTTTCAAAACATAATGAAGAAATATTCTTGGAACTGGATTGCGAAGGCTCGGAATTCGAAATTTTGAGCAAATTAGAGTCAGAGAACATGCTGGATAAAATAAGTATAATAGCTATGGAATGCCATTATATGAACATAAATGTTCCGGAAAAAAGAGAATTCTTGAAAAAATTACTTAAAAAAAATGGTTTTATGTTTAAGTTATTTCATTTTAGATATGGCCATGATTTGCTTTACGCTTTTAATTTTAAAAATGAGAAATTAGGGGAATAGATGAAAAAATTTCTATTTCCTTATGAATTGATTAAAAAAGACTCAGACATTTTGATATTCGGAGCCGGTTATGTTGGCAGGCAGTACTTGCAGGCAATAGAAAAAACCGGCTATTGCAATGTCAAATATGTTTTAGACAACAACTACAAAGAATTGAGTGACGCTAAACTACCGCTTGGAGTAAAAGTTGTTGCGCCTGAATTTGCGATGCAGTGCAAAAATTATTCGGCAGTGCTGATTGCTGTTAAATACAATGATATGGCAACTAAAATCAAGCGACAATTATTAATTCTTGGAGTTGAAAATGACAAAATTATTTTCACAAAAGAAAATGCTGTAGAATTTATCGAAGATAACGGAGCGGAAACTTTACGAATTGCTTTTTTATGTTCTGGAGGATTGGGAGATGATATTGCCGGGGTTTTATTGCCCAAAGGCATGAGAGAGATTGTACCAAAGAACCTTGTTTTGGATTATTATTGCAGAACATATCAATTGCTTGAGAATTTAGACTTTATAGATAACGCTTACCATATTTCTCAATTTACAGGAAATGACAAATACGACATAGTTTTAACCGGCCATAGAGCTTTTGAAATAGAAAAGCTCGCTTTAACCAAAGTCAAGCGCATTTCTGAAAAGTTATATCAATATTTTGTTGACATATTAGACATTTACGAAAATATCTTGAATTTCGAAGATATAAGCACAAGTCATCGGTTTTTAAAATTATGCGAAATATTAAATAAAAGCTTTTTAGAACAATGCAACATTCATGACATATTACCTTTTAACCGCAATACAAAGTTACAATTAAATTTAAGCATAGACATAGAAAATTACATAAAAAGTTTGAATTTAAAAAACAAACAATTTATAACAATATGTGAAAATGACTCTTCAAAAAATAACTATGATATCAGATTTTGGCATCCTCAAAATTTTTTGGCATTATGCGATATGATAAACAAGGATTTTCCTGATAAAATAATTATTTGGATTGGCAATAGCATAACAACAGATATCTCAAGCAAATTAGATAATCCCAGAATTATAGATTTAAGAGGTAAAACTTCACTTACCGAATTGGCCGCTTTACTTAAATGCGCCGAACTGCATATTGGCTTAGAATCAGGACCAATACATTTACGACATTTTCTAGATGGCGGCACAAGTGTATGTTTATTTGGTCCAACTTCCATTTCTACTCTCGCCTATGACGAAAATATAAATATTCGCAGTTCTAAATATCCTTGCAGCGAAAATGGCTGCATGTTAGTGCACAAAAAATTCCCTCATGGAGCTTGCCTAATCTCTCCAAAAACAGATTATTCAGCCTGCATGGAAGCTTTATCCCCACAAGAAGTGCATAAATGCATTTATGATTACTTAAACGCACAAAATGGAGCCAAGTTTTGATATGAAAATTCTAGTTATTGGTGACGCTATGCTGGACGAGTATATAAGCGGCAATGTCAGCCGTGTTTCTCCGGAAGCTCCAGTGCCTATAGTCGGCGTTTCCAAGCGTAAATCCACACTTGGAGGAGCTGCTAACGTGGCAATGAACATTCAATCATTAGGCATTAAAGCCGACCTAGCGAGCGTTATAGGCAACGATGCCGAAGGGAAAATATTTCTACAGAAACTTGAGAACAATGGAATTAACTTCAACGGAATAGAATCTGAAAAAAGAATAACTACTGTCAAAACAAGAATAATAGGCAATGACAGGCAGATAGCTCGTTATGACAAAGAGCAAATTGATGAACTTGACATTAACCTGGAAGATGAATTTATTTACAAGTGCAAAAACGTAATAAAAAATTATAATATGGTTATTATCTCCGATTATAAAAAAGGAGTTTGTACAGAAAAAGTCTGCCAAGAAATTATCAAAACCGCAAAAGAATTTGGCTTGCGTGTGATTATCGATCCTAAACAAAATAATTGGCAACGATACCGTGGAGCATATCTTATAAAACCCAATTTCAAGGAATTTAGCGAAACCGGAAAAACAGTAGAAAATTTGTTATCGGACTATGAATTGCAAAATATTCTAATTACTCGTTCTCATGATGGAATGACTCTTGCAAATAAAAACGAAACTAAAGACTTTAAATCCGAAGCTAAAGATGTTTATGATGTCTCCGGTGCAGGTGATACCGTTATAGGAACTATAGCCGCTTTTTTAGCAAAAGGAATGGAACTCAATGAGGCTGTGAGAATTTCCAACATCGCCGCAGGAATAGCCGTTGGCAAAATGGGCGTTTATACTGTAACTCTATCTGATATTGAAAATGTCATCTACAATAAACTTATCTCAAGAACAAACCTTGCAAATCAAATAGACGCTTGGAGAAAGCAAAATAAAAAAATAGTATTCACAAATGGTTGCTTTGATATAATTCACGCAGGGCACATATCATTGCTTAAGCAGGCAAAACAATTTGGAGATATTCTTATTGTAGGATTAAATTCAGACGCTTCCGTTAAAAGTATCAAGGGAGAAACAAGGCCTGTGAATAATGAAACAGACAGAGCCGATGTTTTAAGCGCAATTGAGTTTGTCGATGCCATAACAATTTTCAACGAAGATACCCCTTTTGAACTGATCAAAGAAATCTTACCCGATGTTCTTGTTAAAGGAGCCGATTACACTCCGCAAACAGTTGTCGGAGCCGATATAGTTATAGCAAATGGCGGGAAAATTGAATTTGCAAAACTTGTAGAAGGAAAATCCAGCAGTAAAACGATCGCAATCTTAGCTAAAGAAATCTAAATCCGTAAGCAATAATATCTTATCGCTCGGCACTCCAATCTTCAAAGCAGATTGCTCAATTTCCTGAAAATATCTGTTTGCGATTATTAAATAATCAAAATTATTCAAATTATTTCTTAAGGAATCCGGTGCTCGTATGATTGTGCCGTAAAAATCTTTCCCTTGTTTTGAACAATCACTGTCAACGGCAAACACTAATTTTGCATTAGAATTAAAAATAGAATCCGCAACCAAAGTACCGATATTACCTGTTGCCCAAATAGCATATTTTGTATCTTTTTTAAAAGAACAAAAATCTTTATTGGCTTCATTAATTTTAGAAGATAATTCTATCACTTTATCCTGCTGCCATATATTTATTATTTCGGGAAATTTTTGTACACGCTCAATTCTATCAAATCCAAACTCTCGCAAAGAAATTGATCTTTTATTAAACATTGCAACAAACCCAGTATTTTCCGAACTTGCATTTTTCACAAATTCCATATCATTTGATTTTGACAAATCAAGATAATGCAAAGTTCCGGGGTTCAATACATATTTACTCATCTTGTTGCAATAATCATCTGACATTAAAACATTTGATGTTCGAATTACAATCCATTCATTGGAATTGCTCATAATTTTATTTAATTCCATACCAAACTTTTCTCCTTCCGAAAGCGCATATTTATTAGCAAATTGTTCATCGGAATCATTATATTCTATATGCTCTCCAACAACTATCAAGTCATATTTATGAGTAAACAACGCAGAATTTAATACACTGAATCGGTCTTCATAGTGCTCTATATAAGGCATAATTGCAGAGAAGCGTTTATTTTCCTGCTTGCTCGCTTCTGTAATTTGCCCATTCTCTATCTTTACAACATTAACACGTCCGGATTTAAGTTTCGGGCTGTTTATAGTTTTTAGCTTTTCATATATAGTTGGAGAAACATCGTCTATTTCTTCTGATGAATCTCTTGTAAAAGTATTTAACGCAAACCCGCAAAGTTCGCACCAGCGAAGCTGCTCTCCAAAATCCTTGGGCTCACGCTTCCACCATCCTGGTTCTATATCCCAGCCTCCGGGACCCTCAAATAATGTATCAAGAGCGGCTGCAATTTCACAAAAAAATGCGCCCTTGGGAGTAATGCTTGCACTCCACTCATTTTGCATCCAACAAGCATCACGCAATTTATACCATTCTTCATCGGGAATACCCATATCTTTTCTTGTAATAAGAGCAGGCTGATGATATATAGGATTTATGTGATCATTTAAACATTGATATTGAGCAACATCAGTTATTGCTTCATAATATTTTTTATATGAATTACACATATTAGAATATACGCCGGAGCCTATAATGCCAAGTCGTTTTATGCCATCATTATCTATTAGTTGATAATTTTTTAAATGAATTTTTAGAATAGTTTTAATAAAATCTTTTTGCGGATAAATGAGAATATTGTCTGTTTTGGGCTGAAATTTTGAGCCTAAGTATTTCAAAAAGCTTTCGTATTCAGGATGCAAAGTCGGTTCGCCTCCCATAATGCTCCTTATGCCCTTATAACCATCAAGAGAATCAACCGCCTTTTTAAAAGTATCAAATTTCATAAAATAAGGCTTTTTATGATGCCCGCATAGCCTTGTACAATTTGAACAACGCTTATCGCAAGCATTGGTTATTTCAATTTGTATTATTTGCATATGTTTCGGCGATTTCATACTAAACTATCTCCTCTAATGGTTAAAGATAATATAGAAAATTTCTAAATTACGGTTATGCCGAAAGTTTCAATTATCGTTCCCGTTTTCAACGCCAAAGCATATTTGCCTATGTGTTTAGACTGCCTCATAAATCAAACCCTTAAAGATATTGAAATACTTTGCATAAATGATTGCAGCACGGACAACTCATTGAATATTTTAAAAAAATATCAAAAAAAAGACAAGCGTATTGCAATAATAAATTTATCAAAAAATGGGGGCGCAAGTACAGCTAGAAACGCCGGACTTGCACAAGCAAATGGGGATTATATAGGCTTTATGGACAGCGATGATCGAATAGATTTTACTTTTTTTGAGAAACTTTATAGCATTGCTAAAAAAACAGGCGCAGAGATTGTTAAAGGCAGCTTGAAAAACGCCAACATAGACAGTAACATTCTTTACGATATATCGCTCAATAATAAAATCAAAATTCACAAAGCTTACTTCACTTCACAATTTTATTCCGCTATATACAAAACTTCTTTTTTAAATAAAAATAAACTAAAATTCCGAATTGGCGTAGCCCCTATTGAAGATCAGGTTTTTCTTTTGGAAGTGATCGCTGCCGCTAAAAATATTGAGCTTATAGACAATGTATTTTATTATTATCTTAACAACAGTTCAAGCATAATCAGCACTTTAACGGCGAAAAAACAAAATTCCTGGATTAAAGGTTTATCATTCTGTTTAAGTTTTTTAAATAACAAAAATGTGGATAAGGAATTCTATAAAATCAGATATAGAGAATATTTTAATGAAATGCTTTCCTTATTCACAAGAATAAATTCCATCCAGCAAAAGCGAAAAATCGCAAAAATAGTGTATAAATACTTTGATTTATGTGAATGTAAATCTTATTGCGTACAAGCATCTCTATTAAAATTTTTAAAAACAAAAACCGTAGATGAATTTTTAGAGCTGTTTAAAAATTCTGTAGGCTATTCAGATCGTATTTTTCCGGAGATAAAAATTAATCAAACAATTTTGAAAACTAAAAAATTATATATATTCGGAACCGGAAGGTATTCTATTAAAGCAATGGAACAGATTGAACAAAAAGGTTGGATTTTAAAAGGCTTTTTGGATAGCAACCCAAGCATCAAGAAATTTCTCGGGTACAAAGTATTTAAGCCGGAACAACTTATAAAAAGTAAAAAGAAAGATTTTTTTATAATAATAAGCAGCAGAGCATACGCTTTAGAAATGCATGTTTATTTGGAACAAGCCGGTTTGGTAAGAGACAATGACTTTTTTAGCATAATTTAAACCCCGACACCGGATGTATTTTCCGCCCGCTCTCCGGCGGCAGCTCTATGTAATTGCCAAACTTAAATGTCAAATATCCATCACCATCTTCCGGGCAAGGAAATTTATGCCCCGCAAACTCTATCTCCGAAAGATCCTTATACCACTTTGCATAATAGGCATAAATCCTGCCTTTCACCGTTGGAAAAGTCAAAATGCGAACCAAGCTTGTGGAGCTGGCTTTTGTTAAAATATTGTAAAAAAAGAATATAAAAGAAAGCGGAATTTTAGCGATCAATTTATTCTTTGCGCTAAACCAAAGCATTTTTCTAATCGCAAAACAGGCAAGGCAATGCCCCCCCCTCAGCGGCGCAAACTCCGGAACAAAATCAAGTGGGAACACATCTATAAAAATACCCTGCTCATAAGGCAAATGCTCCTGCCCCTCCCTCAAAAATAATGTATCTTTTCTGCGAAGCTTCCCATAACCCCAGCGATAACCCTTTGTGCGTCTATTATCTTGAAAGTAAAATTTTTCCGCATCCAATTCCGTTTGGCAAACCAGTGCAAACTTTTCATACTCCTCTCGCAACAACGCAACATCGGCATCATCGTCCCAGGGAATATGTTTTTTATGCCTGACAGCCCCCAAAAATGTGCCGGCTATTATGCAATATTTTATATCCGCTTTTTTGCAAATTCTGTCCACCTCCAGCAAAAGTTCTACCTGAACCGCTTGCAAATCGGTTAGCTCTGTGGCAGAAAGAGAATATTTCATTCTGTTAATATAGCTATTTTACTATATTCATAAAATGAAAACAATCATCACATACGGAACTTTCGATTTATTTCATGAGGGGCATTTTAATCTGCTCAAAAGGTCAAAAGATTTGGGAGATAAACTAATCGTTGGCGTTACCACAGAGCAATACGATATCCAGCGCGGCAAAATGAATGTGGTGGACAGCCTTATGAGACGCATAGACAATGTACGAAATTCAGGGTTCGCAGATGAAATTATCATTGAAGAACGCGAAGGGCAAAAAATAGAGGATATTCAAAAACATAAAGCGGATATTTTCACAATAGGCTCGGACTGGACCGGCAAATATGATTATTTAAAAGATTTTTGTGAAGTTGTTTATTTCCCCAGAACGGAAAATGTATCCAGCACGGGAATCAGAACTCTGCGCCGAGAAATTATAAAACTTGGTGTTGTTGGCACCGGGCGCATAGCCGGGCGCACTATGGAAGAATTGCACTTTGTGAGCGGAATCACCGTTAACGCAGTTTTTAACCCACATGTTAACAGCGCAAAAAAGTTTGCAAAAAATCGCGATGTGGGAATTGCAAGCTCAAACTATGAAGAATTCTTAAATGAAATAGATGCCGTGTATATAGCAAGCCCCCACGAAACCCATTACGATTACTCCCGCCGAGCCTTGATGGCAGGCAAGCATGTTTTATGCGAAAAGCCGTTCGTGTTAAGAGAAACAGAAGCAAAAGAACTCTTTGACATAGCATCTAAAGCCAATCTGGTTATAATGGAAGCGATTAAAACCGCTTACGCACCTGGTTTTTTAAACCTTTTAGCCATTGCCCGTGGCGGAAGAATCGGAAAAATATACGATATCGAAGCTGCATTCACAAAACTTGTGCCGGAAACTTCAACCGCAAGGGAATATAATGCTGTTTACGGAGGTGCATTTACCGAACTCGCAAGCTATTCACTCCTGCCAATAGTAAAGTTGCTCGGAACAAATTATAACGAGCTATATTTTGACTGCTTTAAAAACGAAAAGGGCGTGGACACTTATTCAAAAGCATATTTTAAATATGATAACGTAATAGCAACAGCAAAAATGGGAATAGGGGTTAAAAGCGAGGGCCAACTTTTGATTTCCGGAACAAGCGGCTATATACTCGCAAAAAGCCCTTGGTGGTTGATGAAGAACTTTGAAGTATGCTACGAGAATCCGGAGAACAATGAATTTTTCTCCACCCCATTTCACGGTTTTGGAATGCGCTACGAATTTGCAGATTTTGTGCAAAACATAAACGAGGCTTCTTTTAAAAATTTTAAGCTGACAAAGCTTGATTCTATTTTCATGGCCCAGGTTATGGAGAAGTTTTTAGCGCAGCGTAAATAGCCTTCCCTGCCGTTCCATTTGAATTAACCGCAAGAATACTGAACGCTTCTTTCTGTCCTTTAACTTCTTTTGGAAAATTTTCTATAAATTCATGAAAGGCATTTATCAAATTTTGCTCTCTCGCATAAAACTGTTCCGGTTTTATTTCCGGTTCCAAATGCCAAAAATTACCTTTTAAATATTTCTCGTAATCTTCTTTGCCGCACTCAAATATATGCTCATGAACTTCACCGGTTTCCAATTTCAATTCATATAAAATTCTGTTGAAGTGCGCCGGCACAAAAACGCTTTTCCCAAACCTGAATGCTCCGCCGTATTTCCACTTGTTCGCAGTCCAATCCACAAGCATGGGCATTCCCTTGAATTCCTCAAAGGTTTCGCTTGTTTTATCAAAACGAAGAATCATATTCGCAAGAGCGGGGAATAGCAGTATATAGCTATCGCAATTCACCAAGTAAAGAGCATCGTAATTCGCAAGTTCCTGTGATGCCGGACTGAAATTTTCCGGGAAGTTTTTGAATTCCGTAACAGTCTTTTTTCCTAAATCAACTTTCAAAAGCGCTAAAGGTTCTCTAGCTGTAAACCATATACTTTCTCCGTCATGCATTCCCTGCACAACATTTGCAAATCTTTTATTGTTGAATATTTTTATAATCTGCTGTGTTTCCAAATTNTATCTAATTATTGTATCTGACTCTTGGAACAAACAGAACATATTCCCNCTCCATTTAAAATCTTTCGGAAGGGAAGTCGGATAATTATCAAAAAATATCGGCTTGTCATTTTCGTCTAACATTAACGCAAAAATCAGCAGTTTTGTCATAATATTATTTCTCATTTTTAACCCGATTCGTTTATATATTTGAGAATGATAAACTACTGAACCGTCTTTTTTCAGAACAATTACGGAATCGCTGTAACCGCAAAAACAGTAATAATTGCCATTATATTCATAAGGGCCAACCCACATAGCCCAACCTATAGGATTTATTTTATGCTTTATATCCGGTTCAATATAGTGTTTTTCATTCGTTTGCGGATCAAACTCCATAATAAAATCGCTACAATTGGCAAAATTGAGCAACTTCCCATCCGTCTTTTCAACTATCCCACAAAATGGCGGTAAGGAAACCAATTCTTTTTTATCACATGTTGTAACCAGCGATGCTTTGTTGTTTATAATATCAATCTTAAAAAAACCATTAGAAATATCATGCCAAGCCCATGCATTGCCTGTGGAATCTATTTTAAACCCTCCGAATTTCAATCTGCTTTGAATATCGGGCCCATCCAGGCTTTGAATCATAAGCGGTTTACCCGTAAAGCCCCAAAGCGCCATAATCGAAGAATCATCGCCATAATAGGCATCGCTTAGAACGATGGCTCTGTTTAAATCCGAGGAATCATCATAAATACCGTAGTTTTCGTCCTTGTATTTTTTTACAATATTCAAATATCTGTCCAAAAGCATCGGACGCATTGTTTCAAAAGTATTTATGCTAAGCGGGTGTGGACGCCAAAGCAGAATTACATCCCTTTGTTTTTTAAATTCTTCAAGAACATATTCAAGTTTATTTAAGTATTCCTCATTTCCGCTCAATATGGCAGCAATGCTGGTGTTGTAAAACACAACCCTTTTATTTTCCATGAGTTTTTTCCATTCGTCCGGAACTTCAAAATCCTCAACTTTTGCATTCACAACCTTGTCTATCTTCGGGCAACCAAGCGCAACAAATCTTCTATCCGGGTCTCCGTATTGCATGCCGAAATACCTTTTAAATCCCGTTACAGTAACTTTCTTTGCTTCCTCGGTTTGAAAAATAATTTTGTGAGCATTGAAATACACAGGAGTCCAATTATAATTGTCGGGAAACCTTGTATCCGGGTTTATAGTCCATCTTTGTGTATGATACGGAACATAGACAAGGCATTTGGTTAAATTTTTTAGCTTGGAAGAATAATAATCAGGATGCACACTTGTTAGCGTATTGCAATCATCATAAGGATTGTGTATAAAAATCATATCAGGGCGGCGCTGGGCAATATCATATTTGCGGAAATCGATCAATGGTATGTTTTTAGGATAATCTGTTTCCCAGTGCATTTCCGTATATTTTCCGCCTTTTATATCATAATATGGGATTGGCATAACAAAGGCATCGCAGTCAGGGTCTTCCTTAGCTGCAAGGTAAATGCTTTCCAAGCTATCCCACATAGAGGCTTTGTATGGCAAAAAGACAACTTCCCTTCTGGTATTTATTTCCGAATTAAATGTCGATTCCAGGTGTTTTATGTGCGTGGACAACATATGCAACGACGGATAATCACCAGCCTTTCCCGGTGTTACGCATGCTTGTATGGCTTGCAATGCGCCTGCGCAACCTGTGGCATTTTCGCCTTCCAAATTCTCCTTAAGGCACTGGCATGCAGCCATAAGGTCTTGAATTTGTTCAGCTGGGTCTGCCAGCTTAGGCAATAACTCTGCCATTTTGCCCATTGTTGCCAGCAGGGCAAGCATTTCCCGTTTATGTTCCTTTTGCATCTTAAGGAAGAAGAGGGATTCGAACCCTCGGTTCTTGCGAACAGCGGTTTTCGAGACCGCCCCGATCGACCACTCCGGCATTCTTCCGAGAAAGGAAATTTAGTAAAAAAATATTTCTATATTATAAATATGAATCAGAAAAAGATCCTCATCGCTTCCGTTGTAGTCAATGTACTACTTATTGGCCTTATCTTTATGGTAAAGGGCAATGCTCAACAGCAGGCTCAAGAGTTCGTTAAAGAAACTCAAGAGAAAACCAAGTACCAAATAGGGCAGGTGAATGACAACATTCAGAACAATAATCTGCTATGGTCAATCGTAGATAGCACCTGGAAAAGCAAGGACAAATCCAGAGCATTTGTCAAAAAACTTGCCGATTCCCAAAAAGTGCCACGCTGCAACGGCAAAAACTGCTCCGGCAATGAAGATGAGGCTCGTCTAAGAACCTCTATCAGCAACAACGCAAACGATCGCAGCATCACAGTTGGCTGGGGTAGCAGCGGAAAAACCAGCATCAAATACTCATTCAAAGTTATCTACGATGAAAAAGAAAGATTCTTGACCATAGACGTAAATGACCTTCTAGGCAAGACTTCAGAAGGGTCTGCTGGGGAAGAAGAGGCTGAGGAAGAGGCTACTGAGTAAAAGCGATGAAAATCAGTTTGAATTGGCTGAAAAGGTTTATTGACCTTCAAGCTTCCGCAGAAGATATTTCCCTCAAGCTCACAAGCTTAGGCTTTGAGATTGAAGGGGTTGAAGACTCCGGCAAAACTTACAACGGTTTGCTTATAGCCGAGGTTCTGGAGTGTACCCCCCACCCCGATAGCGACCATCTGAGCCTGACAAAAGTCTTTGACGGCAAAGAGACTCTGCAAGTGGTATGCGGAGCCCCAAATGTAAAAGCCGGAATAAAAGCAGTGCTAGCACCCATAGGTGTAGAGCTACCGATGCCAGATGGCAAAAGTTTAAAGATGAAAAAATCAAAAATCCGAGGCATGGAAAGCTTTGGCATGCTATGCGCCGAAGACGAAATTGGCCTATCAGAAAACCACGACGGGATCCTGATTTTACCGCAAGATGCCCCTGTAGGCAAGCCTTTTGCAGATTTAGGATATTATGACACAGTTTTTGAAATAAATGTGACACCGAATAGACCGGATGCATTGTCGCATTTGGGCATTGCACGTGAATTGGCGGCGGCGTACAATTGTCTGAACCACGATTTACAGGATTTAAGGATTAACAGGATTATTTCTGAGTCTAAATCTGAATTTAAGTTAACCGTTGAAGCACCTGATGCCTGCCCGCATTATGTTGGTCGTGTTATAAATGATGTGAAGATTGGGCCTAGCCCGGAATGGTTGCAAAGATTATTGAAAGCGGTTGGAATGAATCCTATAAATAATGTTGTGGATATTACAAATTTCGTTCTTATGGACATTGGGCAGCCTTTGCACAGTTTTGATTTAGGGCGATTGAGCGGCGGTGAGGTGAAGGTTCGCTTTGCACAAGACGGCGAAAAAATCACGACCCTTGACCACAAGGAACACCTTTTGCAAAGCACAGACCTTGCTATCTGCGATGGTAACCGCCCAGCTTGCGTTGCTGGCGTGATGGGTGGTGTGGAATCCGAAATCACAGATCAGACAAAAGACGTGTTTTTGGAAGCTGCATTCTTTAACCCAACCGTAGTTCGCAAACAAGCCAAGAGACTCGGCATATCCACAGATTCAAGCTATCGCTTTGAAAGAGGCGTGGACTTTGAGTTGCAAAGCTACGCCTGCGACTACGCCTGTTCCTTAATCGCAGAGCTTGCAGGCGGCAAAGTATCAGAGCAAAAACTGGAATTCATTTCCCAAGAACATTTGCCAAAACGCCCGAATGTACAATTACGTGAAGAACGCATTGAAAAATTGCTTGGCATAAAAGTTCCCATAGATCAAGCGAAAAAGCTTTTAGAAGGAATAGGCATAAAAGAAAATGCGATCCCAAGCTGGCGTTTTGATTTAGAACGTGAAGCAGATTTAATCGAAGAAGTTGCAAGGTTAACAGGCTACGACAAAATTCCATACGACATTCCGAGCTTCAAAGCCGAGCCAAACGAACTACCAATACAAGAAAGAATAAACCGAAAAATCCGCAATTCTCTTTCTGC
Organism: Candidatus Fibrimonadales bacterium; assembly: GCA_009787645.1. GTDB lineage: Bacteria > Fibrobacterota > Fibrobacteria > Fibrobacterales > Fibrobacteraceae > Fibrimonas. The sequence continues at coordinate 1,690 of WQSZ01000026.1, read as the reverse complement.
GCTAGGCTTGCACGAATGCCTATCGCTCAGATTTACCAGCAAAAAGAAAACCGAGTGGGTATTCGGAGCAAGCGAAGACAAAAGAGCAAATCCGGCTCCCCTGCTCAACCCTTTGAGCGAAGAGCTTGCAGTGCTGCCAACCAGCTTGCTCCCAAATTTGATTTTCAGCGCAGCAGAAAACGCAAAGCATCAAAAATCAGTACGCCTTTTTGAAGTATCAAAAGCGCAGTTCCCAACACCGGAAACTGCAAGCGAAAAAGACCCAGGCTTCAAAGAAATTCCAATGCTTGCGATGGTCTTTGCAGAACCAAAAGCAGACTTTTATGCATTCAAGGGATTGCTGAACGCATTTTTCAAAAGGCTGAAAATCTCCGTAAATTTTGAAGCTCCTGAAACACCGGAAGTGTTTGTGCATCCGGGTCGCACAGCGGTTGTAAAAATCGGCAAAAAGATTTTGGGCTCATGTGGGGAGTTGCACCCAGCGGTTCAAAGTAAATTTGACATAAAGTTTAACACCTTTGTCTGCGAAATAGACTTATCCGTTTTAGAAACCGAGTTCTTAAAGCCCGTTTCTTTCAAGGAATTTTCCAAGCAGATGATCATTGAGCGTGATGTTTCCATTGAAGCGGAAGAATCCGCAACTCATGCGGAATTGCTTTCAAAATTCAAAGGCTTTAATCCTAAATATTTAGCTGGCATTGAGCTTTTAAGCCTTTATCAGGGCGAAAAGATTGCCGCAGGCAAAAAAAATCTGCTCTACCGCTTTTACTANCAAGCTCCTGATCGCACGCTAACAGACGAAGAGATAAACGCCGTTCACACAAAACTGCGTGAAAAAATTGCCGGTGCAGGGTTNGTGTTGAGGTANGCTGATGCANAAAATAAACCTGGGTAGCTTTTATACTCCGCCACACTTGGTGAATCTGGTTTACAAAACTTTGGCAAAAAACACAAAAGGAAACTTCGCCGATGTTGTCCTTGAACCAGCCTGCGGAGACGGAGCGTTCTTAGCCGGAGTTTTCCCGCAAAAAAATGTTCGCTTCGTAGGCGCAGATATTGATCCAAGCGCATTGAAATCAGCTAGCAAAAATTTTTCAAACATAAAAAAAATAAATATGCTATCTGACATTTCCCGCTCCAAATACGGAATTTGCGATAATGAAAAATTGGTAATTGTTGGAAATCCTCCTTACAACGATGTCACTTCTCAAGTAAAGAAAAAAATCAAAGCTACTCCATGCGATATTGACGAGTCCATAAAAACACGAGACTTGGGGCTTTCTTTTATGCTGGCTTTCGCAAAGCTACAACCNGTTTACATTGCCGTTTTGCATCCCCTTTCATACTTAGTCAAGCAAACCAACTTTAAAACNTTAAAACCACTTATGCAAAACTATGCGCTCTTAGACGCTGTGGTTTTCAACAGCTTGGAATTCGCAGATACNTCAAAGAACTGCGGTTTTCCCATAGTTGCGGCGGTTTACAAAAGAGATGCAAANGGCACNAGCTACGAGCAAATNGTAAACCGGAAATTCAGAACGCTNGAGAATAAGGAATTTTCCATCTCCAATTTTGACTATGTTTGCANATATATTTCAAAATATCCTTCTGCAAAAAAAGGCAAATTCAAATTTTTCGCAATGCGAGACATCAACGCTTTAAAACGTTCCCGTACTTTTATAAAAGAAGA
>WQSZ01000025.1 GCA_009787645.1 Candidatus Fibrimonadales bacterium | reverse complement strand
ACGGTTTGTTGCTGTTTCGCCAACATTAGTTAACATAATATGAACCTCCTATTTTTGTCCATACTACTTAGACGCATTTTAAAAGATTTTTTTTCAAAAAAATGCAAAAAAAAATGAACTCTTTGTAAAAATGTCAATTTTATGTTATATTCGTCACATTCAATGATGCGTTTTTGTTATACGCACGATATTTGTGGATATAGAGACGCAATTTATTGCGTCTCTACTGTTTATTTTACAACAATCATTTTACTTACGCCTTTGCGGCGTTCTATATAAATGCCGGCCTTTTTGGGCATCTCTTTGCCAAGAGATACGCCTTTTAAGCTGTAATATACTGGGTCTTGAAAGCTAATTTGCATTTTAGTTTTGGATATAATCGGAGTGGTCCTGTTTGTGAATACGATAAGGGCTGGGTATCCCGGCACGGAAACACGTATATCAAAGCCGTTTTGCAAAATACTTTCGGTTATGCCATTTTCATTTATGCCAATAATTCCATTGTTCAGCACAATTCCGCCGTAACATATTCCAAAAGTATCATTTATCCAGAGGCAATTGGGGTTTCCGGAGTTCATAGGGATGCTTTGGCCGGATGTGATTACAGTATAAGAGAGACTGGGAGCAAGTTCTGCTCCGCAAGTATTGACTCCGGCTTCTTTCAAGCAAATTTCCGTGCCATTTGCGGCTCCTCGAGAATACAGGCCATCTTCTTCGCCAGACACAATCGAGGCAATAAACAGCGGTTCTGCATTCGGATATTCACTTTTAAGATTTTCCTTGATTTCTGCATAAATTTTGTAACTGCCGACTAAATCTGTGTAAGCACCGATTGTCACAACATTACTTACCGCACCTTCAGGATTTCTGAAATAATCTTGCAAAATAATACCGCCATAGCAAAGTAAATCGTTTTCGACTTTAAGGCATTGGCCATGAGGGGCATTCGGACGCAAATCAAATCTTTGCCCGCTACGGGATAGCAGATAATAATCCAGTATGTTGCCGAGTTGTTGACCGCATTCTGAGCCGCCTGGGGTAGGAGTGCCACCGCCCATAACGTCCCTGCAAGTGCCGGAAAAGCTGGTACTTTCAATGCAAACATTCGCACCACCAAGTTGTGTATTGCCGGCAACACTAAAAAGGTTCTTTTGCTCAAAATACATGTCTATTGCCATACGAAAATTTGCCATTGTTAGACGACGATTGCAATAGAAAACATTTATAGGATATTTCTGGCCTGGAACCAAGCCTAGGCTAACAGCTTGCGCATCCAAATTGACATATCCGGGAGCAGCTAAATGAGTACCACCTAAATCTACAACCAGCTTATTGTTGATATACACCCAAATATCATCGCCACCGTTAAAGAAAAATTCCTGCCCCGGTTTATAAACAAATTCCGCTGGAGCCGTTTCAAAACAAAAGAACGCATTCTTCTGTCCTGAAACACTCATTCGATTTTCCCAATTCCAAATAGCCGGATTACTACCATCTATAAAATCACCTGCACCAAATTCCGCTCCGCAACCAGCAATAGTAGTGCCTGTACCTCTGCGACCTCTATCATAGCAATACTGGCTGATTGTACTGTTAAGCGGAACCCAAGATTCTACTGTATACTTGGTATTGCAAGCTGCACACTGGCTATAGTATTCATCGTCGGCATATTGCAACTCAGGAGGGAAAAAACCGCCCATATATCCGCCATTGCCGGCGCAAGTTCCGTCAAGATCCATAACACCATTCGCACAAAGTTTATTGCTGTTGAATTCCCACAAACCATCACTATTGCGTTTAAATGGCATGTCATAACAGCGTTTAACATTTTTACCCGGTATTGATCTGAAGGCATCTAGAAAATTCTGTTGAGTCCAGCCATCCGCAGCACCGGAAGGATTACCCCATGCCATTTTCGGAACGCCTTGAGCGTCTGGAATCAAAGTATGTTGCGGAATGCCTTTTACAATGCCAATAGACGCTGAGCTTGCAGATGCAAGAAAAAAACTTGAATTTTTAGAAGCATCAGTATCATAAATTATTGCGGCAAAGTTATATGAGCAAACTCCTTCTCTGCCTTGATCGGTTGTACCCCACATGGGAGAACCATTAGCGGGTATAAAGAACAAGTCACTGGAACCGCCAATTACTTGCTGAAATTGTTCCATAAGGTTAAACGGAGTAGGCACACCGCCAACCCATTCCTGTGGCTCCTCATCCATGCCATAAAGACCGATTCTATCGTCCCCGTCTGCATTCAGAAAAATCCATGCAGGACCGCTGGGGGCATTTCCATCAGCCCACATTTTTTTATACCAACCGCAACGAGTGTCAAAAGTGAGCCTTTCCTTATTAATACTGACTCCATCAAACCAAACCAAATAAGGTTCACCGACTGTCCATTTCGGGTCAGATGGAGGCAAAAAGTAAAAGAATTTTGCGTTAGGTGGATCGGTGCTTCGCACGGTGATGCCAGGGGTAGTCAAGCTTTCATAAATATAAGATACGGCAGGCAAAGTATTACATGACCAATTATCTTGAATATTAGGCCTGTCCCAGCCAGAAGGAGTTATTTTCAGAATATCGCTCCCTTCAGAGTTGCTCCTATGAAAGCGAACATTTTTACCGCTACCGAAGTTATGATTATCTGAAAAAGTAAAAGTGTACCATGCCCCTTCCTGAGTTAAGGGAAGACTAGTGACTTGATCAGACTTAACCCATATTTCATTAGTAGGCCAGCCTGCCGGCAACTTAATGTACACTTTTTTCCCGACACATTGCGCCGAAGCATTGCCTGCAAATAAAGCTACGGCGAAAAGAATTAAAGCGAGTTTGTAAAATTGAATCATAAAATTCTCCTATGGATTTACCTTTATTTCAATGTTGTCTATAGCAGCCGGAGAAGTACCGTAACTACCATCATTTTTCCAATGGAATACCAAATAATATCGCTTTTCGCTATAAGTTACCGCAAGCAAAGGTATAGTTATCTTGACGAAATCTCTATAAGTAGCACCTGAATAATGAGATTCTCCGATAAGATAAGATGAATTAGGTACAGCACTGGTTAATGTAGTTCCTGACGTCGGCATTAAATATACACTCATATTATCGTAAATACCTTCTGCTTCTCCCTTATACCAAAAAGAAAGAGTAAAATCTATAGTAGAGGGCGGAAAATCAATTGTAGTGTAAAGATTAGATGTACTTGTAGATGAAATGTTATAAGTATAAGCAGTTCCACTTGAAACATAAGCCGATTTAGAACCCAAATAATAAGTGCTTGTACCACCTATATACCATTTATTTATGTTGGAGCCAAGCACATACCAGCCAGGTGCTGTTCCCTCAAAATCTTCACTTAATATGATTGGTTCCGGCACTTCTATCGTTCCGCAGATAGCCGTTGCATTATTGCAATTAGCAACCTTTGCGCTAACAGCTACACTTCCCGAACTTGTTGGAATTAAATTTGTAGGAGTCCAAGTTATGCCTGAACTAACCACAAAGTCATTGCACTCAACAATAGGATCAGGCGTTATTCGAGTACCATAAATACCAGTTGTAGCTGACATAGAGCAAGTAAGATTACAACTAGCAACAGGCGTACCACCAGCAATAAGACATGTAACCTCAGGTGTCTCAATACAAGAACTATATATCTGACAATACTCATAACCAGTCAAAATTACCGAACTGCTACTGGACAATGACGAAACACCGCTGCTGGATGAAACAGCCACACTGCTGCTGGAAGCAGGACAAACATCCACAGGAGTGCCGTGAGTTGCGGCACACATAGCTACACTTACAGAAACGCACGAACCCGATACGCTATTAAAACATAACACATAGCCATCAGGCAGACTACTCGAACTGCTTGGGCCATTCGAACTGCTCGAATCGTCTTTCTCCTCCCACCGAGCTTCCTGAGCATCCCTCAAAGCTTCCTCCGCATCCTTCAAATCCGCAGAACAGGAAAATGCCTGAACCACGATTCCCACGATTAAGAGGATTTTCAGGATTGATAATTCAACAAGATTAAATTTCATAAATCGCTCCTAAAATAAAAATGTAACTCCACCAGCCGCAAAACAGCCAATGGCAGCCAAACCGAAAAGATTACGCTGCAACTCATTCCTCTCAACCGACTTTTTCTTTGAATTATAATCAACCTTCCACTTATCATCGTTAGCGGCAACACCCGGATGCGGAACTCCAGCTTTCAATATGTCAATCTCATCCAGCCTGTCATTAATGTTAATCTGCTTAAACACTGCTCCCATAGTCAAACCAGCCGCCGCACCAAAAGTCAAAAGCCTGGTCCACCCACGCCAGCCCAAAAAACTACTGCCACTACCACCCTCACTCTTAGAAAACTTAGTCGCCGACTTGTTCATCGCATAAGCATAATCCAAACCTTGAGGCTTCAACGAACCGCTCAAAAGAGAATCCGCACGAAGTTTCCAATTAGCATAACCTGCTGCCTGCCTGTATTGCTCTATCTCGCTAAAAGAACCCTCAACCTTAAGATCCATGCCACCCCTCGAAAGCTGCAACCTGGACATAGCCAAGTTCACCTCAGAAGAACCCGACACAAAAGGAAAGTTGATAAACTGCAAACTCGCCGCAAAACCCGGCATGGCACGATCCATAACCTTCGCCGTATCCCTAGGAACACCAACCTTGCCGGTAAAATAAAACGGAGACTTTTCGTTTGCGCCATCTTGCGCCACAAGCTCAAACTGCTCCTTATCCGCATCATAAGCCCCAAGTTCTATCTTAGCTCCAATCGCCGGCTCACTCATAATGATACTCTGCGCAACTATAATATAATCGTTTAACACGGCAATGCAGCGATTAAGCTTTTGCACATAAGCTTCGTGCTTTTGCTGAAACTCCGCAACCTGTTTCATGCCACCCTGCGCCCACGCATCACGCCTCTTATTGAAATCACCGGGAGATTCACCAAGCTGCTGCGGCTTAAGTGGCGGATAGCTATTGGCAAAATCTATCTGTATCTGATTCAATTCCTCACCTACCTGAATTTTGCGCATTTCAATTGCTATTATTCTTTGCCTGTAACCATCAGCCGTAGTATCCTGTGTTAAAAACCGAGCAAAGTTAATCTCATTCTCCTGATTGAATATGCTCTTTTCATCCAGCTCCACATTAAACATGAACTTAGCCTTGGGTGTAGCTTGAAACGTTGTATCCCATGTATTATAGCCCTCTTTGCGAACACTGAGTTTTATTGCGCCGGGAATTAAATAGTTGTATTCAACAGGAGTCGCACCGATTTCTTCCATGCCAATCCATATTGAAGCGGCATCGGGCATGGATTTTATAACCAGTGAGCTATACATCGCAGCTTGATTTTCCTCTATCTTCTTTTTTGCCCTTTCAAGTTCCGTCAAACGCATGGAGAACGATTTGGTATCACGCTGAGTTCTTTCATAAAATTCCCTGTCCCATTTGGTTTTACGTTCATCGTATTCCGACTGCTTTTCAAATTCGCTTCTAGGCTCAAGAACCGGCATCATGGATTGAACATTCTTTTTTATCAATTCTATAACCGCATGCGTAGCAGAAATGCTGTCTTGAACCAGAGCGAGCCTCTTGGAATAGGTCTCAAAACTTGCGGTATCTTTAGCTGATAGAGCCACCAAATCAAGCGGACGATTACCAACAAGCCCAAGTTTTTGCACGGTATCCGGCCTTTGAGGTAAAACTGTAGGAATAAATGCACCTGTAGAATCCACAGGTATTTTAAATTTTATGACTTCTTGAGAAAAGGCAGTAAAAGCTATAGCTAAGAATAAAAAAACCGTACGCACCATGCGTTAAATATAGCAAATTACATGACTACAAGAATTTCCTCTAAAATAATTCCCCTATCACTTCATCTATATGCGTGAACATCTTGATTTCCAGACCATTCTTTACAACTTCCGGCAAATCTTCCACATTCTTCTGGTTATCTTTTGGCAAAATCAATTTTTTTACGCCGGAATCCAACGCTGCCAAGGATTTCTCCTTTAAACCGCCTATTGATATTAAACGACCTACGAGGCTGACTTCACCGGTGAATGCAACAAAAGGTGAAATCAATTTGCCTGTGAATGTGGAAAGCATGGCTATGGTGATAGCGATACCGGCGGACGGACCGTCTTTTGGAGTTGCTCCTTCCGGAAAATGCAGATGTATATCGCATTTGCGAAATTTATCTTCCGGAATTTTGTACTTTTTGGCACGTTCTCTGACCAAAGAGAGCGCTATCTGAGCGGACTCCTTCATAACATCACCCAAATGCCCGGTTAATTGCAGCTTGCCTTTGCCGGGCAAAAGTATGCACTCTATATGCAAAACATCGCCGCCAACAGGTGTCCAAGCCAAACCGGTTGTGATGCCGGCACGCTTTTCGTCTATAAGACGTGGCCCCGCAAAATCTGGAACTCCTAGATATGCGGAAAGACGTTTTTGAGTGACTTGCGGCGTGAACTTTTTTCTTGACACAAGTTCCATCGCACGTTTGCGAGCCATCGTTTCAAGTTTTCTCTCCAATTCCCTCACTCCGGCCTCCCTTGTGTACTCACGCAAAATGCCGTTAATGGCGGAATCCGAAACCTGAAACTGCTTTGCAGAAAGAGAATTCTGTTTGAGAATTTTAGGAATTAAAAAATCACGGGCAATGTGTTCTTTTTCAAAATGCAAATAACCCGGTATGCGAACTATTTCCATGCGATCGTAAAGAGGCGATGGAATTCCATCCGGAGTGTTGGCTGTTGCTACAAAAAATACTCTGGAAAGATCCAAACCGACTTCCATAAAATGATCGGTAAATTCGGTATTTATTTCCGGATCTAAAACCTCCAAAATTGCGCTGGCAGGGTCGCCTCTGAAATCTTTGGACATCTTGTCTATCTCATCCAGCAGAATTAACGGATTCATGCTTTTGGCTTTGCGAAGTGCCTGCACTATGCGACCGGGCATTGAACCTATGTATGTGCGGCGATGACCACGTATTTCCGCATCGTCGTGGACTCCGCCTAAAGAAATGCGGGCCAAGTTTCTGTTCATAGCACTCGCTATGGACATGGCAAGCGTTGTTTTGCCAACGCCGGGGGGGCCAACCAAACATAGAATTGGGCTTTTCACATCTTTGTTTTTCATTTTTTCTGCCATTTGCAGAACCGCTATGTGCTCCAAAATTCTCTCTTTTACCTTTTCCAATCCAAAATGCTTGGCATTCAAACTGTCGGTGGCTCTTTTTATATTCAGAACATCTTCGGTATAAACGCCGAATGGCAGCGCAAGAATCCAGTCTATGTAGTTGCGAACCACTGTGTATTCGGGGTTCATAGGGTTCAGCAATTTTAAGCGGGACATCTCTTCGTCAAATTTTTCTTTGATAGCAGGCGGAAAGTGCTGCTCCTTTGCTTTTTTAGAAAAGTTTTCGGTATCCTGGTCGTTTGCATTTATCTCGTCAAGTTCTTTTTGAAGGTGTGAGATTTGCTCCTGAAGCATATATTCTCTTTGTGAACGCTGCATTTTTATTTCAACTTGCTGCCTGTTCAGAGATATTATTTTGTGAACTTCCAAAGCGGTGTTTATAGCCAGATCTATTTTTGAATACATCTCCTCCAAAGATACGCTTTCTAAAATGCTTTGATGTTCATCATCGGGAATTCTCAAAAAACTGTGGGCTATAAGGCAACGTTCTTCCGGAGGCATGCCTTTTAGAATATCTTTTAGATTGTCTGGTAGATTGTGGCGGGTTTTTGAGTACTGCTCCATTGAGATGAGCAAATTTTCCGCAAGAGGCTTAGCAAGTTTTTTGTCTTTGAACTCCAAAAAACGTGGCTTTGCATCTGCATAAAAATATTTTTCTCCGTCTTTTTCTATCAAGGATAGTTTTGTCACATTAACGGGCAACACTCCGAATAAATTTACCAAAAGCAAATTGTTCGGCGTACCGGAAACACCTTTTACATAAGCTAATATGCCAACAGAATGCATCTCATTTTCTTTTGGAATATCCGAGTCTATGTTTTTTTGCAAAAGGCAAATCACAAAACCTCTGGAATCTTCTATGCGCCTGAGAGCATTCAAGGTTATTTGCCTGTCAAAAGACAGCCTTGTGCCCATGCGAGGGAACATTACGAATTTTTGCAAAGGAACAACCGGAAAACCCTTGTCGAATTCGGGCTGAGGAAATCCGGCATCTTCTTTGCTTATGGTTGTTTCAACTTTTTCTGCAGACAATTTACACCTCTGTTACTTTTTATTCAAAACATTTTCAATGATTTTCGCATCTATTTTCAAAACAGTTTTTTCTCGCTCTTGCGAAATATTAAACATATAAGGCATTAAAATCTTCTCCATAACGCTGCGAAGGCCGCGCGCTCCGGTTTTCTGCTCAACCGTCTTTTTTACAACTGCCTTTAAAGCTTCCGGCGTGAATGTAAGCTCTATTTCATCCATAGCAAACAACGCCGTATATTGTTTTACCAAAGAGTTTTGCGGCTCTGTTAGAATTTTCAACAGAGCTTCTTCGTCCAATTCATCCAAGCTGACTATAACAGGCAAACGGCCTACCAATTCCGGAAGCAATCCGTAACTGATTAAATCTTCCGGCCCGCACTTGCTGAGAACTTCGCCTATTTTGCTCTCGTTTTTTGACACGACTTCCGCTCCGAAACCCATGCCGCCGCCGGAATTTATGCGCTTTGAAATTACTTTGTCTAAAGTTTCAAAAGCACCGCCGCATATAAACAGAATGTTACGAGTGTTTATATGAACCAAAGGAGCCTCGGGATGTTTGCGACCACCCTTAGGAGGAATGGCGGCAACTGTTCCTTCCAGAATTTTTAGCAACCCTTGCTGAACGCCTTCGCCGGATACATCTCGTGTAATAGAGGGGTTGGCGGATTTACGGGCAATTTTGTCCAGTTCGTCTATAAAAACAATGCCTCTTTCCGCAGCTTGCGCATTGTATTCCGCAGCCTGATAAAGCCTTACCAAAATGCTGTCCACATCTTCGCCAACATAACCGGCCTCGGTTAAAACGGTGGCATCTGCTATGGTGAACGGAACTTTTAAAAAGCGGGCAAGAGTCTGCGCCAAAAGCGTTTTGCCTGAACCTGTGGGCCCAACAAAAATAACATTTGACTTATCTATTTCAACCGATAAATTTTGGGATTTTTTTAAATGAAGCCTTTTGTAATGATTATATACGGCCACGCAGAGCGCAATTTTCGCAGTCTCTTGACCGATCACAAATTTATCCAAATGATTTTTAAGTTCAGACGGAGGAGGCAAAAAAACTTCCTGCTGAGATTGCGCAGGCACCGCTTTTACATCCTTATCCGATATAACTATTGTGTGGCATGTTTGAATGCATCTGTTGCATATAGCCACCCCGCCTGGCCCGCTGACCAGCCTTTCCACTTCTTCTATGTTAGCTCCGCAAAAACTGCAGGATGCCGGATTTTTTTTCACTTCGTATTCCCTTTGTCTCTGGGCTTGAACACCTCGTCAATTATGCCGAATTCCAAAGCTTCCTGCGGTGTGAGGTAAAAGTCACGGTCGGTTTTTTGTTTTATTTCTTCCGTACTTTTTCCTGTGTGCTTTGCCACTATGTCATTCAGTTTATCACGAGTGTTTATAACTTCCCTTGCGTGAATTTGAATATCTGAGCTTTGCCCCTTTGCATAGCCTTGCGGCTGGTGAAGCATTATGCGTGCATGCGGGAGCGCAAATCTTTTGCCTTTTGTGCCGGCTGCGAGTATTATGGCCGCCATTGAAGATGCCTCGCCAATGCAGATTGTGGCGACATCTGAGCGGATGTGCTGAATTGTATCGTAAATGGCCAAGCCACTTGAAATATAGCCACCCGGGCTGTTGATGTAAACGGTGACATCTTTTTGCGGATTTTCGTATTCAAGGTAAATGAGCTGCGCCATTATCACATTTGCAACTTCATCGTTAATGGGTGCTCCTAAAAATATTATGCGTTCCTTTAGCAAACGGGAATATATATCAAAGGCTCGCTCGCCTCTGCCTGTATCTTCAAAAATGCTGGGGATGATCATGCATTCTCCTGTGGTTCTGTTTTCTCAGGCAATGTTTCGCCTGTGAGCAAGCATTGCGCAAGCTCCACTTTAAGATTTTCACGGATTCTGTTTATTTGCCCGTTTTTGCGCATGGTGTCTTTAACCATTGCAAAGTCCATTCTCATAGAATCGGCGATTGTCTGAATTCTCGCATCCACTTGAGCTTGAGTTGGCTTTAGCGATTCCTGTTCTATTATGGAACGCAAAATACGCTCTTCTTGAATTGCGCGGATAACATCAGGACGCATGGAATCTAACTGCTCTGCGGTAATTTTTACCTCTTCTTCTTCGTTGTGCCGCTGCATGCTTTTTTCCGCAGTGTATTTGATTTGCTCTTCCAAAACCTGGAATGGATTTTTTTCAATTACCTTATCCATCGCTTCTTTAAAGGCGTTCATGCGAGCACCACGTTGTTTATCTGCAAAAACATCCTCTGAAATTCTGGCTTTCAAATCTGCTTCGTCTTTTGCCCCGAGCACGGCATAGTCAAGTTCTTCGCCTTCTTTTGCGAATCTTTTGCGCACGTCCTGCATCACCTCGTTGATCTCTTCTTCGGAAACTACCACCGGGGAAACTTTGACCCCAAGGTCTTTGTAGCCTTGCGCCGTTAGAGGCTTGTTTAGCGCAAGTATGAGCTTGTATGTGAGGTCTTGCCCACGTTCTGCATGAAGCTCGCCTTGCGAGGCAGGAGCTGCTATTTCCAGTTTTTCCTCTGTTTTCCATTTTTCAACGATTTTTTCAAGTTCTTCTCTGAGGTCGCCGTTCACTACCCTTTCCACGGTTTCGTGGTACACTTCTTCGCCAAAACGTGATACAAAGAGCTGTTTTGGAACTTGTCCGGGACGAAAGCCCTTCATGGATACCTGTTTGCGAAATTCTCCGATGCTTCTTTCAAAAAGCTTGTCCATTTCGCTAAAAGAAACGGTAAATTCAACTGAGCGATGGTTTTCGTCAGTTTCGCTGATATTTGTTTGACAATTTATAGCCAATGTTCTCTCCTGGTAAAAATGCTATGCGAAAGGGGAGAGTTGAACTCCCATACCTTGCGGTGCTAGGTTCTAAGCCTAGTGCGTCTGCCAATTCCGCCACTTTCGCGTGTTGGAGACGATAATTTACAAAATTACTTTCGCCAAGCTACGGTTCTAGCCCATTCGTTTAACATATCGTAAATATATGCGCCTGATGCTTTCATGGAACCCTTATCGTTATAATCCCCCGAAAGAGGATTAAACGAGGTTGTGAAAAAGGCCGAGCCTTCTCCTTTGTTATTCACATGCCAAGCACAGGACGAAATTTTATGTTCATCCAAAAACGCCATCCATTCATCAGTACGTGCGCTATCATGCGAATTCAGTTTATCGCCTTGCCCGCCATTGCTATTGGTTGTTCCGTATTCGCTTATAAAAACAAGAAGACCGGCATTCACAGCTTGAGTGATAGCACCTCTAAAAGTCGGAGAACTCGGATCATCGCTTTCCAAGATGCGATCCAAAGTGAGATTCTCCGAATAAAAATGCAGCACATAACCGACATTATTATCGGTCAACGCATTCCCGACTACATCTTCCAGATGCCTGGAATAATGACGGGTTCCTACCAAAATCAAATTGTCCGAATGAGCACGAATGACCGGAATCACCTGTTCCGCATAAGCTTTTATATTTTCCCAAGTTCCGCCGTGGTCATTCTTAGGCTCATTGTATATTTCAAAGATAACATGATCATTTGCGCCATAGGTCTGAGCCATTGCGGTAAAGAACTCTATAGCATCTGATGGTCTTTCATGGGCATTATGAGCATGCCAGTCGATAATCACATAAACATTTTTAGCAATGGCAGCATCTATAGCGTCTTTAACACGTTTCATGTTATTGGTTTTGTCCTGTAAATATCTACCATTCCATTCGTTTTCGGCACTGCTGGCCGCATAGCCCATAGGAACTCTGACTATTTCGGCTTTCCAGTCACTGACCATGGCATTAACCGCCGTGCTGTTGAAAAAACGAGCACTTTCCCAGCCTGAGTTGCTCCAGCCAAGGCTTACACCTTTGACTTGCACTGCTGCGCAACCGGTTTTTGAGCCTACCAGCTTATTCCCTTTAACCTTCAATTCGCCATAGGCCTCAACCGGGCTATTCCCCTTAGGAAGCACGTCTGTACAGTTTCCGTCTGGAGACTTGCCTGAATCGTCCTGTGAACTATTGCTATTGTTATCTGAGCAGGATAAAATTAATGCCAAGGCTAGCGAAAGGCCAACACAAGATAAAAGTTTTTTCAAGTTCATAAAACCTCCGCAAAATTTCCTATTTTTAGTAATCTAGAAAAATGATTTTCAGAAAAGCTATAATTTTTTGCCTGCTCTTATGCGCAGCGGCCTTTGCAGACACAACCGCCGTAGATACAACTGTTGCAACTGTAGCAGATACGGCTGTTGCAGACACCATAAATATCGCTATCGCAGACACAATTGCGGCAAACACAGTTACAGTAAATACGACTGTAGCGGATTCCGCAAAAATAAAGCCGGGTCTTCATTTTTTTGCATCGATTGGAGCGCAGTTCATAAATTTTAAGGGGCGTTCTAAATTCAAAGAGCTTTTAGACACCCAGTTTGTCAAATATAATGATTATTACAATGCCGATCCTACAGGTTTTATAATACCGGAAAAGCAGGAATTTCAGACTGCGAATTTGGCGTTTCCAATAATGGCAGGTTTAATATGGCAGTTCAGTGATGTGCATTCGGTGGGTTTGGGCGCAGGGTTTGTATATAACAGCGAGTTGGTTGTTTTGACGGACAAACACGGTGAAAGCCGTAACTATGAATACGCACTGCAAGCATTTCCTCTTTTTGCGGAGTATCGCCTGTTGATTTCTCCAGATTTTATTTCAATGAAAAACGGTGATTATTTCAGTTTATTTTTGCGCTATTACTGGATGCTTCCGGGTACGGAAATTTATTCTTCTTGGGGTAATGCAAAGGCATATTTTGATCCTTTGGGAAGTGGCTTTGGAGTATTTTTGGGTTATCGTTTTTGGGAGTGGGAAGGATTCTCTATTTGGGGCGAGCTTGGATATTTGAGCCTTGAAGTTAAGTCCAGTGATAAAAACGCTATTTTGAATTCCTGGGATTTAGGCGGCGTAGCTCTTATGCTAAGAGCGATGTTCTAAAATAAATGCAGCGATGAATTTCTATTTTGTCTCATAATGCAAATATCCTCCGTAAATTTTGCTCTCGGTGCTACCTCCATAAAACAGGTGCCATGCGAAGGTATTGCGCAAATTGCATTTCTGGGACGTTCAAATGCCGGCAAATCAAGCCTTATGAATGCGCTCTTTAAAAAACAGATCGTAAAAACAAGCAACACCCCCGGCAAAACACGGGAAATCAATTTTTTTCTTGTAAACAATTCATACTACTTTGTTGATCTACCCGGCGTAGGATATGCAAAAGTCAGCAAAACCATGCGAGACGATATGGCAAATCGCATAAAAAATTATGTGGAAAAAGCGCATGACCTTAAAGGCATAGTATATCTGCTTGATATACGGCACGGCGGACACCCAATAGACTTTGAAACGATAAACGGAATAAAAAATGCAAACATTCCCCTGCTCCTTGTCGCAAGCAAAGCCGATAAACTCAACCAGTCAGAACTTATAGCCGCAAAAAAAAATATAAAGGAAAATTTTTGCCTGCCGCAATATCCGCTCACCGTAAGCTCAAAAAATCAAAAAGGACTGCCGGAGTTGTGGAAAGAAATAGACGCCTTGCTAATTGAGGCTCAAAATGTATAAACCGTCAGCGCCAGGCAATACTTTAACAAGATTTGGACTTTGGTTTTTGCGATCGCATGCAGGGCAATTGCTATCACTTTTATTCCTGTCCATACGCTCGCTTTTTTCCGGCAAAGGCAACAGACGCATAGATTTTCATCAAATAATTTCACATATTTACAACATAGGCATAAAATCTCTGCCGCTCATACTCATAGTCGGCACAATTCTGGGAACAGTGCTTATAATAAACACTGCAGGTCTTGTGCCCAAAGTAGGGTTCGGAAATTTTTTCGGAAACTTAATGGTAATTGCCATAGTGCGTGAATTGGGGCCAATTTTAACGGGCTTCTTAATTGCAGGCCGTAGCGGAAGTTCCTTAACAACACGCATAGCCAGCATGAAGGTGAACTCGGAAATAGATGCGCTGGAAACGCTCGGTATATGTCGCATACGATTTTTAATTATGCCTGCGCTCATAGGTGGAATTTTGGCTATGCTCCTTGCAAATGCTTTTTTTTGCCTATCTGCAATAGGCACTGGTTTTTTGATCACAAAGATCGCAACATTTTTTTTGGAAGGAGTTTTCAAAATTCAACTTGAATGGAGTTCATATTTTCATTCGATTCTAGTCGCACTGAGACCTTTTGATTTTGTAGTAGGTTTTTTAAAACCGGTTATATTCGCTTCAATAATTGTAACCAACGCCTGCTATTATGGAACCCGCATTCCAAACGACCAACGTGCCGTGCCAATTGCAACTTCGCGATCCGTTGTGAGCTCTTTTATTTTCATAGTGGTAAGCGATTTAATATTCCTGTTCTTCTACATTTTGGATTATATCAATAGTGTGAAGTCTGTGATTTAATTTCTAAATTACCCTCAATGATAAAAGTTGCCATTCCAAATAAAGGCATGCTTTCCGAGCCTGCTATTGAACTATTAAAAGCTTGTGGCTATAAAGCCAGCAAATCCACGAAAAGCCTTAGCTCTATAGACTTGGCTAATGGTATTGAATTTTATTTTCTGCGCCCAAATGATATTCCCATGTATGTTGGCAACGGCATTATAGATGCCGGTATAACCGGCTTGGACTTTTGCGTAGAAGCTCTGAGCCCTGCGATAAAAATACTCGACCTGCCTTTCGGCGCAAGCAAGCATTGCGTAGCAGTGCCCGAACAAAGCAAATATCAAAAAATTGATGAACTCAAAAATTTACGCATAGCAACGAGTTTCCCTGGCATAGTGCGCAACTACTTTAAAAATCCGAATATGGAACTTGTAACGCTGGAAGGCGCAGTGGAAATTTCCGTTGGGCTTGGAGTTGCAGATGCAGTTGTGGATGTTGTAGAAACAGGAACAACATTAAAACAAGCCGGGCTTCGCATTTTAGGTGAACCGCTGTTCCTTAGCAACGCAGCTCTGTTTGTGCACCCAAACCGCCAAGACTGCACAGAAGTGTGCAATCTTATGCGCCGCCTAGAAGGCAAGCTCTTAGCCATGAGCTATAAAATGGTGGAATATGATGTTCCCACAACCCTGCTTGAACAAGCCTGTGCCATAACCCCAGGCATTGAATCTCCAACCGTAGCTCCATTACAAAACAAAAACTGGTATTCGGTAAAAGCAATGGTAAAAAGCGAAGATGTGAATCACGTAATGGATAAATTGCAAGACCTTGGATGCAAGGGTATTTTATTGTTCAACATTGAAAGCGCACGTGTTTAACGTTTGCATTGATAATAAAGGCCACCGGCATGCGATAGCAATTCAAAGTCCTCGCTCACGCCTCTGAGAGTTTCTACAGCACCTATCAACAGAAAGCCTTTGGGCATAAGCACTCTCGCAAGCCTGGTGTACAAGCCCTTTTTAAATTCTTCGCTAAAATAAATAGCCACGTAGCGCATAAATATCAAATCGAAATGCGGGTCCAAAGCTATGGGATTGTCTTGCAGATTAAATTTCTGGAACTTTACCATATCTCTAATCTCGCTATTAATTGTATGGCTGCCCGTAGCATCTTTAACGAAATATCTATTCAACTGTTCCGGCGTAACGCCTCTACTCATAGCTACGGAATCGTATTTGCCAATCTTCGCCTTTGCAAGGCAAGAATCGGAGATGTCAGTTGCAGTAATCTTCACCATTTCTTTTTTGATTATGGTTTGTCCCATGCAAAAATCACGCACAGTCATAGCTATGCTATAAGGCTCCTGGCCTGTACTGCTGGCTGCGCTCCAAATATTGATCTGTGTTTTTTTGCCATCCTTGACCGCCTGGGTAAAACTCGGCAAAATTTTTTCCCTTAAAATAGAATACGGATGAGAATCTCTGAACCACAAGGTCTCATTTGTAGTCATTGCATCTATAAGCTTGTCTTTTAAATCTCTGTGCTGACCGCTTTTCACAATGTAATAGAATTCCGAAAAATCCTTGCATTTATAGAACTCAATAATAGAAGATAGCCTATTCTCAAGCAAATAAGCCTTGTCTTTATTTAGGCAGATTCCACATTGCTCTTCTATGTAATCTCTAAGAAGTTGAAATTCCGTAGCCGTGATTTTCATACAAGATGAAAATTTAGAAAATAAAAAAAATGGCGCAATAAAATTGCGCCATTTTTTTTAACAAATAACTTTATTCAGTGAAATTAAACGGAATAGTAGGTGTTGTGTTACCGCTCTTGATAGCCTTCCACTTCCAAGTTGCCACCATGTTCTTAACAGCGTTATCAAATTCGCCATAGCCTGTGGTGCTGGATACAATGGAAATGCTTACAATATCGCCACCGGGAGCAATGGTGAATTTGAGAGTAACCTTGCCGCTAAAGCCGGGTTTCAACTTCAAATACTTGTTGTATATGTTGCGCAAGCCAGGCATGCGAGCATTAACAACAGCCATAATCTCCGCTTTGGAGCGAGAACCGTCACCGGAACCCATAT